>QHCA01000200.1 GCA_003244095.1 Pseudonocardiales bacterium | reverse complement strand
TCGGGCTGGCCGTGGCCGCCGTCGCCGGCGTCGTGCTGGCCCGCCGCCTGGCCCGGCCGCTGCAGCGCGCGGCGGCGGCGGCCCACGACCTGGCTGATGGACGCCGTGGTGTCCGGCTGAGCACCGACGGGCCGGCCGAAGTGGCCGAGGTCGCGGAGTCCCTTAACCGGCTGGCAGGTGCCCTGGAGTACAGCGAGGGCCGGCAGCGGGAGTTCCTGCTGTCGATCTCGCACGAGCTGCGGACCCCGCTCACGGCGGTCAAGGGTTTCGCCGAGTCCCTCGCCGACGGCGTGACTACCGGCGCCGACGTCGCGCCGGTGGGTGCCACTGTCCTGGCCGAGGCGACCCGGCTGGAGCGCCTCGTCGCCGACCTGCTGGACCTCGCCCGACTGGGCGCCCAGGACTTCCGGATCGACGTCACCGATGTCGACCTGGCCTCGCTGGTGGCCGACGCGGGCCGGGTGTGGGCGGCGCGGTGCCGCGCCGAGGGCGTGCTGTTCGCCACCGAAGTGCCGCCCGGGCCGGTGCGCGTCCAGACCGACCCGACCAGAGTCCGACAGATCATCGACGGCCTGGCCGAGAACGCCCTGCGCGTCACCCCCGCCGGTCGGCCCATCCTGCTGGCGGTCCGCGCCGAGGGCAGCGACGCCGTCGTCGAGGTCCGCGACGGGGGGCCCGGGCTGACCGCGGACGACCTCGCCGTGGCCTTCGACCGGTCGGCGCTGTACGAGCGATATCGCGGGGTGCGGCGGGTCGGGACCGGTGTCGGGCTCGCCCTGGTGCACGGCCTGAGCACCCGGCTGCACGGCCGCGCGACCGCCGGGCATGCGGCCGAGGGCGGTGCCTGCTTTGCGGTACGGCTGCCGCGTGCGCTCCACCCGTCGCCCGGGGCCGCCAACACCGGTGAGTAACATCGCTCCGGTCGGCCATCGCAAGCCGCGATCGACGTTCGTCGAGGGGACTCACCTGTGTACGTGCTCGAACAGCTGGTGATCGGCGCCCGCGCCGATGTCGCCGAGCGCGAGGCACGCGAGCCCCTGGCCCAGATCAAGGCCCGGGCCGCCGCGTGTGCTCCCGCCCGGGACGGACTCGCCGCGCTGTCGGCTGCGGGGGTCGGCGTTATCGCCGAGCTGAAGCGCGCCAGCCCCTCCCGGGGGCGGCTGGCCGAGATCCCCGACCCTGCCGCGCTGGCCCGCGACTACGAGGACGGCGGTGCCCGGGTGATCAGCGTCCTGACGGAGGGGCGGCAGTTCGGCGGGTCACTGGCCGACCTGGTCGCCGTCCGGGCGGCGGTTGACGTTCCGGTCCTGCGCAAGGACTTCATCGTCACCAGCTACCAGGTGCACGAGACCCGGGCGCACGGTGCCGACATCTGCCTGCTGATCGTTGCCGCGCTCGACCAGAATGCCCTGATCGGGCTGCTCGAGCGGGTCGAGTCCCTCGGCATGACCGCCCTGGTCGAGGTGCACGACGAGGCCGAGGCCGATCGCGCCCTGGCGGCGGGAGCGCGGGTCATCGGCATCAACGCCCGCGACCTGCGCACCATGGACATCGACCGGTCGGTGTTCGAGCGCGTCGCGGCAGGCCTGCCCAGCACGGTGGTCAAGGTTGCCGAGTCCGGGGTGCGCGACACTCACGACCTGCTCGCCTATGCCGCCGCCGGTGCCGACGCGGTCCTGGTCGGCGAGGGCCTGGTCACCGATCGCACCCCGCGGCAGGCCGTCGCCGACCTGGTCACGGCGGGGGCGCACCCGGCTACCCCCCGGTCCGGGCGATGACGTGTCGCCGGCCTGACCCGTGGATGATCGGCCTGATCCGCGGATGACCAGCCTGCCCGATGCCAGCGGGCACTTCGGCCCGTACGGCGGCCGGTTCGTGCCCGAGGCCCTCGTCGCGGCACTGGACGAGTTGACCGCCGCGTACGACAAGGCCAGGGGCGACGAGGCCTTCACCGGCGAGCTGGACCGGCTCCTGGCCACGTACGTGGGGCGCCCGACCCCACTGACCGATGCCGGCCGGTTGGGCCGCGCGGCCGGCGGTGCCCGCATCCTCATCAAGCGTGAGGACCTCGCACACACCGGCTCGCACAAGCTCAACAACGCGCTCGGCCAGGCGCTGCTGGCCAAGCGCATGGGCAAGCCGCGGATCATCGCCGAGACCGGTGCCGGCCAGCACGGCGTGGCCACGGCCACGGCCTGTGCCTACCTGGGCCTGGAGTGCGTGGTCTACATGGGCGAGGAGGACACCCGGCGACAGGCCCTCAACGTGGCCCGGATGCGGATGCTGGGCGCCACCGTGGTGCCGGTCATGGCCGGGTCGCGCACCCTCAAGGACGCCATCAACGAGGCGATGCGCGACTGGGTGACCAATGTCGAGACCACCCACTACGTGATCGGGTCGGTGATGGGGCCGCATCCCTTCCCGATGATCGTCCGCGACTTCCAGCGGGTCATCGGGGTCGAGGCCCGTGCCCAGTGCCTTGAGCTGACCGGCCGGCTGCCCGAGGTCGTCGCGGCCTGTGTCGGCGGCGGCTCCAACGCGATGGGCATCTTCTCGGCCTTCGTCGCCGACACCGGCGTGCGACTGGTCGGCTACGAGGCGGGTGGGGAGGGCGTGGAGACCGGCCGGCACGCGGCCACGGTCGCGGGCGGCCGGCCGGGCGTCCTGCACGGGATGCGGACCTATCTGCTGCAGGACGCCGACGGGCAGACCGAGCCGACCCACTCCATCTCGGCCGGGCTGGACTATCCCGGGATCGGCCCCGAGCACGCCTGGCTGCACGACAGCGGCCGGGCGACCTACCAGGCGGTGACCGACGCCGAGGCCATGGACGCGATGGCCCTGGTTGCGCGCACCGAGGGCATCCTGATCGCGATCGAGACCGCCCACGCGTTCGCCGGTGTGCTGCCGCTGGCGGCCTCGCTCGGGCCGGACGCGGTCGTGCTGGTCTGCTGTTCGGGCCGTGGCGACAAGGACATGGACACCGCCGCGCGCTGGTTCGACCTGGCGTGAGAGCCCTGTCGTGAGGGGCCCAGTCATGGGGGATAGAGCGTGAGCGGGCTCGCTGCGGCGTTCGAGCGTGGCCGGGCCGAGGGCCGCGGGCTGCTCGTCGGCTACCTGCCGGCCGGCTTTCCCACCGTGCCCGCGGGGGTGGCGGCGCTGCGGGCCATGGTCGAGGCGGGTACTGACGTCATCGAGGTCGGGCTGCCCTACAGCGACCCGCTGATAGACGGCCCGACCATCCAGGCCGCTGTCGCCCGGGCGCTGGCCGGCGGGGTCCGCATCCGTGACGTCCTCGCCACGGTGCAGGCCGTCGCCGGCACCGGCGTGCCGACCGTGGTCATGACGTACTGGAACCCGGTCGACGCCTACGGTGTCGACCGCTTCGCCCGCGACCTCGCCGTGGCCGGCGGGGCCGGGATGATCACCCCCGACCTGATCCCGGACGAGGCGGCCGAGTGGCTGGACGCCTCCGACGCCGCCGGCCTCGACCGGATCTTCCTCGTCGCGCCGTCCTCGACCGACGAGCGCATCGCGATGACGGCGCGGCACTGCCGGGGATTCGTGTACGCCACGTCGGTGATGGGCGTCACCGGTGCCCGCGGCTCGACCAGCGTCCGGGCACCGGAGCTCGTCGCCCGGGTCCGCGCGGTGACCGACCTGCCGGTGGGGGTCGGGCTGGGCGTCAGTAACGGCGCCCAGGCGGCCGAGGTCGCCGGCTACGCCGACGCGGTGATCGTGGGCTCGGCGTTCGTACGGTGCCTGCTCGACGCGCCGTCGGAGGGCGACGGCATCCGGGCGGTCGCAGCGCTCGCCGCCGACCTCGCCGCCGGCGTCCGCAAGCGCTGACCCCAGCCCGACCGACACCCCGGACCTCCAGCAACTTCCGGGAAGTCGTCACTCTGGGGGCGCGGTCAGACCGGGGCCGGGGTGGCCGCCCGGACGATGTCGCGGACCACGCCGGACCGGCCGGAGGCGCTGTCGGGGACAACGATCGGCACCGAGGGGGTCGTCGGGGACGGCAGGGTGCGGGGGTCGTACCAGCCGACGTGGGCGACCTTGCTCGGCAGGTTGACGCTCGCCTCACCGCCGACCACCTCGCAGCGGAACGCGTACGTCAGCTGCTCGGGCAGCCCGTCGTCGCCACCGCAGAGATGGTAGAGCCCGACCAGGTCGATCACGGCGGTCTCGAGCCCGGTCTCCATGCGTACCTCGCGGATGACCGCATGCACGGGAGTCTCGCCGGAATTGACCCGCCCACCCGGCAGACCCCAGCGCCGGCGCCCGTAGTTCTGCTGGATGAGCAGGACCCGGCCGGCCCCGTCGTGGATGAGTCCTGCCGCCGCGGTCACCAGGCCGTTCGTCGAGTCGCCCATGACTCGACCCTAACCAGGTCCGGACCGCCGCGGCACCCTGGCATCCGGCTACCGTGTGCAGGTGAACCTCGCCTCCTTCCCGTCGCCGTCACAGGGCGTCTGGCATCTGGGCCCGGTGCCGATCCGGGCCTACGCCCTGTGCATCATCGCCGGAGTCGTCGCGGCGGTCGTCCTCGGCGAGCGGCGCTGGCAGGCCCGCGGCGGCCGCAAGGGGACCGTCACCGATGTGGCGGCGCTGGCCGTGCCGTTCGGTCTGGTCGGCGGTCGCCTCTACCACGTGATCACCAGCCCGCAGCTCTACTTCGCTTCGGGCAGGCATCCGATCGAGGCCCTGTACGTCTGGAAGGGCGGCCTGGGCATCCCCGGTGCGCTGCTGCTGGGCGGGGTCGGGGCCTGGATCGCCTGCCGGCGACGGGGCATCCCGCTGCCGGCGTTCGCCGACGCCGTGGCGCCGGGCATCGCGATCGCCCAGGCGGTCGGCCGATTCGGCAACTACTTCAACCAGGAGCTGTTCGGCAGGGCGACCACCCTGCCCTGGGCGGTGCGAATCGATCCCAAGGACCCGCAGGCAAACACCGGATACCTGGAGGGCCACTCGACCTACCATCCGACGTTCCTGTACGAGTCCCTGTGGAACCTCGGCGTCGCCGGCGTCGTGATCTGGGCCGACCGCCGCTTCAAGCTCGGCCGCGGGCGGGCCTTCGCCCTGTATGTCGCCCTGTACGCGGTGGGCCGGGCCTGGATCGAGTTGCTGCGGGCCGACCAGGCCAACCACATCCTTGGCGTGCGGGTCAACGTGTGGACCTCCGTGCTGGCCTTCGTCTGCGCCGTCGCCTGGATCGGGACGCATCGGGGGCCGCGGGAGGAGGTCGTCGAGCCGCGAGACGAGGAGGCGGCGTCGACGGCGGCCACCGACGTACCCTCTACCAGTGAGCACACCACCTGACGCGGGGGCGCAGCCCAAGCGTGTCGTGCCCGAGGCACATCACGAGCACCGCGACGTCACCGGTGGCGCGCTGCGCCCGACGGTCTTCGGCGCCATGGACGGCCTGGTCTCCAATTTCGCGCTGATCTCCGGCGTCGCCGGCAGCAGTGCCAAGCCCGGGACCGTCGCGCTGGCCGGCCTGGCCGGCCTGGTGGCCGGCGCCTTCTCGATGGCGGTGGGGGAGTACACCTCGGTGGCCTCGCAGGCGGAGCTGGCCCGCGCGGAGCTCGACGTCGAGCGCCTGGAGCTGCGGCGCAATCCCGAGGCCGAGCAGGACGAGCTGGCCGCGATGTACGTGCAGCGCGGCCTCGACCCCGAGCTGGCTGCCCAGGTCGCCGAGCAGCTCTCGGCCGATCCCGAACAGGCCTTCCGCGTGCACGCCCGCGAGGAGCTGGGCGTCGATCCTGACGACCTGCCCTCCCCGTGGACGGCGGCCATCGCGTCGTTCCTGTCGTTCACGGTGGGTGCTTTCGTGCCGCTCCTGCCGTACCTGCTGGGCGCCACGTCACTACTCATCTCACTCGTGCTCTCCGCGCTCGGCCTGTTCGCGTGTGGTGCCCTGACCTCGCGGTTCACCAACCGCGGCTGGCTCTACAGCGGCATGCGCCAGCTCGTGCTCGGTGGCATCGCAGCCGCCATCACCTACGCCGTGGGACGAGCGGTGGGCACCGGCCTGTCCTGACGGGACGGGTTGCGCGGGCCGGAGATCGTCATACTGTGGGTCGGTCACCTGACGGGGTAGCCGAGGAGGCGCCATGTCGCGCATCGAGGTCACAGTCGACGGTGTGAAATACGCCGATGGGGTCGAGCCCAGGCTGCTGCTGGTGCACTATTTGCGTGACCAGCTGGGCCTGGTCGGCACGCCGATCGGCTGCGACACGTCCAACTGCGGGTCGTGCACCGTGCACGTCGACGGCGTGAGCGTCAAGAGCTGCTCGATGCTGGCGGTGCAGGCCGACGGCACCGAGGTCACGACGATCCAGGGCATCGCCGGGGACGGCATGCACCCGATGCAGCGGGCCTTCCACGAACAGCACGCCCTGCAGTGCGGCTACTGCACACCGGGCATGATCATGGCCGCCATCGACCTGCTCAACGACAATCCGTCGCCCTCCGACGAGGAGGTCCGGCTCGGCCTCGAGGGCAACCTGTGCCGCTGCACCGGCTACCAGAACATCGTCAAAGCGGTACAGCAGGCCGCGGGGGTGCACCAGTGAGCGAACAGACGACGGATCACGACGAGGCGGGCCCCAGCCCGGTCGGCGAGCAGATCGCCGAGAGCGGCGAGCTCGGCGCGCCCAACGGTGCCGCGCAGATCGGTCAGGGCCGGCTGCGCAAGGAGGACGCCCGGCTGATCACCGGGCAGACCCAGTGGACCGACAACATCACCTTCCCCGGCCTGCTGCACATGGCTGTCCTGCGCAGCCCGATGGCGCACGCCCGGATCAACTCCGTCGACGTCTCCGCGGCCCTGGAACGGCCCGGCGTCATCGCCGCCTTCTCCGGCGCCGACCTCGCCGACGAGCAGGGCAGCCTGCCGTGTGCCTGGCCGGTGACCGCGGACATGGTGGCCCCCGACCACCACCCGCTGGCCACCGACGAGGTCCGCTACGTCGG
>QHCA01000199.1 GCA_003244095.1 Pseudonocardiales bacterium | reverse complement strand
CTGATCAACTTCGCCCACGGCGAGGTCTTCATGATCGGCTCGTTCACCGCCGCCGGCATCTGGGGCTCGATCGGCCTCGGCCTGGCCACCGGCCCGCTCGGGCTGGCCGCCCGGCAGCGCCGGCACGCCCGGCGGGTCGACGGCCGCCGCGTGCAGACGGCGCCCTGGGCGGTGCGGGTGCTGCCGCCGTTCACCTCGCGGAAGTTCCTGCCGGAGAAGCTGGCCCGCCTGCGCCAGCTCGACGGGGCGGTCGCGATCAACCGGCGCGGCCAGGGCACGGAGTTCGACTCGCTGCGCGACTACGTCGACGGCGACGACGTACGGTCCATCGACTGGAGGGCCACGGCCCGGCGCGACACGGTGGTCGTGCGCACCTGGCGGCCCGAACGCGACCGGCGGCTGGTCTGCGTTCTGGACACCGGCCGTACGTCGGCCGCGCGGGTCGGCGACGCGCCGCGCCTGGACGCCGCCCTCGATGCGTGCCTGCTGCTGGCCGCCGTCGCGGCCCGGGCCGGTGACCGGGTCGACCTGCTGGCCGCCGACCGGCGGGTGCGGGCCTCGGTCGAGGCGGCCACCCGCGGGGAGGTGCTGCCCCGGCTCGTCCAGGCGATGGCCAACCTCGAACCCTCACTCGTCGAGACCGACGCCACGCTGCTGGTCTCGGAGGTGCTGCGCCGGGAGCGCAAGCGCTGCCTCGTGGTGCTGTTCACCGCGTTGGACGGGGCGGCGATCGACGAGGGGCTGCTGCCCGTGCTCCCGTCGCTGACCTCGCGGCACATCGTCGTACTCGCCTCTGTCGGTGACCCCAGGGTGGCCGAGCTGGCAGCCCGGCGGGGTGACGCGGCGGCGGTCTACGACGCGGCCGCTGCCGAGCGCACCCTCGGCGAGCGCCAGCGGGTCACCGCCGTGCTGCGCCGGCGCGGGGTCGAGGTGGTCGACGCCCCGCCAGAGACCTTCGCCTCCGTCGTCGCCGACGCCTATCTCGCTCTCAAGGCCGAGGGCCGACTCTGACCTACCATGCCAACCATGCAGCGTCCCGGGCGTACGGCGGCTCCCGCGCCGCTGGACATGATCCAGGACCTGCTCAACAGCCGCTCCCTGGAGTCGCCGATCGACGAGCTCTGCTCCCCGGCCGCCCTGGCGCAGTGGTACAGCCAGGCCGGGTTGGGCCCTCGCGACATGACCATCGGGCGCGACGACCTCAGGCGGGCCATCGCGGTCCGTGAGGGACTGCGCGCCCTGGTGCTCGGTCACGCCGGCGCACTACCGGACATCGCGCTGGTCGACGCCCTGGACGCCGTCGCTGCCACGGTGCGGTTGCAGGTGTCCTTCGGGGTCATCGGCGGCCTGCAGCCGGCCTCCCGCCGGTCCGCCGACATCGCCCTGGGCTGGCTGCTGATCGTCGTGGAGGACGCGCGTTCCGACGGCCGGTGGGCTCGGCTCAAGGGCTGCCGCGAGCCGACCTGCCGGTGGGTCTACTACGACACGTCGAAGAACCGGTCAGGGCGCTGGTGCTCGATGTCGCTCTGCGGCACCAGCAACAAGCAGCGCGCCATGGTCGAGCGCCGGCGGGCCGGCGAGGAGGGCAAGCGGCGTCAGGCGACCGGCGCGACGTCCTCGCGGCGGCCGACGGCCAGGTCACCGGTGAGCCCGGCCCGCGCTGCCCTCCCGCCGTACACCACGATGTAGGCGATGAACGCGGCCTCGGCCAGCACGCCGATGCCCACTCGTGCCCAGGTCGGCAGCGGTGCGGGCGTGACGAAGCCCTCGATCGCCCCGCTGGTGGCCAGCACGACGACCAGGCCCATGGCTATGACGATGGCCGCCCGGGTCTCCTCGGCAAGTGCGCGGCCCCGTGGCCGCTGCCCCGGGTCGATCCACGTCCAGCCCAGGCGCAAGCCGGCCCCGGCCGCCACGAAGACCGCGGTCAACTCGAGGATCCCGTGCGGGGTGATCAGGCCGAAGAACTCACCGGAGTGCCCGTTGCCGACCATGATCCCGCCGACGACGCCGACGTTGACGGCGTTTTCGAACAGGAAGTAGAGCGCCGGCAGGATCAGTACGCCGGACAGCAGCGTGATGGCGGCCAGCAGGGCGTTGTTGGTCCACACGTGCAAAGCGAAGGACCCGGCCGCGCCGTCGGAGTAGTAGTTGGCGAAGTCGTGATTGACCAGTTGCTGGATCTCCTGCGGCGTCGCGAGCTTGCTCTGTACGGAGGGATTGGCCGCGACGTAGCCGAGCAGGGCGAAGGACACGACGGAGAACGCCGTACCGACCCCGCACCACCAGCGCCACGATCGGTAGACCGCCACGGGGAACGTGACGGTGAAGAAGTCGGCCACGTCCTTCCAGGCCGGTGCCGACGCACCCGCCACCGAGCTGCGCGCCCGCGCCACGAGAGTGGACAGGCGGGCGATGAGGCCGGCGTCGGGTGAGCGGGTCTGGACCACGGACAGGTGGGTGGCGACGCGCTGGTAGAGCCCCACCAGCTCGTCGACCTCGGCGCCGGACAGCCGGCCCCGGCCGACCAGCTGCTCGAGCCGGCGCCACTCCGGCTCATGGGCCACGACGAAGGCATCCAGATCCACCCGGCGAGCCTATCCGGCAGACTGGGAGCCTCCGTACCGTCTATCAGCTGTCGACAACAAAGGGGCCTGTGTGAGCGAGATCGTCACCGGCGAAGCTGTCGCGCTCGAGCTGCGGCTGGCCAAGCTGCCCTCTCGGCTGCTCGCGGCCTTCATCGACCTGTTCCTGCAGCTGACGGCGTTGTACCTGATCCAGATCCTCGGCTCCATCGTCCTGCTCGGCGCCGACCCCGCGATAGCCGTCGCGCTGTTCATCCTGATCATCGTCGCGGTGTTCGTCGGCTACCCGGTGACGATGGAGACGCTGACCCGTGGTCGCACGGTGGGCAAGATGGCCATGGGGATCCGGGTGGTCCGCGACGACGGCGGCCCGATCGGTTTCCGGCAGGCCTTGGTACGCGGGCTGTTCGCCGGCCTGCTGGAGAAGCCCGGCCTGCTGTTCGTCGGGTTGACCGCGGTGGTCGGCATCCTGACCATGCTCATCTCCACCAAGGGCAAGCGAGTAGGCGACCTGGCCGCCGGCACCGTCGTGCTGCAGGAGCGGGTGCCCGCCTCGAAGCTGGCCTACTACGCCCAGATGCCGCCGCCCCTGGCCTCCTGGGCCTCCACCCTGGACATCACCGGGGTCGACGACAGCCTGGCGCTGTCGGTGCGGCAGTTCCTGTCGCGACTGCCCCAGCTCGACGACAGCGCCAAGGCCGAGCTGGGGGCTCGGCTGTCGGCGGCCGTCGCGGCTGTCACCACTCCTCCTCCGCCTCCTGGCACGCCGGGGTGGGCCTACCTCACGGCCGTGCTGGCCGAACGGCGGCGCCGCGAGCAGCAGCGGTTGGCCGCGCGCCAGCCCCGGTACGGCCCGCCGCCGCGGCAGTCCTACGGCCCTGTCGCGCCGCAGGGGTACGGCCCGCCGCCTCCGCGCTACGGCCCGCCCCGGCCCTTCCAGCCCGTGGGGCCCGGCGGTCCGTACCGGTCCGCCCC
>QHCA01000198.1 GCA_003244095.1 Pseudonocardiales bacterium | reverse complement strand
CTACGACGCCGAGGGCGGCGACGACATCATGGCGCAGAACGCCGCCATCGACCGCAACGCCGGTGCAGCGGGCTTCGACTGGGCCATCCACCAGTACGACACCGTCGGCGCGGACGATGACATGAACATCAACAACAACCTGCTCGGCAAGCCCCTCCCCGTGGTCGTCAACCGCGACCGCTGGCAGGAGACCGAGGCCGACTCGGGCTCGGCGTTCGACGACCTGATCAAGGGTCAGGACACCGCTCCCGACACTGTTGGCGGCGGCGGATTCACCGGATGTGACGCGCTCGACCAGGCAGGCCTGGACCGGATCTCCGGTCTCGGCGGCCCGACCGGCGTCGTCAGGTCCTTCGACTCGACCGCCACCGCCGTTACTGCTCTGTCGGCGACGGGCTACTGCCCGCTCACCGGTCCCGTATGGGGCGCCGGCGACATCATCCTGGGTGGTCTCGGTAGCGACACGCTCGAAGGCCGTGGCGCCAACGACATCATCGACGGTGACCGGTTCCTGCAGGTGCGGATCAGCGTCCGCGACCACACCAACCACAACACAGAGATCGGCACCACCGACCTCATGGAGCACCAGTACCTGAAGGACGCGGCGGGCGCCCCCACCGGCCAAACGCTTCAGCAGGCGGTGTTCGCCGGAACCGTCGACCCGGGCGACCTCGTGGCCACGCGTGAGATCATCACGCCGGCCGTGAGCACCCCTGGCAGCGCCGGGAACAACGACACGGCAGTGTTCTCCGGTGTCTCGACCGGCTACACCATCACCACGGTCGGCGACACGACGACGGTTGACAGCAACGGCGGTATCGACGGCGTGGACACGGTCCGCAACGTCGAGCACCTGCACTTCACCGCCGACAACGTCACCATCGACCTGGTCCCGCCCGCGGCTCCCACCATCGGGACCGCTACGGCAGGCGTCGGCTCGGCAACGGTCAACTGGACGCCTCCGGCTGGCACGCTCACGAGCCAGACGGTGCGGGTCCTGACCGCGGCCGGCNNGCGCCCTCATCACGGTGCCGGCCAACGCGACCAGCCGGGTCGTGACCGGGCTGACCAACGGCACGTCGTACCAGTTCCAGGTGTCGGCGACGAACGCGTACGGCACCAGCCCGTACTCGGCGCTGTCGAACGTCGTCACGCCGGCCGGTGACACCACCGCACCGACCGTCACGACACGCACGCCGGCAGCGGGGGCGACCGACGTCAACGTCGCGTCGGACGTCCTCCTGACGTTCAGCGAGGCAGTGACCGGCGTCAGCGGGACCACCGTCCAGCTGCGCAACGCGTCGAACGTCCTCATCCCGGCGGTCGTCACGTACAACGCAGGGGCGCACATCGCCACGCTGAACCCGAATGCCAACCTGGCGTTCGGCACCAGCTACACGGTCCGCGTCCTGGCCGGAATCACCGACATCGCGGGCAACCCGCTCGCAGCAAGCACCGTCGGCTTCCAGACCAACTTCCGGCCTGCGGTCTTGTCCAGCGTCCCTTCGCCGAACGCGCTCTTGGTGCGGCGCGGGGTCAACGTCACGGTGACGTTCACTGAGGACGTGCTGGGGGCGAACGCCACCACGGTGCGGCTGATCCGGGTCTCCAACGGTGCGGCAGTGACGGCGGCGGTCACCTACAACGCCGCCACGCACACCGTGACACTGGACCCGACGGTCACCTTGGCGAGCCTCGTTCAGTACCGGGTCAGCCTGACCGGCGGGGCAGCCGCGATCAGGGACCTGCAGAACGCTCCACTGGCCAACACCACCTGGACATTCAGGACTGGTGTCATCGTGTAGCCGAACGACCGCACATCCCGAGGCGCCCCGGACCCCCCGTCCGGGGCGCCTCGCTGTGCGGTCGAGCGAGCGTGTTAATACGTACCGTAATGGCACAAGGCGATTTTCGTGATATGCCTGCGACGCGCAGGGGCACGATGCTCAAATCTCCCAGGACGGCGACTGCAGGTGCAGTCGGTTCCCTGGGGGGATAAGTGACCGAGACGTTGTTTTCGCGTTCCGGGAAGTCATCCGACCGGTGCGCCGCCGCCAGCGATCGCATCGAGGTTCGCCTGCTCGGTCCACTGCGGGTGCGCCGGGCGGACGGCTCACTCGTCGACCCCCGCGAATGGCGCACCGGCAAGACTGCCGATCTCGTCCGGCTGCTCGCCCTCAACGGCGGAGAGGCCGTGGCGGTGGACACGCTGGTGGAAGCCCTCTGGCCCCACGCCGACGCGCAGCGGGGCCGGGCCAGCCTGCGGACCGCGGCGTCCCAGGTCCGCCGGGTCCTCGGGCCGGACTGCCTGCAGCGCCGCCTCGGCGGCCTGGAGCTGCGCGATGTCTGGGTCGACGCCGCGGCCTTCTCCTCGCTGGTGCGCGAGGTACACCGGCTGGCCGGCGCGGGACAGGCGGCCAAAGCGGTCGCGGTGGCTCGGGAGGCCGACGCGCTCTATCTGGCCGACTTCCGGGCGCACGGCGACGGTGAGCAGTGGGCGCTCACCGCGCGAGGTGAGCTCGCGAAGGCTTATCACGGCCTGATCTGCGACGCCGCCGACGCCGCCGTCGAGCTCGGCTGGATGCGCGACGCCATGGAGTTCGCCAGCCGCGCCGTCAGCCTCGACCGCTACAGCGAGCGGGCCTACCGCGCGCTCATGCGGTCCTACGCCGGGCTGGGCGAGACTCCGCAGGCGTTGCTGGAGTTCGAGCGGTGCCGGGCCTTCCTCACCGACGAGCTCGGCACCGATCCCTCGCCAGAAACCCGGGCGCTGCACCTGCAACTGCTCGTGGGTACGACCGCCGAGCCCGCGACCACGACGTTCGTCGGGCGGCGCGACGCCATCAACCGGCTGAAGCGGACCATCGAGACGTCGACGACCGCCCAGCACGGCGCCGTGGTCGTCGTGGTCGGCCTGCCCGGTGCCGGCAAGTCGCGCACCGTGGCCGAAGCCTGCCAGGAGCTGGCCACCGGCCCGGTCGAGCTGTCCTGCGAGCCGGTCGACGGGCGGCCCGTGGACTGCCTCGACCTGGTCCGGTCCGCGCTCAGGACGCCGGCCGCCCAGCGGGCAAGGCCCGGCGAGCAGCGCCCCCGGCCGCTCGTCATCGTCCTCGACGACGCCGACCTCGCGGACGCCGACAGCGTGCAGCGACTCGTCGACGCGACGCACGGGGCGGCCGGGGCGGTCACCGTCGTGCTCATCGCGCAGGCCGGCGGCAACCTCGGGCAACCCCTCGCCGATCTGGCGCCCTCCCGCCCCATGCCGGGGGTAGAACCACCGCACCGGATCGACCTGCCGGGGCTGCCGGTCGAGGACGTGGCCGCGCTGGCTGGTGACCTGTTCTCCGGCGAGGTCACGGTGGAGCTCATCAGTGCCCTGGTCGCTGAGAGCGACGGCATCCCGCAGCGGGTCGTGACGACCGCTCGGGAGTGGACCCGGACCGGCCGGATCGCGGCCACTGCCGGCGGGCTCGTGCTCATGCCACGCGGCCGGATCAGGCCGACCGAACACCCGACCAAGCAGCTCGCCCCGCTGCTGGAGAAGCTCGACGCCGACGACGTCAGCGCCCTGCAGCTGCTGGCGGTGCTGGCCCGGCCGGCCGACGCGTCGTCGATCCTGCCGCTGCTCGACGGGTACGGCGGCCCGGCAGAGGCGGGGCGGCTGCGATCCCGCATCCAGACGACGCTCGACCGCCTCGTCGACCTGTCCGTGCTCGCCCCCGAGCCCACGGGCTATGTCTTCCGCAATGCCCTTCTGCGTGACGCCGTGGAGTCCTGGCTGCGCCCGACCGCGCGGCAGGAGCTGCACCGGCGAGTCGCCGAACGCGCCATCATCCCGACCGCGGACCGCGTCCAGCACTGGCTCAAGGCGGGTGAGACCCATCTCGGCAGGGGGGCCGCCGTGACCGCTGCGGACGAGGCGATGACCGACGGGCGGTACGAGGACGCGCGGACCCATCTGATGCAGGTCTGCTCGCTGGGTGCGATGCCGGAGACCGTGGCCAGTGACCGGGTGGACCTGTTCGAGCGGCTCGGCGACGTGTGCGCGGTGCTCGGGCGGCGGCACGAGGCGCGGGCGGCCTACCTGGTCGCCGTGAGCGTTTCCCGTACCAATGCCCTGCCCGACCTCGCCCGGATCGCCGCCAAGCGTGAGCGAGTGTCCGAACGCGACGAACCCGCCGACGCCGACGCCGACGCCGCCGGCCCGGCCCCCATCCCGGCGCCCGCGCACAGCGACGAGTGGGACGACGAGGACGATGTCGGGTCGAGCGACCCTGAGATCGAACAGCGGCTCCGCGACGCGCTCGAGCGGGCCGACCGCATGAGCGACCCCGGCCCGAGGGCCGAGGCACGGCTGCGGCTGTCCACCGCCCTGTGCTTGCCGCGCCGCCAGTTCGGCCTGGCCCGGCACTGGGCGCAGGAGGCCATGGCCATCACCGTCGAGCCCAGACTGCGCGCCCGCGCGCTGATCGCGACCTGGCTGCCGGGCATCCTGATGGGCCACGCCCAGATGGCCGAGCACCCGCTGGAGCAGGCCGCGGCACTGGCCGAAAGCTGCGACGACGCCGATGTCCAGCGGCGGATCCATGCCCTGCAATGCCTGGTCGTGCACGACCTGGGCAGCCCCGACTTCCACCAGCCGCTGGTCGACACGTCCTTGTCGGTCGCCGTACCGCAGGACGTCAACTGGTCGTGGATCGCCGTGCGCATCGCCACCGAGCGGGGCAATCTGACGGCTGCACAGCTGGCCGACAGCACCCCGACGGTCGGCCGGATCGGGCCGTTCGACCGGCAGATGCGGGTCCTGACCTCGGCGGTGCTGCAGGCCGAGCTCGGCGAGACCGCCACCGCGATCGACCTGCTGGGTTCCGTCGTCGACTCCCAGCGGGCACAGGGGTCCGCCCTGTTGCTGCCGGAGGTTCTCGCCCGCCTTATCGTGCTCCGCGCTGCCACCGACATGGCCAGGGCGAAGGAGGATTTCGAGCTGCTCGACCGGTCCGTCGGTGGCGACCAGGGCCTGCCGAGGGAGCACTGCCTGCGGCTGCTGGCCAGGGCGGCGATCCGGGCCGCGACCGGGCAGCACGATGCGGCGGCGGCGTCCGCGGCCACGGCCGGCGACGTGGCATCGAGCAACGGCCTGCCCTACCTGGCCGCCTACGCCCACCGGTACGAAGCGCGGTACCTGCGCGACGCGGGCCGGCGGCCCGGGCCGCTGGAGCAGGTATCGGCGACCGGCGCCTGAGCCGGCGCCAGGGCCAGGGCCAGGGCGATCAACCCAGCGGCCACAACCGGAGCCGTACGCGACCGCTGATGGCGACGAGCGGCACCGGACCG
Organism: Pseudonocardiales bacterium; assembly: GCA_003244095.1. Taxonomy (GTDB): domain Bacteria; phylum Actinomycetota; class Actinomycetes; order Mycobacteriales; family QHCA01; genus QHCA01. The sequence goes on along the minus strand of QHCA01000198.1, from coordinate 4,501 downwards.
TACTGGCGCGAGTCGATGGAGTTCGCCCGGTTGTCGCCCATGACGAAGACCGCGTGCGGCGGCACGGTGACCGTGCCGAAGTAGATCCCGTCCTGGCTCGCGTGGTCGACGAACGGCTCTCTGACCCTCGCGCCGTTGACGACCAGGAAGCCGTCGAGGACCGCGACGCGGTCGCCCGCCACGCCCACGACCCGCTTCAACGTGAGCGCGCCGTCCTGCGGGCTCACGAAGGCGACCACGTCGCCGCGCCCAGGCGAGCCGGTGTGGGTGGCGAGCTTGTCGACGAGCAGCACGTCGCCCTTGTCGTAGGTGGTCGCCATGCTCTCCGAGGACACCCGGACCGGCTCGATCACCGCAACGCGCAGCAGCACCACCAGGCCGATCACCACGGCGATCTGGATGGCCGTGCGCAGCAGCGCCCGTGGCCGAATTCGCTCGGCCACGGGCACTGACGCCTCGGCGCGGACAGCCACCACTACGGCAGGTTGTCCAGCTTGGGCGGGTCGGCCGTGACGGGGTCGTTCGGGTCAGGCACGCCCGGGGTGAGTCCCACGGTGAACTGCTGCATCATGTCGTGGTCCTCGTGCACCAGGTTGTGGCAGTGGATCATGTACCTGCCGCGCTGGTGCTCGAACCGCATGACCGCCCGGATCTTCTCACCCGGACCGACGTAGACGACGTCCTTCGGCCCCTTCTCGTAGGCGAACGGCGGCTTGCCGTTGCGGGTCAGGATCTTGAAGTCGATCAGGTGGATGTGGACCGGGTGGAACCAGCCGCCCCCCTTGTTCTCGATCTCCCAGACCTCGATGTCGTCGAGGTCGGGGGTCGCGACGTTGAGGGTGAAGCCGCTGTCGACGACGTCCTGCCACCGGTGGCCGTTGATCAGCCACTCGTTGGTGACGTCGCTGTGTTCCACGCGGATGCTCGTGGTCCGTACCGCGTCATTCGCGGTGAGGTTCATGACAGGAGCGGTCGAGAGCAGGTCCGGGATGCTGTCGATGGTCCAGTCCGCGTCGGTGTCCGGGCCGCCGAGGTCGTCGTCGACCACGGAGTCGTCGGAGACGTCGAAGGCCATGATCTTGTTGGTGTTGGTGAAGTCGAGGTTCTTGGGATTGCTCAGATTCTGCAGCTCGATCCGCTGGCCGACGGTGTACTGCCGGAAGTCGATGAGGAACTCGTACCGCTCGGCCTGGCCGTGCCGCCAGTTGGCGACCGCCTGGCTCCGGGGGATCAGCCCGGCGTCGGTGGCCACCATGTGGACCGCGTCGCCGGTGCTCAGCGTCGGCCGGAAGGACCGCGAGAGTGAGGCGTTGAGGCCGCGGAAGCGGTAGATGGCCCGCTTGACCTTCATCACCGGCCACGGCTTGCCGTTGACCAGAATGACGTCGCCGTAGAGCCCCGAATGGTTGCGGTCGTCGTAGCCGAGCGCGCCGTTGGCGGCGAACATCACGTCGTTTATGATCAGCGGGACGTCGTAACGGCCCTGCGGCAGCAGCGACAGCTCGGTCTGGTCGTGCATGTGGTACTGCGCGGCCAGGCCGCTGTAGACCTGCGGCGCGGTGTTGTGCACGGCGTGGTCGTGGTACCACAGCGTGCGCGCCGCCTGGATGTTCGGGTAGTGGTAATCCTTGTACCAGCCGGGGCTGGTCACGTCGTTGGCGTAGCCGTCGTACTGCGGCTGAGAGGAGGACCCGTGCAGGTGCACGGAGGTCTTGAACGGCTCACCGAACAGCGGGTGCGTCGCGGGCAGCTTGTTGCGCACCCGCAGCACGGCCCGCTCGCCCTGCATCACCTTGATGGTCGGGCCCGGGAAGGTGCCGTTGTAGGTCCACATCGGGGTGATGACGCCGGGCACCAGGTTGGCGTTGGCCTGCATCTCGGTCACCGCGAAGTAGTTGGTCAACACACCGTCGGCGTCCGGCGCTGAGCTGGTCGGCGCCAACACCGGCGGCCGTACGAAGTTCACCTGGAACGGCTTGGGCATCAGATTGGCCGGCAGCCTGCTCGGTGACTTGGTCTGGATCAACTGGCCGAGCGGCAGCGCCAGACCGGCCGCACCCAGCGCTCCCAACCCGCCGACCTTCAGGAGATTGCGGCGACTGATCGTCATTGCTACCCACCCCACCTGTTGTGTTCCGGAGACCGCGGCCCCGTGGCCACCGGCCTGTCTGACTGAAAGATCCTGAGATGCGTCGAGAGCCCTGCCGCCGAGGTCCGGGCATGGCCGGGGGCGGTGGGCGGCGGTGTCCGGGCAAGGGCGACCGCGAGCCCCACGGTCGTGAGCATGATGGCGACCTCGACCGCCGCGAGGAGTACGAAGGCGCGCGGGCGGCGATCGCGTACGGCCTGGATCGTCCGGCGCCGGTGCCACCACCCGAAGCCCGCGAGGACGACGAGTGCCGCGGTCTTGGCGAGGATCAGCCTGCCGTACGGCGTGAGCCAGAGCTGGTCGACCGTGGCCAGCCGGATCCACGCGTTGACCGCACCGGAGAGGCCGACCGCCACGCAGCAGAACAACGCGACGCGGCTGAAGCGCGGCAACGCGGTCACGAGCGGCGTGTGCCCGGCCGGTCCGCGGCCGCGGCCGAGCGCCAGGGCGAGGGCCAGCAGGCCGCCGATCCAGATGCTGGCCGACAGCACGTGCACGCTGAGGCTGGCCACCGCGAGGTAGTGGTAGCGGGCGTGACCGGAGTGACCGGCCAGCAGGGGCGGGATCAGGGTGGCCGCCGCCAGCAGCCCGGTCAGGGTGCGGGTGGCCCGGGAGGCCTCGCTCCCCGCGGCGACCGCGGTCAGCACCGCCAGCAAGGCGCTGGACATCAGTGCGCGGGTGGCGTCGAAGGAGTACGCGAACTGGCCGAGGATGTCCCAGCTCAGCACCCTCGGCAGGGGCCGGGCGAGGACCTCCGACAGGGTCAGGAGCAGCAGGGCGACCGCGGTTGCGGCCAAGGCCCAGGCGCACCTGGCCGCCGATCGCATGGCCGCCTCGATCGAGAGCGCCAGATCGGCGTGCCGGCGGGGCAGGAGCACGAGGCCCAGGAGCAGGCTGCCGCAGAGGCCGACCGCGACGACGTCGAAGGCCGTCCGGGCCAGGGGCATCGCCAGCCGGGTGAACTCACCGGCGTCCGGAAGCCCGGGAAGGACCGGGATCTGCGGTGTGCCGCTGAGGCGGGATCCGAAGAGTGCGGCAACGCACGCCGTGATCGCCCCGACGGCCAGCGCGATCGGCACCAGGGCTCCCCCTGGGGGCACGGACGCGCGAAGTCGCTGAACGGCAGGTGGCCGCGGGCGGGCCGGTGCGTCGAGCATCCTACGGTCCCATCGCATTGCGGGCCGACCGATGGCGCCCGATCACCCGCACCAGCAGCAGGAGCAGGATGACCGTGCCGCCGGCGAGGGAGAGACCGGCCGTCAAGCGGCCCGGCCCATGAGTGGTCCCGGAGAAATCCACCGCACCGGAGGCCCGGCGGGCGGACTTGGCCTGGCGTGCGGTGTCACCCGCTCCGCGGTTCGACTCCCCGACCGTGCTGGTGAAGCGCACCGATCCGACCACGACGTGACCGTCGGCAGAGACAATGCGGTAGCTGGCCGTGTATGACCCTGGCGGGGCGGTAACGACGAGCCGCTGGACGATCAGGTTCCGGTTGCCCTCGACCGGTCCGGCGGCCCAGTTGCGGCCCTGCGGACCCCTGACGACCATGCTGCTCAGCCGGTGGTCGACCGGCTCGGCGAGCCGGACCTGGACCTCGGTCAGGGGCTGGGCCAGGCGTTCCCCCGCGGCGGGCTTCGTACCGAGAACGACCGCGTGGGCGCCGGCCGGAGCGGCGGTCGCGAACACGAAGGCAATCACACCGAAGAGGGCGACGAGGCGCAGCAAGACCCGCCGAGGCAGTGTCCACCTGCCACTCCCGGTTGTGCGCATCTGACCCCCCAGGTTCGCGTCGCTAGGCGCCTTCCCGGAGAGCATCCGGGCCGGCCGTGAAACAACCGTCAAAAATCTGGGGGTTTCCGGCAGAAACCGGAGCAGGTGACCAGGCAACCGCCCGCCCCGCTCGTTGCGTCTCAGAGGTGTGGACCCATCTCCGCGCCCTTCGACCCACCGCAGAAACCGGTCGCGCAAAGCCCCCTCGCGCAAGGCCCGGCGGCGGAGGCGCCGGATCGCGTTCGTCGCGCGCGCGTTGACGCTGTTCCTGGTCTCCGGCGCGATCGGTGCCGGTTATGGAGCGGCCCGCAGCCCGCTCCCGGGCCAGGTGCTGAACAACGCGAGCTCGGTCTTCTACTACTCCGACGGCCGCACCGAGATCGCCCGGCTCGGCGCCGAGAACCGGACGGAGGTCTCGCTCGCGCAGGTGCCAGAGCACGTGCAGCAGGCCATCCTGGCCGCCGAGAACCGCGACTTCAGCCACGACAGCGGGATCTCCGCCGGCGGGATCCTGCGTGCGATGTGGGCCGATGTCCGGGGCAAGCCGGTCCAGGGCGGATCGACGATCACCCAGCAGTACGT
>QHCA01000197.1 GCA_003244095.1 Pseudonocardiales bacterium | reverse complement strand
CTTGGTAGATCAGGACCTCAACAACCCCGATTCTCCTTGCCAGACAGGCACTTTCCTACTTCACACGCCGATCAACACGACCCTTTGCCCACGGATTCAGGCTTAGCCCGCTGCGACGTGGCTGAGACCGCGGTGATCTCCGCGCCCGAGGCGGCAGCCAACTCGACAATGTAGTGCCCCACCCCACCGGACGCGGCCGTGAGTAGCACCTTGCGGCCGATCAGGTCACCGCACGCGCGCAGCACCCGCAGTGCGGTCAGCCCGGCCAGCGGCAGCGCCGCCGCTACCTCGATCGGCACCTGAGCTGGCAGCCCGACGATCCGGTCGGTGTCCACTGCCGCCAGTTGCGCCCAGCCCAGAGCCGGCGGATGCGCGACAACCCGCGTGCCGAGCGTCGGGCCGGAACCATCCCCCGCTGCCTGTACCACAATCCCGGCGATGTCCTTGCCGGGCCGCCAGCCCGGCTCGGCCTTCTTCAACAGAAACATCTCGCCCCGGTTGGGTGAGAAGTACTCGACCTTGATCACCGCCTGATGCAGGTCGGGGGTCGGCTCGGCAACCTCGCCGAGAGCCACCAGATCGGCCGGGTTGCCTGTGGCAAGCAGCGCCTTCACGTCAGATCGTCCCATTTTCGAATGTCATCGAAGCTACCCAACGGCCGGTGGCGGTCGGCCAACGCATCTCACAGCCAGCCTGACCTTTGCTGTTGCTGCCGGCGCAGGCGGTCCCGGTCGGTCCGTCGGCTGGTCTGCTTGAGGGCCCCGACGGCGGTGTGGTGTTCATCTTCGGGTTGGCGACGTTCGCCTACGGGGCCTGCGATGAGACGGGCCGACGGTTGGCTGCGGTACAGCTGGTGAGGACCCGGGTCGCGACCTCGGCTGAGGTGGCCTCGGCGTTCGGGGTCAGCGGGGTGACGCTGTGGACGTGGCGGCGGGACTACACCTGCAGTGGGGTAGCCGGGCTGGTGCGTGCCCGAACCGGCCCGAAGGGTCCGATCAAGCTGACCCCGGGGTTGGCGGCACGGATCGTTGCCCTTGATGCCGCGGGATAGACGCTGCTGAAGATCGCCGCGGCCACCGGGGTGTCGACCGCGACCGTGCGGGTCGCGCTGGGCCGGACCGCAACGTCGAAGGCGCCCGCCGAGCCTGCCTCGGCCAGCGATGTCGGGGTCGTTGCGAGGGTGGCCGATGGCGACGGCTCGGGCGCCGACACGCGAGTCGAGCACGAGAACGCCGAGGAGACCCCGCGCGCCCAGCTGGTGGTGTTGGCGGCGCCGGTGGCGCGCACGGCGGAGCGGACCGCGGCCCGGTTCGGGGAGCTGGCCGAGGCGTCGGTGGTGATCACCCAAGGAGCCGGGTTGCCGTTGGCAGGGTTGTTGTTGTCGTTGCCAGGGTTGGAGATGACCGGGCTGCTGCAGGTCGCCGCGCAGGTGTTCCCGCCGATGAGCAACGGGTTCTACGGGCTGCGGGCCACGTTGTTGATGGGGGTGTTCATGGCGTTGGTCGGCGAACCCCGCGCGGAGGGCGCGACCCGGCTTCGTCCTGCAGACCTCGGGCGGCTGCTCGGTTTGGACCGGGCCCCGGAGGTCAAGACGCTGCGTCGTAAACTCGCCGAGCTGTCCGCCCACGGCCGGGGCGCGGCGCTGCAGGCGGCGCTGGGGGCCCATCACGTGGCGACCCGCCCGGAGGCGGTCGGGTTCCTCTACCTCGACGGGCACGTGCGGGTCTACTCCGGGGGCCGGGAGCTGCCCAAGACCCACATCGCGCGGATGCGGATCGCCGGCCCGGCCACCGAGGAGACCTGGGTCGCCGACTGCGAGGGTGACCCGGTGATGGTCGTCACCGCGGCACCCTCGCAGTCGTTGGCCGCGGAGCTGGCCCGGCCTGCTGCCGGACCTGCGGGCGCTGATCGGACCCGAGCGCCGATGCACGGTGGTCTTCGACCGCGGCGGGTACTTCCGGCAGGTCTTCGCCCAGATCATCGCCGCCGGGTTCGACTTGCTCACCTACTTCAAGGGCTCCTGGGCCCGTTCGGGCGACGAGTCGTTCACCACGGTGGCCTTCACCACCCCCGATGGCACAGTCGCCCACTATGAGCTCGCCGAACGCAGCATCGAGTTGCCCGTCCCCGCCCGGCCGGCCAGCGCCGCACAGCCGGCGGAAACGGCCAGCACGTTGGGGTTGCGGCTGATCGTGCGCCGGGGACCGTCCGGGCATCAGACCCCGATCCTGACCAACCGCACCGACCTGACCGCCCCCGAGATCGCCTACCGGATGGCCGCCCGGTGGCGGCAGGAGAACTACTTCAAATACGCCCGCGAACACTTCGCCCTCGACGCGCTGGACAGCTACGCCGACCAGCCCGACGACCCCGACCGGCTGGTCCCGAACCCGGGCAAAGCCCAGGCCCGCAACCAGGTTCGTGACGCCCGCGCACAACTGTCTGCAGCGCACGCCGAGGTCGCCGACGCGATCGAGGCGGCCACCACCGCGGCCCGCCAACCCGGCTCCGGCGGGACCGCCACCGTCGACCCTGCCGCCGGCCAATCCCTGACGGCAGCCCAGAACGACCTCGACGCCGCCGAGCTCGCCTCCCGCGGCACCGCCAGCCACCTACCGATCTCCGCGGTCCGGCCCGGCAGCCGGCTACTGGAAACCGAACGCAAACTGCTCACCCACGCGATCCGGCTGTCCGCCTACAACAGCGAAAACGCACTGGCCCGGCTGCTGCGCCCGCACTACCCCCGCGGCGACGACGAGGCCCGCGCCCTACTCCGCGAAGCGTTCACCCTGCCCGGCGACCTGCAGATCACCGGAGACACCCTGAACGTCCGGCTCGACCCCGCCAGCGCCCCCCGACGCAGCAAAGCCCTCGCCGCACTCTGCGCCGAACTCACCGACACCCAAACCCGCTACCCCGACACTGAACTCACCCTGGCCTACAGCGTCAAAGGCCACCCAAGGGTTGCATGAAAAACCTCACCAGGTCAGGAGACCTGGACTCGGCTCACGTCGGCGACGGCTCGTCCGAGTGGGGTGGGCCTGCCACCACCTTGCAGGACGTGCAGCAATTCGGAGGCGCGGACGGCGCCGGTGGCCAGGCTGTCCGCCAGCTCCGCACTGACCCGCCCCGACACGATGGCGACAAGCCGTTTCCCAGCCTGTGCCTGACCCCCGTCACCGACCGACCCACCGTGCTAGCCCCCCCGGGTAGCAGCACCCGGTAGCAGCACCCGGGCCCTCAGCCACGAGCTGATCACGCTCAACCGCCCGCGTTTGTGCTCGTCGGCGGGTTGGGGTCGGTGTTTTCGGTGGCGGCTGTGCAGCGGGTGAGCAGGTCGCGTAGGTGTTCTTGTTCGACGGGGGTGAGGGCGGCGGTGAGCGCGGCTTCGACGGCTGTGACGCGCTTGTCGGCGCGGGTGAGTAGCTGGTGGCCGGTGGCGGTGACGGTGATCTCCAGGACTGCCGGGTGGCGGCCGTGCGGGGTTCGGGCGACCAGGTCACGGTCGAGGAGCCGGGTCAACACGCTGCTCATGGTCTGTGCGGTGACGAAGCAGCGGCGGGCCAGCTCCGAGGAGGTGATGCCCGGTGAGTGGTTCAAGACCAGCAGAACGTTGTACTGGGCGGTGGTCAGGCCTTCGGCTCGGACGGCGCGTCCTTTCGCGGCCTGGCTGGCCTGTTCGGCGCGCTTGATGAACGTCAACAGCCGATGCTGGTAGCCGCCCATGCGCCAACCATAGGCGAGGTCGATACACAGATCGAATACTGGATCAGCTTCGATATCTGATAGGGTTCTGCCTTCATCAGACTGGAGGAGGAGCTTCGATGCTGCGCCCCACCATGGTCGCTGTCACAGTCGGTGCCATGCTCTGCGCCGGGGCAGTAACCGCGCCGGTCTCGGCCGCCGGTCACGGCCACTCCCGGGACCCGGGATACGTGATAGCCGGCCGGCGGGTCTTCCCCGAAGGGGTTGCCGCCGACGGCCGGTTCGTCTACGCCACCAGCAAGGCCGACGGCACGGTGTACCGCGGAGCCGTATCAGGTTCGACGCTCGAGCCGTTCCTGCCCGGCGGCCGGGACGGCCGCAGTACCGGCACGGGGATCAAGAGCGTCGGCGGGCGGCTGCTGGTGGCCGGTGCTGAGACCGGCCGGTTCTACGTCTACGACACCGCCACCGGCACGCGTGTCGCCACCTACACCGTCCCTGACCCCGGCCGCGGCACCTTCCTCAACGACGACGCTGCCACCGCCAGCGGCGACGTGTACATCACCGATTCCACCCGGCCGGTCATCTACCGGATCCCGGCCCGCGAAGTCTTCGCCCACCCCACCGGAGCGCAGCGCACCCTGCAGCCGGCGATCACCCTACCGGCGGCCAGCTACACCACCGGTGTCAACGCCAACGGCATCGTCGCCACCCCAGACGGGAAAGCCCTGCTGGCCGTCTACAGCAACAGCGGGGCCCTCTACCGGATCGACCTGGCGACCGGAGCGACACACCGCGTCGCGTTGGACCGTCCCCTCATCAACGGTGACGGCCTGCTCCTACTCGGCCACACCCTCTACGCGGCCCGCAACTTCGACAACCTCCTCGTCACCGTGCACCTGTGCCCGAACTACAGCCGTGGCATCACCACCGCCGAACGCGGCTACCCCGGTGCCGACGTTCCCACCGGCCTTGCCCTGAGCCGCGGCCGGCTGCTCGTGGTCAACTCCCAGTTCGACACCCTCTTCCAAGGTGCCCCGCTGACCAGCCCCACCTTCACCATCAGCGCCGTACCCCTGCGCTGACCGAGTAACCGGCCATCCCATCCAGCAGCCCCTCCTGAGCAGCAAGGCAACCGTCATGACCGAAACCCCGCCGCCCCTGACCCCGGCTACGGCGCCACGCGAATGGGACGCCCCCAGCTACGACCACCTGCCCCTTCCGCACCTGCGCTGGGGTAGCGACCTGCTGCACAGCCTGGACCTGCGCGGCGATGAGACCGTCCTCGATGCCGGTGCCGGTGCCGGTGCCGGCACCGGCCGGGACACCGCCGGTCTGCTCGCCCGACTCCCACACGGCCATGTCATCGCCGTCGACGGCTCCCACGCCATGCTCGACCGGCTCCGCCAGCGCTTCGCGTCGGGCTGCACGAACAGCAGCTCGCCGCCGCCCGGGCGCGTCAACGCGAACCGGACTGGATCACCGACTACCGGGCCACCCGACCCAAGGTGGAACGCAAGATCGGGCACCTGATGCGCCGCCGCCACGGCGGTCGCCGCGCCCGGGTCCGGGGCAACACCAAGGTCGCCGCAGACTTCGCCCTCCTCGCCGCCGCCGTCAACCTCGC
>QHCA01000196.1 GCA_003244095.1 Pseudonocardiales bacterium | reverse complement strand
CCATGCCCGAGGAGATCAACCGTGTCGTCGCCGACTCCCTCGCGGCCCTGCTCTTCTGCCCCACACCGGTCTCGGCCGCCAACCTGGCCCGCGAAGGGATCACGGCGGGCGTCCACGTCGTCGGCGACGTGATGTACGACGCGGTGCTGGAGGCCGCGGACCGCGCCATGACCCTGCAGGCCGGCCTGCTGGACTCCCTCGGAGTCACTCCCGGCGGCTATCTGTTGCTCACCATTCACCGCCCGGCCAACACCGACAACCCAGTCCGGCTGGCCGGCATCGTGGACGCCCTCAACGCGCTGGCCGAGCCGGTGGTCTTCCCGGTCCACCCGCGCACCGCCAGGGCGCTGGCCGCGCTGGACCGGCCGTTCGCGCCCCACGTCCAGCCCATCCCGCCCGTCGGCTACCTGGCCATGATCGCCCTCGAACGCAACGCGCGCCTGATCCTCACCGACTCCGGCGGCGTGCAGAAAGAAGCCTACTGGCTCGCCGTGCCCTGCGTGACCCTGCGCGAGGAGACCGAGTGGGTGGAGACCGTCGAGGTGGGCTGGAACACTCTGGTGGGGGCCGACGCGGCACTGATCGAAGTGGCACTGAAGGCCCCGCCGCCCGCCGGGGTGCCCCCGCAGCTCTACGGTGACGGTACGGCGGGCGTACAGATCGCGGACATCATCGCGGACATGGTCGCCGGCATGAGTCACGGATTCGAAAAGGGGACGTTGTGAAGGTTGCGGTAGTCGGGCTGGGCAAGTTGGGGTTGCCGTTGGCCTGCCAGTACGCCTCCCACGGGCACGACGTCACCGGCTGCGACCTGCTGCAGGAGCAGGTCGACGCGGTCAACCGCGGCGAGTGCCCGGTAGGCGGCGAGGAGGGCTTGGCCAACTTGACGGCCGCGCTGGTGGCCGACGGCAAGCTGCGGGCGACGACCGATACGACGTCCGCGTCGGCCGAGGCGGACGTGATCGTGATGATCCCGCCGGTCAAGCTGCACACCGACGGGTCGGCCGACTACGGGATGATGGACCGGGCGACGGCGTCGGTCGGCGCGGGGCTGAGGCGCGGGGCCCTGGTCGTCTACGAGACGACGCTGCCGGTCGGCGACACCCGGCAGCGCTTCGCCCCGATGCTCGCGTCGGCGTCGGGTCTGACGGCGGGAACGGACTTCTCCGTCGCCTTCTCCCCCGAGCGGGTGTTCATGGGCCGGATCTTCGCCGACCTGAAGAGCTATCCCAAGATCGTCGGCGGCATCAACCCGGCGTCGACATCCGCGGCGGTGGCCTTCTACCGCTCGGTACTGTCCGCTGAGGTAATCGGGGTGGCCAACAGCGAGACGGCGGAGTTCGTCAAGCTGGCCGAGACGACCTATCGCGACGTCAACATCGCGCTGGCCAACGAGATGGCGCGGGCCGGCGAGCGGCTCGGTGTCGATGCCATCGAGGCCTTCGAGCTGGCCAACTCCCAGCCGTTCTCCCACATCCACTCCCCTGGCGCCGGGGTGGGCGGGCACTGCATCCCGGTCTACCCGAAGCTCCTGATGAGCCGCGCGCCCGAGCTGCGCATCCCGGCCCTGTCCCGGCTGATCAACGACGAGATGCCGCAGGTGATCGTCGACGCGCTGGCCGCCGAGTTGGGTGGGCTGGACGGCAGGACGATTGCGGTGCTCGGGCTGTCGTTCCGCAACGACGTCAAGGAGGCGACGCTCTCGCCGACCTGGCCGGTGCTCGCGCAGTTGGCGTCGGCCGGGGCACGCGCGGTCCTGCACGACCCGTGGTTCACCGCCGAGGAGATCACCGCCACCGGCGCCGAGGTCGGCGAAGGCGATCCGGTGGCCGACGGCACGCTGCTGATGGCCAAGCACGCACCGTTCCGCGACCTGGACTTCGCCCGCGGCGGCCCGGTCGTCGACGGCCGCCCCGGCGGCTGGGCACCCCGTACCGCCGAGGGCCAGCGCGTCTACGTCGTCGGCCAGGGCTGGCGCTAGCGCCCGCTCAATCCCATCGAGCGTCTTCCCGGAAGTTGCTGCTTTGAGCTGCCCGAAAGCAGCGCTTTCCGGGAAGACGCTGGATTGGGCGGCGGTGCTGCGCGCCTCTCAGGCGCCTGACGTCACGACGTTGCCGGGGTTGGACTTGAGCCACTGGTCGATGCTGTCAGAGTTCATCGCGTCGAACAGCGCCTGGGCCTTGACCTTGTCGATGAGCACCACGCTGGCCCCGTCGACCCGGCTGGCGCCCCGGTTGGGCGTGGTGATGAACGACATGTCGCTCGCCCTCAGGCCGCGGAACGCCACGGCGGTCTTGCCCATCGACAGGTCCTTGTCGACCACGATCGCGTCGGCGGTGGCGTCGAGCAGGGCACTGAGCTTGTTGGGGTTGGCCAGCGTGCCCTTGGCGGTCGCGGTCGTGAGCAGCGCCCGCATGAACTGCTGCTGCCGCTTCACCCGGTCGAAATCACCGCCGGGCAGGCCGTGCCGCTGGCGGACGTAGAGCAAGGCCTGGTCGCCGTTGAGGTGGTTGACGCCCTTCTTGAAGTGCGCGTGCGTCTCGGGGTCGGTGACGGCCTGGTTGACGACCACGTCGACGCCGCCGACCGCGTCTGTCATCTTCTTGAAGCCGGCGAAGTTGATCATCACGACATGGTCGATCTTGACACCGGTGAAGCCCTCGACGGTTTGCACCACGAGACGCGGGCCACCGTAGGAGAACGCCGCGTTGATCTTGGTACGGCCGCCCTGCCACGGCCCACCCGGGGGCACGTAGACGTAGGAGTCGCGAGGGATCGAGACCATGTAGGCCTTGTCGTGGTTGGCGTTGACGTGGAACAGGATCAGCGAGTCCGACCGCTGGCCGCCGCTGTTGGTGGCCTGGGCCGGCAGCCGGCTGTCGCGGGAGTCCGAGCCGATGAGCAGGAAGTTCTGCGCGCCGGGCACCCCACCCCCAGGCCGGTTGCTCAGACCGGCGAAGGGGTCGTTGCGCGCCACCTTGGCGTTGAACGACGTGATCGAGTTCACGTACCGGTATGCGATACCGCCGGCCGCCGCGAGGATCAGGACCAGGATGACCAGGATGACCTTGACGACACGACCGCGGCGGCGCGGGGCCTGCCCCACGCTGTAGGAACCCTGCTGGGTGGTCGGTGTTCTGCTGGTCACGCCGGCTCCAGATCAGGGGCGGTTGCGGATTGCCCAGGATATCGAATCCGACGTGAGGAACCCGTTAAGCCAGGTGCACAGCCAGCGGGTCATGAAGCCAACGCGGAGAAACCCTTGAGCGGCTCCCACCACTGCCGGTTCTCCCGGTACCAGGCGACAGTGGCCGCGAGGCCCTGGGCAAAACCGATCTCCGGCCGGAAGCCCAGCTCGTCGGTGATCTTGGTGGAGTCGACCGCGTACCGGCGGTCGTGCCCGGGGCGATCGACGACGTACTCCACGCGGTCCCAGCCGGCGTCGCAGGCGGTCAGCAGCAGGGCGGTCAGCTCGGAGTTGGTCAGCTCGTTGCCACCGCCGATGTTGTAGATCTCCCC
>QHCA01000195.1 GCA_003244095.1 Pseudonocardiales bacterium | reverse complement strand
CAGACGATCTGGCCGATGCCGAGTTCTTCGCAGCTCGGCACAACGTCGGCCTCGATCACCCGCCACAGCATGTTGTACTGCGGCTGGTTGGACACCAGCCGGTCGAAGCCCAACTCGTCGGCGATCTGCAGGGCCTCGGCGATCTCGGCGGCCTTCCACTCCGACACCCCGACGTAGAGCACCTTGCCCTGGCGTACCAGATCGTCGAAGGCCCGCATGGTCTCCGCCAGCGGTGTCTCGTAGTCGTACCGGTGGGCCTGGTAGAGGTCGAGGTAGTCGGTCCTGAGCCGTTTGAGCGAGCCCTCGCAGGAGCGGAGGACATGCTTGCGCGAGAGCCCCCGGTCGTTGACCCCGTCCCCGGTCGGCCAGAACACCTTGGTACACAGCTCGTAGGAGTCGCGCGGTATGCCGGACAGCGCCTTGCCCAGCACCGTCTCGGCCGCCGTATCCGCATAGACGTCGGCGGTGTCGAAGGTCGTGATCCCCACGTCGAAGGCTGCCTGGACGCAGGCCAGCGCCGCGTCCTGCTCGACCTGCGACCCGTGGGTGAGCCAGTTGCCGTACGCGATCTCGCTGACCTTCAGGCCGCTCCTGCCAAGGTGGCGGAACTCCATGTGCTGCTCCTCAGACGGGGGTGCCGATCTTGACGGCGGGGCGGGGGCTGCGCATCCGGCGGAACGTCGCGGCGCGGGTGACGCCGTAGAAGACGTGCCGGCGGATGGGGTCGGTGTCGTCCGGGAAGCGCTCGACGATGGCCCGGCGAATCACCCGGGCCAGCAGGTACGAGTCACCGGCGAGGACGAAGATCATCACGAGCCACAGGTAGCTGACGGCCACCTTGATCTTGGTATCGAGGTTGGGCAGGCTCGACGCCAGCAGGATGGCGATGGCCACGCCGAAGAAGTACGACCCGACATTGCGCCGGGCATCGACGATGTCGCGCACCAGGCGGCGCACCGGTCCACGGTCGCGGGGCAGGACGTAGCGCTCGTCACCCTCGAGCATCCCCTTGCGCGCCTCGACCCGCTGGTCCTTCGGCCGGTCGCGCATCCGCGCGTAGGCCTCCTTGCGGGTCGTCGGGGGAGGAGGCGGTGGGGCGGAGCGCTGCCGCTTGGGCGTGGGACGTCCCTTGCCGGCCGGCTTGGGATCGGACTCCGGCGCAGGCTCGGGCTCGGCCGGTGTCTTGGCACGGCCCGGCAACTTGATCTGGGGCAGGCGCACGGCTACGAGAGTAGTCAGACTGTCCGGATGCGAGTGGTGGTTGCGCCGGACTCCTTCGGCGGGACGCTGTCGGCGGCGCAGGCGGCGATGGCGATCGGGGCGGGGTGGCGCGAGGGTTCCCCGGCCGACGACGTGGTCGAGTGCCCGCTCTCCGACGGCGGACCCGGCTTCGTCGACGTACTGCGTTCGGCGGGCGGCACGTCGGTGCAGGTCGACATCACCGACCCGCTGAGCCGGCCGGTCACCGGCGAGGTGCTCGTCTCGGGCGACGTCGCCTATGTCGAGTCGGCCCAGGCGTGCGGTCTGCACCTGCTCACCGCCGGCGAGCGAGATCCGCTGGCGACGTCGTCGTACGGGCTGGGGACCCTGCTGACGGCCGCTGCCGACAGCGGTGCCCGGACCGTCGTCGTCGGACTCGGCGGCTCGGCCACCAACGACGGCGGCGCGGGCCTGCTGGCGGCGCTGGGAGCCCGGCCGGTCGACGCGTCCGGGGCGGCGCTGCCACGCGGGGGGGCCGCGCTGCGGGCGGTCGCCGCGATCGTGGGGGCGCCGCGGTTGCGGCAGGTCAGCTTGGTCGCCGCGAGCGACGTCGACAACCCGCTCCTGGGCGCGGCAGGAGCCAGCGCGGTGTTCGGCCCGCAGAAGGGGGCGACGCCGGATGACGTCGTGCTGCTGGACGAGGCGCTGACGGCATGGGCGCACGCTCTGCAAGGGCTGCCCGGCTGCCCGTCAGGAGTGGCAGACCTGCCGGGCGCGGGAGCGGCGGGAGGCATCGGGGGCGCCCTGCTCGCGCTGGGGGCTCGGTTCGAGTCCGGCATCGGCCTGGTCCGCCGGCTGGTCGGCCTCGACGCCGCGCTTTCGGGCGCCGGGATGGTGATCACCGGCGAGGGGTCCCTCGACGCCCAGTCCCTGCGCGGCAAGGTGGTGTCGGGCGTGGCCGCCTCGGCCGCCGAGCGCGGCCTGCCCTGCGTCGTCATGGCCGGTCAGGTCGCGCTGGCCGTCAGCAACTCGCGGCGGCCGGAATCGACGCGGCGCACTCCCTGGCCGACCACGTGGGCTCGGTACAACTGGCCATGTCGCACCCCGTGGCGGGATTACGTTCCCTATCCACGAGCGTTGCCAGACAGTGGAGCAGGGGCCATCCGCGGGTAGGATGAGCAACGTCGAGGACCGACCACGAGGAGATCCGTAGCCGTGACCGCACCCCAGAGCACACCGACCCAGCAGAGCATCATGCTCAGCGACCAGGCCGCGGCCAAGGTCAGGGCACTTCTCGAGCAAGAGGGCCGTGACGACCTGCGGCTGCGCATCGCCGTCCAGCCGGGCGGGTGCTCGGGGCTGCGATACCAGCTGTTCTTCGACGAGCGGTCGCTCGACGGCGACCAGGTCAACGACTTCGGCGGTGTCGAGGTGGTGCTCGACCGGATGAGCGTGCCCTACCTGTCCGGCGCCACGATCGATTTCGTCGACACCATCGAGAAGCAGGGCTTCAC
>QHCA01000194.1:2342-2948 GCA_003244095.1 Pseudonocardiales bacterium | reverse complement strand
TCGCCGCGACCAACCGGCCCGACATCCTCGACCCGGCCCTGCTGCGGCCCGGCCGTTTCGACCGCCAGATCGCCGTCGACCGGCCGGACCTGCGCGGTCGCAAGGACATCCTCAAGGTGCACGCCAAGGGCAAGCCCTTCGCCGGCGACGTCGACCTGGACACCATCGCCCGGCGCACCCCCGGCTTCACCGGCGCCGACCTCGCCAACGTCATCAACGAGGGCGCCCTGCTCACCGCCCGCCACAATGAGAAGCTGATCACCAATGCCTCCCTCGAAGAGGCCATCGACCGGGTGATCGCCGGTCCCGAGCGCAAGACCCGGGCGATGAGCGACAAGGAGAAGAAGGTCACCGCCTACCACGAGGGCGGGCACGCGCTGGTGGCCTTCGCGCTGCCCAACGCCGACCCGGTGCACAAGGTGACGATCCTGCCCCGCGGTCGCTCGCTCGGGCACACCCTCGTGCTGCCCACCGAGGACAAGTACACCCAGACCCGCTCCGAGATGATCGACTCGCTGGCCTACCTGCTCGGCGGGCGGGCCGCCGAGGAGCTGGTCTTCCACGAGCCGACCACCGGTGCCAGCAACGACATCGAGAAGGCCACCG
>QHCA01000194.1:0-2264 GCA_003244095.1 Pseudonocardiales bacterium | reverse complement strand
CGCGACTACTCCGAGGACATCGCGGCCAACATCGACAGCGAGGTGCGCGGGCTGATCGAGTCGGCGCACGACGAGGCCTGGGAGATCCTGGTCGAGTATCGCGACGTGCTCGACGACCTCGTACTCGAGTTGATCGAAAAGGAGACGGTGGCCAAGGAGGAGATCATCCGGATCTTCGCCCGGGTCGACAAGCGCCCGCCGTACAACTCCTACGGCGGCTTCGGCAAGCGGGCGCCCTCCGACCTGCCGCCCGTCCTGACCCCGGCCGAGGTGGCCGCGGTCAACGGTGGCTCGCCCAACGGCGCCTCGTCCAACGGCTCCCCCGCACCCAAGGACTCCCGCCCGTCGCCCTACCCCAGGCCCACAGCCGGAGGGTCCAGCTGAGCGGATTCGACGCGGTTCGGGTCGAGGCCGCGGTGCGCGAATTGCTGGTCGGGATCGGCGAGGACCCCGACCGCGAGGGCCTGCAGCGCACCCCCGCCCGCGTTGCGCGTGCCTATGCCGAGGCGTTCGCGGGATTGACTGCTGACCCGGCCGACGTGCTGGTCAACGTGTTCGACGAGGGTCACGAGGAGCTGGTCATCGTCAAGGACATCGAGGTGTCCAGCTTCTGCGAGCACCACCTGCTGCCCTTCCACGGGGTCGCGCATATCGGCTACATCCCCAACCGCCTCGGCCAGATCACCGGCCTGTCCAAGCTGGCCCGGCTGGTCGACCTCTATGCCAAGCGCCCCCAGGTCCAGGAACGCATGACGACGCAGATCGCCGAGGCGCTAGTCGAGGGGCTCAAGCCCATGGGGGTCATCGTCGTGATCGAGTGCGAGCACCTGTGCATGTCCATGCGGGGGGTACGCAAGCCGGGCTCGCGCACCATCACCTCGGCCGTGCGTGGCGTGCTGCAGACCTCGGCCACGACCCGGGCCGAGGCGATGACTCACATCTACGGCCAGTGATCCCGCCGGCTCGGGTCCTGCCCCGGCCGCTGCGGTGCGCCGTGCTGGGCATCCTCAACGTCACTCCCGACTCGTTCTCCGACGGTGGGCGCTACCGCGGCCTCGGCGACGCCGTCGAGCACGGCCGCCGGATGGCCGCCGAGGGCGCCGACCTCGTCGATGTCGGCGGTGAGTCCACCCGGCCGGGAGCGGCGCGGGTGGAGGCCGCCGAGGAGGTCCGCCGGGTGCTCCCGGTCATACGTGAGCTGGCCGGTGCCGGGGTGGCGGTGAGCATCGACACCACCCGGGCCAGAGTGGCCGAGGCGGCGATCGAGGCCGGCGCCGTCGTCGTCAACGACGTCAGCGGCGGGCTGGCCGACCCCGACATGGCCAAGGTGGTCGCCGCCGCGGGAGCCCCCTGGATACTCATGCACTGGCGCGGCCACAGCCGCGACATGCGGCAACTGGCCACCTACGCCGACGTCGTCGCCGAGGTGGCCCGTGAGCTGACCGACCGGGTAGCCGAGGCGGTCGCGGCCGGGGTGCCGTACGAGTCCCTCGTGATCGATCCCGGGCTGGGCTTTGCCAAGACCGGAGCCCACAACTGGGCCCTGCTCGCCCACCTCGACCGGCTGATCGCGGTCGGGCCGCCGGTGCTCGTCGGCGCGTCGCGCAAGTCCTTCCTCGGCACCGTGCTGGCCGATTCCGGCGGTGCCCCCCGGCCGGTCGACGACCGGGAGGACGCGACCATGGCCACCACGGTGATCGCCGCCCTGGCCGGCGCGTGGGGCGTCCGCGTGCACGAGGTCCGCCGCAACCTCGACGCCGCGCGGGCGGTCGTCGCCACCCGGGATGCCCGATGAGTGACCGGATCAGCCTGCGCGGCCTGACCGTCCACGGCCGGCACGGCGTCTACGACCGCGAGCGCGAGCACGGGCAGGACTTCGTCGTCGACGTGGACCTCGGCCTCGACCTGGCGCCGGCCGCGCGCAGCGACGACGTGGCCGACACCGTCCACT
This sequence comes from Pseudonocardiales bacterium, assembly GCA_003244095.1. Taxonomy (GTDB): domain Bacteria; phylum Actinomycetota; class Actinomycetes; order Mycobacteriales; family QHCA01; genus QHCA01. Next base: position 313 of record QHCA01000194.1, on the reverse strand, counting down.
ACGGAGAGCTGGCACAGTCGCTGGCCGAGGTGGTCTCCGGTGAGTCGGTGGCGCTGATCGAGACGCTCGCCGAGCGCCTCGCCGAGGTATGCCTGGCCGACCCGCGGGTCCGTACGGCCGAGGTGACCGTACACAAGCCTCAGGCGCCGATCCCCCTGACCTTCGCCGATGTGTCCGTGACCGTCATACGCTCCCGGTCGTGACCCGGGTGGTGCTGTCCGTGGGCTCGAACGTCGGCGACCGGCTGGCCTACCTGCAGTCGGCGGCGGACGCGCTGCGGGAGTGGCTGGTCGCCGTCTCGCCGGTGTACGAG
>QHCA01000193.1 GCA_003244095.1 Pseudonocardiales bacterium | reverse complement strand
CGACGAGAGCGAGGGCCGGCTGGCGATGCTGCTGGCCCTGCCGGTGTCGCGGCTGCGCTGGGCGGCCGTCGAGGCGGGGGGGACGGGGGTCGCGTGTGCGGTGCTGGCGGCCGTGGCCGGCCTGGCGCTGTGGGCCGGGACGCTGCTGGTGCACGCCCCGCTCGGGACGCGGCCGGCGCTGCTCGGCGCGCTCAACCTGCTGCCGGTCGGCCTGCTCTGCCTCGGTGCGGCGCTGCTGGCCCTCGGCTGGGCGCCTCGGCTGGTGGTGCCGGTCGGGGCGTTGCCGGCGGTGGGCGGGTTCCTGCTGCTGGTCCTGGCGGACAGCCTTCACTGGCCGGCCCGGGTACGCGAGCTGTCCCCCTTCGCCCACGTCGCCGCCGTGCCCTCGGTCGACCCGGATGTGCACGGCGCCGTCGGCCTCCTCGGCCTGGCGGTGCTGCTCGCGGTGCTCGGCGGCATCGGCTACCGGCGGCGTGACCTCCGCGGTTGACCCGGGCATGATCACCCGCGTGGACGGGATCCGGCCGCGGGTCGACGGTGACCTGCCTGCCCTCGTGGAAGGACTGGCCGAGGTGGCGCGCGCCGACGGCTACCCGAGCATCTGGCCGCGCGATCCGGCCGCGTGGCTGCGGGCCGACGACCTGATCGGGGGGTGGGTCGCGTTGCAGGCGGGCAGCGTGGTCGGGCAGGTGCTGCTCCGGCGGCCGGCTGACGACGTGCCGGCCGACCTGTGGTCCGCCGCGACCGGGCGCGACCGTACCGAGTGCGCGGTGATCAAGCGCCTCTTCGTCGTCCCTGCAGCCCGGGGCACCGGGCTCGGCCGGGCGCTGATGACAGTCGCGGGCGACACCGCAAGCGGTCTCGGGCGGCACTCGGTGCTCGACGTCACCGACCGCAACCAGGCCGCCGTACGGCTCTACGAGCGCCTCGGCTGGACCCGGCTCGGCAGCTTCGAGGTCGCGTTCGGCGGTGCCGCCGCGCCCGAACTGTTGCACGCCTTCGCCGCACCATGATCGAGATCGTGTACGAGACGCACTCGATCACTGAGGACAACGAGCACGGCCTGGCCACGGGATGGCTGCCCGGCCGGCTGTCGGCACTGGGCCGGACGGTGGCAGCGGAGCTCGGTGAGCGGCGACGCAGCGACGGCATCTCCGCGGTGTTCACCTCCGACCTGGGCCGGGCCACGGAGACGGCCGCCATCGCGTTCGCGGGCACGCCGATCCCTGTGCTGCACGACTGGCGGCTGCGCGAGTGCGACTACGGCGCGCTCAACGGCGCTCCGGTGACCGAGGTGAACGGCAACCGGCGGGCCCATCTCGAGGTGGCGTACCCCGGTGGCGAGAGCTGGCGGCAGGCGGTGTCCCGCGCGGGGCGGTTACTCGGCGACCTGCCGCTGCGCTGGGACGGCCGGCGCGTCCTCGTCATCGGCCACGTCGCGACCCGATGGGCACTGGACCACTTCGTCGACCAGGTCCCTCTGGAGCGACTCGTCGACGAGGACTTCGCCTGGCGGGCCGGCTGGGAGTACCGCCTCGGTAGGCCCGCGCCCACCGGCTGACGTGCCTCGACTCGCTATGTCGGCGGCACCGCATGTGCCGGCAGCCCCCGTTGGTCAGCGCTCAGTACTGGTGAGGGGGGATCCGCCGCTTGCGGCCGCGGATGTCGGACAGGAGCAGCAGCCAGACGATGATGGCGACGACGACAACCGCGATGCGCGCCCCGTCGATGCCGGCGCCGCCGGTGCCCGGCACCGGGACCAGGGGATGGTCGGCGGCCGGCGCGAGGATGCCGTTGTCGACCAGCCACGCGGCGATGTGGTTCCAGCCGATGAGCTCGCCGAAGCCGACGTTGCTGTCCGCGGTCACTGCCCTGCTCCCTTGGTCGCGGGTGTGGCGGCGGTGACCTTCCAGCCGGTGGGGCCGAGCTCCACCCGGCAGTCGAGGGTCAGCCCGGTGTCGTATACGGCGGTGAAAGTCACGATGGTCCCTCCGGTGGCGACGGGTGTGACGCTGGTCAGCGTCGCGGACGGGATCCGGTGCGGGTCGGTCTGCCGGTACTGGTCGGCGAGGTACGGCGTGGTCCACCGCCGCACCCTCGCCAGCCAGTCGCTCGGCCCGGCGCCGGGCGTGGCGAAGTCACGGGCGAAGCCGGTGGCCACCGGCTTCCACAGCGCCTCGGCGGCGGGCCGGACCGGCTCGGCGGCCGGTGACATCGACGCCGTGGGCGTGGGGGCGGCGCCGGCCGGCGCGACGGGTGACGTGGCCCGCGCGCCCGGCGCGGCGGGCGCCCGGCTCTGCGCCGCCGCCGGGTGGCCCGGGACCACGCCCGCGTGGTGATGGGCATGCGGGTGCGAGGGCAGCAGCAGGGCGACACCGACCAAGGCGGCACCGGCCGCGGCCATCCACAGCGTGCGGTTGCCGGTCATGCCGGTGGGTTCCCCGGATCCACGCCGTACTGCCTGAGGAACGCGACCGGGTCGGTGCTGGCGCCGTTGACCCGTACCTCGAAGTGCAGGTGGTTGCCGGTGGAGTCGCCCGTCGAGCCGACCGCGCCGATCTGCTGGCCGGCCACGACCTGCTGGCCGGCCACGACGCGGATGCCGCTGTCGATCTGGTGGCCGTAGTAGACCTCGACGTCGCCGGTCCGGATGATCACCAGGTTGCCGTACCCGCCCGAGCTCGGGCCGGCGAAGGTGACCTGCCCGGTGGCCGCCGACCGGATCGGCGTGCCGGCCGGGGCGGCGAAGTCCAGCCCGGCGTGGAAGGTGGTGCCCGGGCCGGTGGGGTTGGGCCGGGGACCGTACCCCGACGTCAGGATGTAGCCACCCGGCGCGATGGGCAGGGTCCAGCCGGCTGCCGACACCGCGGCCGAGCCCCCGGCCGCGTTGCCGTAGACCGAGACGTGCACGTGGTTGCGGTGCAGCGACGTCGGGTCGGTCGCCCCGCTGGGGTGCGAGTACGGCACCCAGCCGGCCGCCGCATCCGACACGGTGTAGATCTGGGCGTCGAAAATGACGTACTTCACGCCGAGGCCGGCCGCGTTGGCGACCGTCCACCGGGCGATCTGCCAGCCCTCGGCGTTGCCGGAAGGCGTCTCCCATGAGGCGATCATGACGTCGACGGCCCGCCCCCCCGGGTGGTCGGAGCTCGGGTTGTCCGAGCGGGTTCCCACGCCCAGGTAGGTGTGGTCGCCGAACTGCTGTTGCACGCAGCGCAGCACCCGCAGGGCGTCGGGGGTCAGCCCGTTCTCCGCGGCCAGGCCGGTGGGCGGGCACTCCATCGCCAGGCCGGTGCCGCACAGCGCGGAGACGCCCGTGTCCGTTGCCCCGGTGCCGCTGCCCCCGGACAGCGACGCGACGAGCTCGCGGGCCAGCGGCTCGTCGTCGGCGTAGGCGTCGGGGAACGCCGAGTGCTGCACGGCCTGGGCGGCGACCGTCACCGGCATCGTCTCCCAGCCGGGCACCTTGACCAGGGCGGCGTAGAACTTCCGCGCCGAGGTCGCCGGGTCCATCAGCTCCTCGAGGGTGCCCCACCACGGGTACTGCTGCTGGAAGATCCCGACCGAGCCGTGGTCGGTGCCGACGGCGTCGTGCGGCAGTTGCAGCGAGCGGCTCACGCCGGCCTGGGACGCGGCCAGGTCACCGCCGAGGCCGTCGTTGGCGTAGTTGAGGAATCCCGACTCCTGGCTGGCCGCGGCCAGGGCCACGACGACGCCCTGGGTCGGTATCTGTTGCGTGGCCCCGGCCGCGACGATCGCGGAGGCGTGGGCGGTCTGGACCGGCGACAGGTCGGCGGCGTGCACCAGCGGGCCCGACCCCCCGCCGAACTGCTGCCCGCACGCCCCGGCACCGGAGGCCGAGCCGAGCAGGGCGACCAGGACGAACAGCGGGACGCCGACGAACACGACGACGAGGGCCGCGACAGCGGCAGCCGCGGACAGCACTACCTTGGGCACCGCCGGTCACCCCGGGGGATGTGGGGTCGAGTCCGGCACCGGCCGGGCCAGGCGCGTGCGGACACCGGCCAGCCGGTCGGCTACGGCGACCCGTCGCGGCGAGGCGGCCGGCCCGGACTGCCCCGGCGGCAGGGCGAGCGGCCGGCGGGGCGGTGGCAGCGCGGGCGGGCCGGTCGTGGCCGGCTTGGCCTTGTCGGTGCTGCGCGAGGGCCGCCGCTTGGGCCGCAGGGTGCGTACGGAGACGACCACCGCGGCGCCCTCCACCACGAGCTTCGACAGGCCCTGGCCGCGGCCGGGGATGGCGGCGCGGTTCGGCTCGGGCGCCGGGCCGGGCCGGCTGGCCAGCGCCCCTGCCAGCCCGTCGGCGGCCTTACGCAACGACCGGCGGGCCCGCCAGAACACGATGATCCCGGCGAACAGCAGGATGTCGACGAAGAAGAACGTCGCCATCACCCCGGTGCCGGGCTTGGTGGAGCTGAAGATGCCCTGGATCAGCAGCAGGTAGGCGGTCAGGAACACGATCGAGAAGACGAGGGTGACCAGCGACATCGTCAGGTCGGCGATGGTCTGCCACAGGGCGCCGCGGGCCACGCCGGGCAGCAGCCCTGTGACCAGGGTGATGATCGCCTTGAGGGAGTGGAAGAGCGCGTACAGCGCCGCGAGGAATACCGCCCCGGCCAGCACGATCGCGAACAGCAGCACGAACAGCGCCGACGGCGTGATCACCAGCGAGCTGACCGCCTGCCCCGGCCCGGGATTGGCGGCCACGTCGCCCAGCGAGCTGTCGCACTTGCCCACCGCGTCGCGGATGGTCGACTCGTTGCCGTGCGGGCCGGACTTCACGGCAGCGGTGTAGGGCTTCTCGCACTTGCCACCGTCGAGGACGGTGCCGAAGTTGAGCACCTCGGCGGGCATCCGGATGAAGGTGTCGACCAGCCGGGCGCTGTTGTCCTTGCGGAGCTGGGAGGCGTCACCGGAGGCGTTGCCGTCGTGCGCGAGCCGGTTGGCGACCTGCAGGCCGAGGTCGCGGCTGGACACGATCAGACCGTGGTCGCCGGCCACCTTCTCCACCGGGTTGGCCAGCACGCCCACGGCCAGGCTCGCCACGATCAGGCTGATGAACAGCTCCATGATGCCCAGCGCCCACTTGCCCTGCGCCATCCACAGCACGCACACGGCGGCCGCGATCGTCAGCAGGGTGGGGGCCAGCCCGAACGCGTTGACCACCCCGGTCAGGCTCTGCGACAGCGCGAGGGCGGGGGTGGCCAGGGCGGTCAGCCAGGTGAAGCTCAGCACCCAGTCGATCAGCCAGATCGCGACCACCACGATCGAGCGGTAGATCGTCCAGTAGAGGTCGATGTAGGACGACCAGATGACCTTGCTCGGAGAGGTGATCCCGCCGCGGTCCAGCGACATCTCGTAGTTCCACACGCCGATGCCCCGGGAGTCCCTGGGGTTGGTCCAGCTCAGGGCACCGGGGGTCTGGCTGAGCCGGCTGCCGTCGTCGCCGAACGCCGTCGTGGCCCAGACGAACAGCAGCACCGGCACGGCCGTCAGCGGCACCGCCACCCGCTGTGCCCACCGGCGCCACCCTGAGGTTGATGATCTGGCCATTACAGTTCCGCTGCGCTGGAGTGCCTGCGCTCCGGTGGGGACGTCCGAACGGCCTCGTTGCGGGCAGCTACGCACGGAGCGAGCACCTTGACCCGCCCGACGTTGCCGCTGGAGTCGCGCAGGAACGCCTCGCCGCGGCGGTGCTCCTCGACCCCACCCGGCCCGACCGGCGAGGTGCCCTCGGTGAGCAGCTCGACCAGGTCGTCGTCGGGCTCCATGTCGAGCCAGGCCAGCCCCCGCTTGGCCAGGGTCTTGTCGCGGTGCCGCATGAGGATCCGGGTCGGGATCAGGCCGCGCAGCGTCGGGCTGCCGAAGTCCTCCTCGGGGTCGTGCGAACCCAGGGCGACGGCGGCCCGGTGCTTGCGTCCGTCGCGTACGAAGTCGACGATCTCCCGCTCGCCCTCGGGACTGGCCGTGATGTGGTGGGCCTCGTCGACCACGAACAGCCCCAGGATCCCGGTGTCGCTGAAGCAGATCTGGCGGGCGAGAGCGGCGATGAGGGCGTACATCGCCCGGCCGAAGATCTTTTCCAGCCGCATCTGGGCGAACAGGTGCTCGTGCTCCAGCTCGGTCCGCGTGGGCAGCTCCAGGGTGTGCGTGCGGATCACCACGGCCGGGGTGTTGGGCTGCAGCGGCGGCAGCGACTCGTCGAAGATCACGTTGCCGAAGTCGCGGCGGGCGAAGACGTTCATGGTCCGGGCCAGCTCGTGGGCGCCGGCCAGCTGGCAACCGTACTTCAGGTGCGACTGCAGGCTGCCCAGGCCGGTGATGCCGTGCTCGTGCAGGTAGGCGGGGTCGAGTACGTCGGAGATGAGTACGCCGCGCTCCGAGGTCGGGGCGATGTTCAGCAGCGGTGTCAGGAACGACTGGGTCACCCGCGAGCCGGCCGCGGCACCGAACAGGCGCAGCGGGTCGAGGCTGACCTTCGGCGCGTTGATGTCGACCACGGTGGCCTGGGTGACCGAGCGGGCCCAGTTGGCGTACTCCCCCATCGGCGTCCGGTCCGCGCAGATCACCCGCCCGCCCCGGTCCACCACGTCCCCGGCCAACTTCTTGAGGGTGAGCGACTTGCCGGCACCCAATTCACCGGCGATTGCCAATGATCCGGAGACGTCGCGGGTCGCTGCGCCGGCGATGTCGTGCAGGACCACACCGGGCCGGCCGGTGGAGATGTTGAGGCCGAGCAGGCTGCCCTTGTTGTCACCGAGCTCGGTGCTGGCCAGGGGCACGGTGGCGGCCAGCGCCCGCGACGTGGTGATCTGGGCGAACTCCCGGACCGCCTTGTTGGCCGGCGCGCCGGGCTGCATCGCCCACCACAGGTCCTCCTGGTAGCCCAGCGGCTGGGTGATCTTGAACCCGGCCGCGCCCAAGTAGTCCGACAGCGAGCGCGCCTGGTCGTTGACCTCCGCCGGCGTGGGCGCGGCGACGCAGAAGATCGTGGTGGCCTGCACCTCCACCTCGAGCTTGTCCGACTCGAGCACCCGGGCGTACTCCGCCAAGTCGGCCGCGGCCTGGTCGAGGGCGTTCAGGCCGTGCGAGATCTCGCCCTCGCGCTGGCCGTACTGCTCGTTGAGGTTGACCAGCGCCCGGCGGTTCTGCGCGGCTACCTGGTCGCTGGAGCGGACCTGCAGCCGCATGGCCCAGTCGACGTCGAGGCCGCACTCGTCGATCCGGCCGACGAACTCGCTGCCCGGGAAGACCATCCCCTCGGCCGGGACGTCGGACAGGACGAGCATGGACTGGTACGACGGCGGTGCGTCGTCGGCCCGCCCCGGCTGGTCGACCTTGAGGTATCGGCGGGTGAGGGGGTTGAACGCCCGCACGTCGCGGCGCGAGAGGTCGCTCTGCCCGCCCTCGTCGAGCAGCGGCTCGGGCAGGGTGGCGCCGGAGCGCGGGGTGAGGAGCTGGCCGGCGAGGTCGCGGCGGGCATCCGGGTCGGGCAGGTCCATGTCGAGGAATAGCCCGCGCTGCTGGGCGTGCAGGTGCAGCCACACCATCTGGGCCGGCGTCGCCGGCTTGGGGCTGAACGGTGCCGGGATGCCCTCGGCCACCTTTCGGGCCTGCTCGAGGCGGCGGACCAGGTCGCTGTCCGGGATGCCCGCGCGGGGAAGGGCCAGACTGTCGCGCAGGTCAGCAGCGGCGGCTCGCAGCGGCTCGAGCAGGCGGTCTGAGGCTCGCCCGTCGGCGAGCGGAACGCTGAGCCAGAACACCCGCTGGCCCGGACCGATCTCGTCGAGGCTGTCCAGCGTCGCCTCGCATTCCGCGGCCCAGTCCGGGCACAGGTCCAGCTCGACCCCGTCCAGCATGCGCTCCACGACCGCGGCCGGATCCAGACCCGAGCACAGCCCCAGCAGCAGCGACTCCCCCGGAAGGGCGCGGAACAGCGCCTGGTGAAGGGCGCGTACCTCGTGCTTGTCCTTGTCCGGGCGGAAGCCGTACGGCAGGGCGCGCAGCCGCCAGTCGGCCCACACGGTGCCGGACCGGGTCCACCGCAGGTTGCCGGCGAGCGAGCGGGCGGGAGAGCGCATCAATCCTCCTGTACGGATGGCCGGTTGCCGGCCTGGGCGAGCAGCAGCTGGACGCCGCTGAGCGCGATCTGGCGCCGGGGGGCCGGGGCGGCCTGCGTTGCCGGCTGGGGTGCCGGCTGGGGTGCCTGTTGGGGTGCCTGTTGGGGTACCGGGTGGGGTACCGGGTGGGGTTTCGCCTTGGGTTTCGGCTTCGATCTCGGTACGGGGGCCGCGCGGTGCGCCGCCGCCGCAGGCAGCCGGCCGGCCACTGGCGCGGGGGGCCGGTCGAGCAGGACGGTGATCCGGTGGCGTACCTGGTGCGGCTTGCGCAGTCGCACCGGACGGCCGGCGAGGCGACCGGTGCGCGGCGACGTCACGGCGCGCAACGCGCCGGTGGCCACCGACAGCGGGCTGCGGGAGCCGACCGGGATCTTGCCGAGGAACAGCACGACGCCGTAGGTCACGCCGAGCAGGAGGACGGCGTTGCCGATCAACCCGTAGCGCGCCCACAGGCCCATCGTGTTGACGCCGAGGACGAGCAGGATGCCGGCGCCGATCGCCTGGGTGAAGGTGTAGGGCCCGCCCCAGATCTTCGCGCCGTCGGGTGTCCGGCCGATCAGCTGGGGGAACTTGCGTGCGCGGGTGTACCACTTCACCACCTCGGGGGTGGGAGTGTTCATCGCCAGGTGCCACCCGGCAGCACGTGGTCGGCGGAGTGGTCGGCGGCGGCACCGTGGTGCACCCAGACGGCCGCGGGCGCCGACTGAAGATCCTTGCCGACCCGGTCCCGCAGGCTCGTGACGTTGAAGACGATCCAGATGAACACAGCCGCGGCCAGGCCCGAGATGATGATCCGGGAGAAGGCGCCGCGGGAGGCCAGTGCCTGGAAGATCACGAACCCGACCCCGCCCACGATCGAGAAGCCGCGGAAGAAGGTACCGAGCTGGGCGACCTTGCCGTTGCCCCAGTCGAGGACGCCGCCGGAGCCCCCCGTCGCGGGCGCAAGGGTCACCGTGAAGTGGTGAGCGAGTTGGACGGTGATCATGAGGCCTCTTTTCTCCTTGGTCTCTCGTGGGCCTTACTTGGTGGGCTGGGGCCCCGGGTTGGTGCCGTCGGCCGCGACGACGGGGCTGGGATCGATGGACTTGACCTCCCAGCGGCCGGCGCGCGCCAGCAGCGTCAGCGCGTACTGCACGTCGATGTCCTGCTGGGGCCCGGCGGTGGCGCGGGCGGTCACCAGCACCGCCAGCCGCTCACCGGACGCCGGTGCCGCTCCGTGGGCGACGTCGCGATCGATCAGCACGTCGTTGACGGCCACGACGGTGTACGGCGGGGGGTTGACCGCGGCGATGACGGTGCCGGGGGTGACGTACCTGGTGACGTCACCGTTGCCGGTCAACAGGGCGGTCAGGAACTCCCCGACCGAGGTCGCCACCGGATCGGTGAGGGCGGACCGGTAGGGGTAGGCGAGTGCCGGGGCGGCGGCGGCGATCGGCGCGGCCACCGGTGCCGGGAGTGCGCTCGCGACCAGGCCGGGTCCGGCGCTGCCGCTTCCGCCGTCCACGTAGCGGACCGGCACGACGAAGTAGCGGCGCCGGGCCGGCGAGCTCGGGGCCGAGACGGTGACGGCCACGGTGACGCTCCACGCCCCCGGCGCGACCCGGCGGACCCCGGCGGTCGTGGGTTGGTCGGCCCGCCACGGCACCACTGGCAGGTTGACGTGCGCCACCTGCACGTACGGCGTCAGCTGGTTCTCCTGGCCCTGCGGGGTCTGTAACCAGGTCACCACGAAGCGCTGTGCGAACTCCTCGACCGCGACCTGCTCCCCTGCACGGTCCGCGGCGGTGGTGGCGGTGGTGGGCGCGGTGCCCGAGATGGTCAGGAAGGTCAGCAGCGCCAGCGCCAGCGCGAGCGGGCCGGCCGCCAGCGCCGACCACAGCAGGACGGTCGCCGAGCGGGTCGCCAGGTGTGAGCCGCCGGTCCAGCGGGCCTGCAGTCGTACGTCAGGCTCGTCCTTCGGTACGGCCGGCTCTGCATCCGGGGCCGCCGGTGGCCGCCGGCGGGTGGCGACCTTCATTCGGCGCCCTCGCCGGAGCGATTGCTGTAGGACCACCGGCCGGCGTCGGGCGAGACGATGATGAGCCGCCGGGCCGTCGGGTGCTCACCCATCTGCAGCCGGCGCAGCGCCGCCCGGGCCGCGGGCTGGATCTCGAGCGCCCGCCGCATCTGTGCCGCCGCCGCTTCGTCGAGTGGCCGCGCCGTCAAGCCGGCGCTGGCCCTGACGATCTCGTCTCGGGTCGTACGTACCAGGGCGGCGTCACTGAGCTGGAGCTCGTCGAAGCGGTCCTCGTTCATGTCGCGGTCCTTCCACAGGGAAGCTCTAACACCCGGGGAAGGTCCGGAGCGGCACGCCGGTGTGACACCCCCGAGGCGACAACTTCCGGGAAAATGCTGCTCTCACCGCCCTCAAAGCGACGTTTTCCCGGAAAGCGTTGCTTTCGGGGACTCCCACGCGGATTGGGCAAGACATTGGGCAAGGGGGGCTCGGCAGCATGGCCCTCGTGTCCTCCCCCACTGCCGCGATCGTCGGCACCTTCCGGCCACCCGCCGCCGAGGGCGCGGGCGCCGTGGCACCGGCCGAAGTCCGGTCGGGCCGGTCGGGCATCTTCCGGCAGCTCTCCGACGAGTGGGCGCGGCTGTGCGGGCTGTCCTCGGCCCAGCACAACCTGCGCCGGTGGGCCACCGCCGAGCCGGTGCTCGACGGTGCCACCTCGCTCGGTGACCTGCTGGAC
>QHCA01000192.1 GCA_003244095.1 Pseudonocardiales bacterium | reverse complement strand
CCTTGGAATAGATCATCTAGGTGCCGGCGCTGCGGGATTTTCTACCACGTTCTTATTCGTAGGTAAGCCGCGCACGGTACGTTCGTTCTATGACGGCTTTAGATCAAGGTGAACTGTGTAGTCCGTTGCTGCACCGGCACGAGTCGTTGGGTGCAAAACTTGGAGACTTTGCGGGTTGGCAGATGCCGTTGCAGTATCCGACTGGTGTGCTCGCCGAGCACACCAGTGTGCGGGAACGGGTAGGTATATTCGACGTTTCTCACTTGGGAACGGTTTGGGTAACCGGTCGGGGTGCAGCTGACTTCATCAACAGTTGTTTCACCAATGACATAAATCGAATCTCCAAGGGCCAGGCGCAGTACACGCTGTGTTGCAACGAGCTCGGTGGGGTAGTAGATGACGTCTTTGTGTATCGGGTCAGTGACGACCGGCTGTTGTGCGTGCCGAATGCCGCGAACACCGGCTATGTTGCTCAGTTGTTGGCTAAGCACGCGCCGCATGGGGTTGAGGTAGAAAACACCCATGGTAGTAGTGCCATCATTGCGGTGCAGGGCCCCAGCTCTACGGAGCTGCTGAACAAGGTGGGCGTGGCGAGCCCAGGGCGTTATTTGAGCTTCCATACTGTCCAGTCTGGGGCTACCGGCTCAGCCATCATGGTGTGTCGCAGCGGCTATACCGGAGAACGCGGCTATGAACTCATCGTTCCATCCGGTGACGCGGCACTGATGTGGGATCACTTACTTACCGCCGCCGCTTCGGTTGGGGGCGCGCCGTGTGGCTTGGCCGCGCGGGACACACTCCGTACTGAGATGGGATACCCATTACACGGTCATGAGCTGAGTCCAGACGTGACGCCATTGGAGGCGCGTCTGGACTGGGCTGTGGCGTGGGCCAAGCCCGCTTTTTGGGGTCGTGATGCGTTGCTGGAGCAGCGGGCTGCTGGCCCAGCACGCGCGCTAGTTGGGCTCAAGCTGTCCGATCGTGCCATCGCTCGGCCTGGGATGGTGGTACGCGCGGAGCCGGGTTCCGTCCCGCGCGGTGTTATTACCAGCGGAACGTTCTCTCCGACGCTGGGCACAGGAATCGCGCTAGCGCTGGTTGATACCGAGCTGAAAGCTGACGCGGCGGCCGAGGGCTCAGCAACGGTAGTGGTTGACGTACGCGGTCGCGAAGTTGCCGCCGCCGTTACCGCGCCGCCGTTTGTCACCACGCATGGTTTGCGCTAGAACGATCACCAGTGGTCTTCGTGCCGAAATATTTCAGTGACGCAGATGCTCGTTAGTACCGGGCCATTACTGCTCTTCCTTTAGTACGGGTGCGTTCGCTCGGATAATCGACTCCTCGAGCCACATGGCATTGTGGATCTCTCGGAATCCAGCACGGAAATAGAAGTCTTTCAGCCAGGGCGATGACTCCGCCCAGGTAAGGCCCACGTACTTGATGCCGTGCTCGACAACGAAGCCTAGACAAAGCTGAACCAGCTGCCGTGCAACGCCGTGTCGCTGCACCCGCGGGTGAACGGTGAGGTCAACCAATTGAGCATGACGGACATTGCCTGCCAGAAATCCGATACCGACTAGCTCGTTGCTACTGATGTCACGAGCAGTTGCGACACACAGTGAGTGTCCGATGCATGACAGCCAGTCCTCGAGATCACCACCGGACCAGCCGACAGAATATTGAAGGTTCTTGATCTCCTCAGGAGTGACAGATCGATCAAGCCGAGCTAGGAACGTCACGTTGTTCATGCGGAAACGATACGCGATGCATGCACTGATCGTTTGACATCACTACTGCTAGGTGACATGTCCATTGATCTTTGCACGTTGGCACGGGCAGGTTTGTTAGGAAAGATTAGCGATGCAAGTCCAGGACAAGGTTGGGCGTCGTGGCAAGGCGTATCTGGCAGGGAACAACACGAGGAGTTCGCTACCTACGACAAGGCAGTAAAGCATGTAGCTATTAACGCCGCTAGCGGTCTTCGTTGCCATAGATCTAAGGAATTGCGCTAGCGCTTGTTGACGCCAGGCTGTGCAACGGACGGCTTAGGGGAGAGCCCGACACCCACGCTGGTGGACGTGCGTGACCGTGACCACACCCTCCGTTTGTCGCAACACCTGGGTTGCGCTAGAATGATCACCAGGTGCGCAATCACCACTCGCGCGTGGACACCGTTTCGTCTGCGGCTGGTTCGTCAGGTTCTTCGACGATAAGTCCCTTGTTGCCGTCGCTGTATCCGGTGTCGTAACCGGCCTCGCCACCATGCGAGTAGCTTCCGGCTATATCAGCCACTGGGACCTGACCTGGTGAACTTGGTGTCTGGCCCGTGCTCGGTTTGTCGGCCTCTTCCTCGGCGAGCCGGGAATCCCACGACCGCGAGGTCGCCTGCTCGTGGGCGGTCATCCCGTAGCGGTCGGCTTCTTGGTACCCGTCTTGCTCGGCCAGATCCATACCCTGCTCTAAGGGATCGACCCCCAGGACGTCTTCATCAGTGACTTCGCTGGCGTCTTGCTGTTCAGCGGCGATTGGGTTCTCTGCGGCCATGGTTTCTCCTTGGTCGGGCGGCGGACGCCTACACTGGTCTGAAACGACTGCGTTACCCCAAGGGGCTTTGGGGTAAACCTTCCATAACTGATCTACCGGCAAATCCGATTTTCCCAGGTTTGGCAGTGACGCGAAACTGCGCTATCTCCCGCCTGTTCCACCACTCAGCGATCGACTTCGGCTGTCGGATGAGCATGGGGATCGGCGTGGCGATGAATCAGCTTCCACCCATGGTCTTCGCGGCGAAATATTTCCGTGATGCGCAAGTGCATCGGAACCGCATCTTTCTGGCCTTCCATCCACACTTTCGCGTGTTGCAGGCCAACCCAGTACCCCAGATCGCCGCTAGCCCACATGTGGAGAATTTCGAATTGGGTGTCTCCGCCTGGCTGGAACTGACCGGCCCCCCGCTTGTTTGTCGAAAGGACGTCGGCTGCTCCTTGCACATAGCCGCCTTGTGGGCTGAAGAACGTTGCTGGATCATGTCGTGCTGAGATTGCGGCTAGCGGGCCTATATCACCGGTGATGTAGGCCTGACCGACGGCCTCTCGCCCCTTCATGAACTGTTCGAAATCAGCGGAATTGTCGCTCATGGCATCCTCCACTCTGATCGGCATACTGACCGCATCACTCGTCGCGGCTGTCTACATTCACTCGCAACTTGTTTCAGCAACGCCGCAATGCCCCGAAACATTTAAGGTGGTACCCCGCACTGTCGAACTCAAACAGTGCTGAACCGTCCATGACGGCCATGTGGGCCAACCGGGAGCGGATCGGTTGGCTGCCCAGGACGGAGAGAGGGGATTTCCGATTGAGTCGAAAACCCCCTCTGAACTGCTGTGATAACTGGTGGGCGATACTGGGTTCGAACCAGCGACCTCTTCCGTGTCAGGGAAGCGCTCTACCACTGAGCCAATCGCCCGAGGCGGAGGCGGGAATCGAACCCGCGTACAGGGCTTTGCAGGCCCTTGCCTAAACCACTCGGCCACTCCGCCAAAAACCTACCGAAACTGAATTGGTCCTCATCAGCCTGATCAATAACACCCGACTCCGCCGGTCTGACGTAAACGTTTTACGAGAGCGGACGACGGGATTCGAACCCGCGACCCTCACCTTGGCAAGGTGATGCTCTACCAGCTGAGCCACGTCCGCACTGTGCCCTGCGACTCTAACGGAGACAGCTGACCGGCTTCAACGCGCGCCACTGCCGGCGAGCCGGCCGACCTGTTCGGCGTACCAGGTCACGCCGCACACGTGGGTCGCGGCGGCGCGCAGCGTCCAGTTGTCACCGCGCGGCGCGTCCCACTCGGCTGGCCCCGCAGTACGCAGGCGCAGCCCGTACGTCCGGGCCAGCCGGCGCAGCCGCTGCCCGGCCTCCACCAGGTCTGCCTCGGTGAACCTGGCCCAGTCGGAGTCGAGCGTGACGAGGCTGCCGTGCCAGCCGTCGGCCAGGGGCGGCTCGCCGGCCAGCAGGCTCTCGGCTTCGGCGAGGTGGTCGACGAGGTGATCGGCGATGCGCCGCACGGCCTTGTGAGGGGTGTAGATGCGCTCGCCACCTTCGCACACATGCGGCCGGCCGTCCCAGCCCAGCCAGGTCTGGGCGATCTCCAGGCAGTGCTCGACCGCATCGACGATCTGGGTTCCGGGGTCAACCGACATGAGTAGGAGGTTAGGCCCGGGATCCTTCGCCGGCCATCGAAGTGTCGCGGGGCTACCGTGACGGCATGTCCAATGCAGATCTCGCACCCGTTGCGCGGCTCATCGGGGACCCGACCCGGGCGGTCATGCTCGACGCGTTGCTGGCCGGGCGGCCGCTGGCCGCGGGTGAGCTGGCCCGGCTGGCCGGGGTCACTGCACAGACGGCGAGCGCGCACCTCGGCCTGCTCCTCGACGCTGGCCTGATCGGGGTCGAGAAGCAGGGCCGGCACCGCTACTTCCGCCTCGCGGGCGAGGACGTCGCCGGCGCCCTGGAGGCGCTCGCCCTGATCAGCCCGGCCCGCCCGGTGCGGTCGTTGCGCCAGTCGCAGTCGGCGCGGGCGCTCGGGTACGCCAGAACCTGCTACGACCACCTGGCCGGTGTCGCCGGTGTGGCTGTGCTCGACGCGATGCTCGACCAGGAGTGGCTGCGCACCGGAGAGGGCGGCTACGACCTGACCGTGACGGGAGCGGCGGCGGTCGAAGGGCTCGGCCTCGACGTCGCCGCGCTGAGGGAGCGGCGGCGGTCCTTCGCCCGGCCCTGCCTCGACTGGACGGAGCGTCGACCGCACCTTGCCGGCTCCGTGGCGGCGGCGATGACCGCCACGATGATCGAACGCGGATGGTTCGTGCGCCGCCGCGCCGGCGACCGTGGGCTGCGGGTGACCGAGAGCGGGATCGCGGGACTGGCCGAGGTGTTCGGCTGCCGGCTCACCCTTGCGGCGTAGGGCTGAGGTGTGAGCACCCGCCCAGCCCGCGGAACTTCGTCAGGATCCGGGCCGCCTCCGACCCGGTGACCGGCAGTGGCACCCCACCGTCGTCGATCCGGGCAGGGGTCAGGACGGCGCTCACCACGCGGTGCGGGCGCACCCGCAGGGTAAGCACGCCGGTGTCGTTGGAGTAGGCGTCGTCCCGCCACCACAGGAAGTTGCCCAGGCCGTACGCGACATAGGTCCTGCCTTGCCACCCCGCGCCCAGCAGCAGGTGGGCGTGCGTGCCGACGACCGCGTCGGCGCCGGCCGCGGCCAGTTGCCGGGCGACGGTGACCTGGGCGGGGTTCGGGCACGCCTGACCCTCCGTGCCCCAGTGCAGGTAGACGACCACTACGTCGGCCAGGGTCCGTGCTGCCTTCACCGCAGCGACCAGCCGGTCGATCTCGAAGGCCGTTGCGATGCCCGGCCGGGTTGTGGTCGCGGTCCAGGCCACCGCCGTGCGGTCACTGATCTGGCTGGCGGCGATGATCGCGACGCGGGTGCCGCGGACCGTGGTCAGGTAGGGCGCGTAGGCCTGCGCCGCATTGGCGCCGACGCCGATCACCGGCAGCTTCGACGTCCTGACGGCGGCCAGGGTGTCGGCCAGGCCGACCGTGCCGTAGTCCACGCCGTGGTTGTTGGCCATCGTCACGACGTCGACACCGGTCGCGGCCAGCGCGGTGAGGGCCGACGGCGGGGCCCGGAAGTGGAACTGCTTGGGCTCGGGAGTGCCGCGCTCGGTGATGGCGCTCTCGAAGTTGACCATGCCGATGTCGGCCCTGGCCAGCACGGCCCCGATCGGCCCGAGGACGTCGCGGGGGTGGTTCTGCAGGCGCGGCGCCACCCGCCCGGCGAAGTGCACGTCGCCGGCGAACGCGAGCGTCACGTCACCCGCCGGCTGGCCGGCCGGGCGTGGGGAGGGGGCGGCCAGGACCGCCGGCCGGGCCGCGGGCGACGGTGCGGCGGAGGGCTCGGCCGCCGGGCCCGAACAGCCGGCCACCACGCCGGCCACCAAGAGCGCGAGCACGAGTGCCGGGACGCGGGCCATGGGCGGTCATCGTACGGCCGCGGCGTACCAGATAGCTTCGCGCCATGCGCACCCTTGTCGTCACCGGAGAGCCGCTGACTGTCGACGACGTCGTGGACGTGGCCCGCTTGCGGGCGCAGGTCGAGCTCGGATCCGGCGTCGCGGCGCGCATGGAGCCCAGCCGAGGGGTGGTCGCCGACGCGGTCGGACGCCACGATGTCGTCTACGGCGTCACGACCGGCTTCGGTGCCCTCGCGGACACCTCGGTCAGCGGCGAGGACCTCGTCCGGATGCAGCACGCGCTGCTCCGCAGTCACGCGGCCGGCATCGGCGAGCCCCTGGCCGACGACGTCGTGCGCGCGATGCTGTTGCTGCGGGCCCGCACGCTGGCCGCCGGCCTCAGCGGCGTGCGGGTCGACCTGCCATGGCGGCTGCTCGAACTGCTGCGGCTGGGCCTGCTGCCGGTCGTACCCAGCCAGGGGTCGGTCGGGGCGTCGGGCGACCTGGCGCAACTGGCCGCCCTTGCCCTCCCACTCATCGGTGAAGGGCGGCTTCGGCGGGCCGGCGCCCCCGACCCCCTCGGCCGTCCCGCCGCCCGGCTGCTCGCCGAGCACGGGCTGGAGCCGCTCCGTCTCGCGCCCAAGGAGGGCCTGTCCCTGCTCAACGGCACCGAGCCGATGCAGGTGCTGCTCGCGCTCGCCGTCCACGACGCCGAGGTGCTGACCCGGGTCGCCGACGTCGCCTGCGCGATGAGCGTCGAAGGCCTGCTCGGCACGGACCGCCCGTACGACGAGCGGGTGCAGGTGATCAGGCCGCACCCGGGCCAGCTGGCCAGTGCGGCCAACCTGCGACGCCTCCTGGCCGGCAGCCCGCTGATGGCCAGCCACCGTGAGAGCCGGCACGCCGTGCAGGACTCCTACGCCCTGCGCTGCGCCCCGCAGGTGCACGGGGCCGTCCGGGACGTCCTGGCCCACTGCCGCGGGGTGATCGAGCGCGAGCTCGGCTCCGTCGTCGACAACCCTGTCGTCGTGGCCGACGGTGAGGTGATGACGACCGGCAACTTCCACGGGCAACCGCTCGCGTTCGCGGCGGACATGCTCGCCATCGCGATGGCCGAGATCGCCTCGATCAGCGAGCGGCGCGCCTACCGGATGCTCGACCCGGCCACCTCACGCGGCCTGCCGCCGTTCCTCGCACCCGACGCGGGGACCAACTCCGGCTTCATGCTGGCGCAGTACACCGCCGCCGCGGTGGTCAGCGAGAACAAGGTGCTGTGCCATCCGGCCAGCGTCGACACGATCCCGACCAGCGGCAACCAGGAGGACCACGTCAGCATGGGCTGGCACGCGGTCCGCAAGGCCACCGACGTGCTGGTCAACGTCCGCACGGTGGTCGCCGTGGAGTTGCTGTGCGCGGCTCAGGCGCTCGACCTGCGAGCGTCGACCGCGGTGCCCGGTCCCGCGACGTCGGCGGTACGCGACGAGATCCGTCAGGAGGTGCCGATGATGGACGTGGACCGGGAGGTGACGCCGCAGATCGCGTCCGTCGCGCGGCGGCTCGATCAGATGGCCGCAGCGGCGGAGCGGGTGGTGGGAAAGTTGACCTGAACGGGTTAGCCCGTTCAGACCCCGTTGAAGAACTGCGCGAGCTCGGTGTCCATGTCGATGTGCCGCTCCTCGTGCCCGACCGGCACCTCGGCGCAGGTGCGCTTCAGGAAGTCGGACAGGGCGACCCGAGGCACCTCGAACAGCGCCTCGCCGGACGGCGAGCACAGCGCCAGCGCAACGACCGTGCCGCCGTCGTCGGACCCCGGCCAGACACGGACGTCGCCGATGCCGGCCCGGCCGGTGAGGCCGTCGATGATCAGCTGCCGGGCAAAGGTCCAGACGACCTGCGTGTCGTCCCCCGGCCCACCGGTATGGAACGTGACATGCACGGCATACGGATCAGAGGTGTCGTACTCCAGGCTTGCCGTGACCGGCAGTGCGGTGCCGTCCGGGACAACCAGACGCAACCCGAGTTGCGAATGCACCCGTGTGGAGCGTGGAGCCGTCATCTGCGAGCCCTTCAGGTCGTGATGGCGCGAGTCTGAGCAACGTACTCCGGTACGGTCCAGCATGAATCTGGTAGTACAGGCCGTGGCGGTAGCGTAGGGGTTCCGAAGTCCAAATGGGGATCTCGGGACGTACAACGTGCTGTGAGGGATTTGGTGACGAGACCGTCGCGGACTCGAGACGACATCGTCAGCGATGTCGATCTCGTGCTTTCCATCGCCGACGGACAGCATGCAGCACTCGCGGAGCTGTACGCCAGATACGGCCGCATTGTTTTTTCCCTGGCTCGCCGGATCATCGTCGACACCGGCCTCGCCGAGGACGTCGCCCAAGAGGTATTCCTTGCCCTGTGGCGCGATCCGGGCAAGTTTGACCCGGATCGCGGCGCCTTCGGTACCTGGCTGTTGTCCCTTACGCATCACCGATCGGTCGATACCGTACGACGCGAGGAAGCCGTGCGCCGTCGCCGCGCACGCGCGGTCCAGCAGGGCGAGTCGCAGGCGCTGACCGACGCGCCGCTCCCGGTCGCCGACGAGGCGATCGGCGGTGTTCGCCGCGACCGGGTGCGCAAGGCGTTGGGCAGTCTCCCGGCGCCACAACGTGAGGCGCTCACCCTCGCGTACTTCGGCGGTTACACACAGCGAGAGGTTGCGGCGATCACCGGTACGCCACTGGGCACGGTGAAGACCCGCATGTTGGCCGGAATGCGCCGATTGCGCGGCGATCTTGCCGCCGACGACGGCACGGCAGGCGACCTACTGTGAGCCGGGCCGACCACGACGAATTCGACGGCCTGGCCGTCGGCTGGGCGCTGCACGGCCTGGAGCCGGGCGAGGAGCACGCGTTCGTGGAGCACCTCTCCACCTGTGACCGCTGCCAGATCACCGTGCGGGAGTCGGAGGAGGCCCTCGGCGAGCTTGCTTACGACGTGCCGCTCATCGACCCGTCGCCGGAGTTGCTCAACCGAATCCGGAAGGCGGCCGGCGACATCAGCGTTCCCTCGACCCGCGTCATGATCCCGCCCGTCGAGGAGCCCGGTCATGCCGGGGAGTCCCCGCCGCCCGGGCGGCCCGGCCGCCCCGTGGCGCCGGTCCGCTGGTTGCGCGTCCCCCGGTCGGCGGCGATGTCGATGGCCGCCGCGATCGTCCTGATCGCCCTGCTCAGCTGGAACGTCGTCCTGCACAACCGGGCCGGTGACGCTCAGCGTGTCGCCGCGCAGCGCCGGGACGTGATCGCGAAGATGGCCGGGAGCAGTACCCGGGCCGCACTGCTCGACAGCTCCAGCCGCACGGTCGGCTACGTCCAGCAGCGCGGCGTCGACGTCCAGGTCGTCGCGGACGGCATGCCGGTCAACGACCGGAAGAAGACGACGTACGTGCTGTGGGCGGTGCAAGGCTCCGGCCGGCCACCAGTGGCGGTCGGCACCTTCGACGTCGTGCGCTCAGCGGTCGACGTGCGCCCCGTCGACGGCCAGGCGCCGTACGCAGGCTTCAGCGCGTTCGCCGTAAGCAAGGAGTCGGGCCGCGCCGTTCCGGACCGCCCGTCCCAGGTGGTCGCGACCGGCCTGGCGACAGGGCCGGAGCCGAACTGAGCCGGGGCGTCCGCGCCGCTGTCAGCAACCAGCGTGAGCGCATCCGGACCAGGAAGCGGCTCGGTTTCGCCTATCGGGTGATCGTCGCCGTGGTCGGCGTGACGACCATCGTGGTCGGGGTGGTCATGCTGCCACTGCCCGGCCCCGGCTGGCTGGTCATCTTCATCGGTCTCGGGGCGCTCGCGAGCGAGTTCGCGTGGGCCCGCTCCCTGCTCGACTTCGCGCGGGACAAGGTCGGTGCCTGGAGCGACTGGGCAGGGCGGCAGGCCTTGGCCGTGCGGGGACTGCTGGGTCTGGCCTGCCTCTCGATCGTGGGAGCAGCGGCCTACGGCTACATCGCCTGGCGGGGAGTGCCGGGGTGGGTTCCCGGCATCGGGTAGCCTCGCCCCATCGCGTCCCGGGCGATTAGCTCAGCGGGAGAGCGCTCCGTTCACACCGGAGAGGTCACTGGTTCGATCCCAGTATCGCCCACGATGACAGCCTTACTTGAACCATGACCCGCAAGGGTCAGGGCGAGCAGGTCCGCTTCGGCTAGTTCTGACCACGCAAACCTCACCCTCCGGGATGGGGTTGCTGGGATTCGGGGTCGTGGAGGCAGTCGCCGCGCGGGTCTTGTCCCAGCTGAAGGTCCCGGTCATGTGCTGGGCCTCGACCACATCCCGTACGGCCTGGCCGAGTTCGTGGCCGGTGATCTCCTTGCCGTCGATGAACAGTTTGGTGAAGACGATCTTGTTCATGGCCCGCTTCACACTGGTGCCGCCTCGCTTGTAGCAAGGCTTGCGGGTCGCGCAGGAGGTCCAGGGCTGCCTGCTTTGGCAGCTCAGCAGGTCACTCCCGCCACTCAAGTCGCAGCACCATCCCCTGCCCAACGACCACCCGCCGGATCTCATGCCGCAGCACGTCATGCCGGCGCTCCTTGGGCACGCCCTGGGCCAGAGTTCCGCACGACCTGACGAACCGGCTCCACACCCGGTACTCCATGAGTCTGGCCGGCATAGCGGGGTGCGAGCACGCCTTCTTCGAGCATACGTAATACCGCGACATCGGCCGTAGCAGAAGCGGCACCCACGGCGCGTCGCAGCTTGCGCACCACAGCAATTCCCGCACCGTGTACTCCCTCAGGAGGATGTCGCTGAGTCGGTGCAGCGCCTCGGGCGTACCGGGCTCTCGCCCCCAGGGCCCCGGCAAAGTCG
>QHCA01000191.1 GCA_003244095.1 Pseudonocardiales bacterium | reverse complement strand
GGCTGGGCGATCGTGCCGCCGACCGTCCTGCGGGACGGCCCGTTCGGGCCCGGGATGTGCCAGCTGTGGATGGATCCTGACCCGTCCGTCGACCTCGTGACGCTGGCCCGGAGCAACGATCCTGGCCTGCGCCGCATGGCCGTCTTCGACGCGGTCGTCAACAACGCCGACCGCAAGGGCGGTCACCTGCTGCCGCAGCCCGATGGGCACATCTACGGCTGCGATCACGGCCTGTGCTTCCACGTCGAGGACAAGCTGCGCACCCTGCTGTGGGGCTGGGCCGGCGCCGCGCTGACCGACGAGGCGGTCGACGTACTGACCGCGCTGCGCGGGCAGCTGGCCGGGCCCCTGGAGGCTGGCCTGCACGAGCTGCTCACCCGGGCGGAGGTCTCGCTGGTCAGTCGGCGGGTCGAGTGCCTGCTCGACAGCGGCCGGCACCCGGTGCCGTCGGGTGACTGGCCGGCGGTGCCCTGGCCCCCGTTCTGACCGCGCTCGTTAGGCTGGCGGCATGCAGGCGTGGACGGCACCGGAGATTCCTCGGCTGCCCGGCAGCGGCGTTCCCTTGCGGCTCTACGACACCGCCACTCGCGAGGTACGCCCGACGGCGCCCGGCCCCGTCGCGCGGATGTACGTCTGCGGCATCACACCATACGACGCTACCCACCTGGGTCACGCCGCCACCTACCTGGCCTTCGACCTGGTCAACCGGATGTGGCGCGACGCCGGGCACGACGTGGTGTACGGGCAGAACGTGACCGACGTCGACGACCCGCTCTTGGAGCGGGCGCAGCGTAACGGCGAGGACTGGCGTGCGCTGGCCGAGCGCGAGACCGCGGTGTTCCGCGCCGACATGAGCGCACTGTCGATCCTGCCGCCGGCGCACTTCGTCGGCGCGGTGGAGGCGATCGACGAGATCGCCGCGTTCGTGACGCTGCTCCGCGCTGCCGGCGCGGCCTACGACGTCGAACGGGACATCTACTTCTCGGTGTCGGCCGAACCCCGCTTCGGTGCCATCGGCGGCTACGACGTGCCGACCATGCTGCGGCTGGCGGGGGAGCGCGGGGGGGACCCTGACCGGCCCGGCAAGAAGGATCCGCTCGATCCGCTGCTCTGGCGAGCGGAGCGGACCGGGGAGCCGTCCTGGCCGTCGCCGCTCGGCCCGGGCCGGCCGGGCTGGCACGTCGAGTGCGCGGCCATCGCGGTCAACCGGCTGGGCATGGGCTTCGACGTCCAGGGCGGCGGCAACGACCTGATCTTCCCGCACCACGAGTCCTCGGCCGCTCACGCCCAGGTCGCGTGCGCTACCCGGCCGTTCGCCCGGCACTACGTGCACACCGGGATGATCGGCCTGGCCGGCGAGAAGATGTCCAAGAGCAAGGGAAACCTGGTGCTCGTCAGCAGGTTGCGGGCCGACGGGATCGAGCCCGTCGAGATCCGCCTCGCGCTGCTGACCGGGCACTACCGCGCCGACCGCGACTGGACCTCGGAAATGCTCGACGAGGCCGCCGGGCGGCTGGCCCGGTGGCGGGCCGCGGTGGCTTGCGAAACCGGGCCGGATGCCCAGTCCACCCTGGCGTCGGTACGACAGCACCTGGCCGACGACCTCGACACGCGGGGTGCGCTTGAGGCCGTCGACGGCTGGGCACTGGAGGCCATGACCCGCGGCGGTGATGACCCCGGCGCGCCGGGACTGGTCCGCGACACCGTCGACGCCCTGCTGGGCCTCAAGCCCTGAAACCGGGTGTCGCCGGTGGCCCGGTGGCCCGGTGGCAGCAGGATGGCACGGTGACTGATCCGGCAGTGGCTGATGCGACCGCGTACTACGACCTGGGCGGCGAGGCCGACCGGCTGGACGAGCCGCTGGGCCGGGTGGAGTTCGGGCGGACCGTCGAGGTTGTCGGCGCCCTCCTGCCGGCGTCGCCGGCCGTCGTCGCCGACATCGGCGGCGGCCCCGGCCGCTACTCGCTGTGGCTCGCAGCGCGTGGCCACCGGGTGCACCACCGGGACCTCATGCCGGCACACGTCGAGCACCTGCGCAGCACCGCCGGCGACCCGCCCGGCGTCGACACGGCCGTGGCAGACGCCCGCCGTCTCGACCTGGCCGACTCATCGGTCGACGCGGTCCTGCTTCTCGGCCCGCTCTACCACCTCTACGCGCGCGCCGACCGGCTCCAGGCGCTCGCCGAGGCTCGCCGGATCGCCCGGCCGGGCGCGCCGGTCTTCGTCGCCGCCATCTCGAGGTGGGCGCCGCGGCTGCACGGCCTGCTGGTCAACCGACTCTACGGACGGCACGCCGACATGGCTGCCATGGTCGACCGGATGGAGGGCGATGGCGTGATGTCGCCGCTATTCCCGGGGTCCTTCTGTGGCTATGCCCACCGCCCGGGCGAGCTTCGTGCGGAGATCGAGGAGGCCGGCCTGGCCGTCGATGACCTCGTCAGTGTGGAGGGGCTGGCGTTCGCCCTGCCCGACCTCGAACAGCGGCTGGCCGATCCGGTGGACCGCGAGGTGGTCTTCGCCTCCGCGCGAGCCGTGCAACGCGTGCCCGAGCTGCTCGGCCTCGGCCCTCACCTGCTCGCCGTGGCACGGGTGCCTCCCGAACCTCCTGTCGACCGTGACTGAGCCTCAGTCGTCCGGTGTGCTGCGAGGTGCGGCGTGCCGGCCGGCGGGCATGACGCTGCCCGCGCCCTTGACGCTCTGCCAGATCGCCCGGTTGAGCAGTTGGTCGTCGGCGAGGTCGGCCGCGGAGAAGTCCATGGCCGCTGATTGGGCGGCCATCGGCGCCGTGGCGCTGTTGGTCTCGGTCAGCGACTGGGCCGGCACCTGCGCGGTGTAGGGCTGGTAGTCCGGCCGCCCGCGAAAGGTGTTGAGCATCGGGACAGCCGCTGCGTCGAACTGGGTGAGCGGCTTGATGCCGGCGAAGAGTTCCATCGTGCGCAGCATGGAGACGGTGCTGTAGAACGTCGAGTCCACCGCGTGGTGCTGGGTGTACGGACTGATCACGAGCGCTTCGGTGCGGTGCGCGTCGACGTGGTCAGGGCCTGCCTGCGCGTCGTCCTCGACGACGAAGATCGTCGTGTTCCTCCAGAACCTCGAGTGCGAGACCAGGTCGACCAGGCGGCCGACCGCGAGGTCGTTGTCGGCGACCATGGCCCTGGGCGTCGGTGCGCCCGGTGTCGTACCGCGGGTGTGGTCCTGCGGTAGCCGGACGAACTGCATGCTCGGCATGCTGCCGGTCGCCTCGAACTGGTGGAAGGCCGCCGTGTAGGCGTCCATGCGGGTCTGGTCGCTGATCGTCAGGTCGTAGCCCGGGTAGGTCGGTTCGGTGTGGGCGGCCAGGTTCGGCGCGGTCGACGCCACGGGTCCGGTGCCGAATCGCCAGAACCCGAAGTTGCGGTAGGAGACACCGGCGCTGTCCAGGGCGTCCCACAGGTAGGAGTTGTCCGGCGTCCTCCCCGGCGCCGTGGCGAATGTGCCCCCCTCGTACTGGTAGGGGTGGTTCCGGCCGCCGTTGTCGGAATAGTTCGCTTCCCAGGTCTTCTGGGTGTAGGTGTTGGCCGTAGCGGCCGTCGACCAGTTCCAACCGTCTGCCGACACCTCGGCCGCCGCGTAGAAGTTGTCCAGGGTCACGTACCTGCGCGCCAGGCCGCGGATGTTCGGAGCGCTGGAATCGTCGAAGAGGTTCAGGGCCGGGTCACCGTTGCCCTTGCCGAGGCTGCCGAGCACCTGGTCGTAGGTGCGATTCTCCTTGACCACGTAGATGACGTGCGTGATCGGGCTCGGGTCGCCGGGGTGCCGCGGCACGACAGAGTTCGACTGCTGCGCCCCGGTGTCCTCGGGGTTACCGCCAGCGGGGTAATGGTTGTTGCGGGCCACCTGGGCCGTCTCACGCTCGAGCGCCTTGGCGTCGGGCGTGTGGATGACCGACAGCGTGCCCTTGATCATCGAACCGACGTACTGGGCGGCGAATTCGTCGCTGGGTCGGCGCTGGGCGTCGGTGTAGGGATTCGGGCCGTTCGGGTTCGGTCCGGCGCCCAGGCCCTTGGCGTTGGCGACGTAGATCGTGCCGCCGTCGTCGGAGACCTCGACGCCGGTCGGGTACCAGCCGGTCGGGATGCGGCCGGCGACGACGTCGCCAGATCTGCCGCGGCCGGGCGTCGACCCGGCGAGGCGGACGACGTCGACGTCGTCCGCGCCGGCGTTGGCGACGTAGAGGGTCGCCCCGTCGGGGGCGAGGGCGAGGGCGTTCGGGTTGCTGCCGACCGGCGCGTGGTGGTACGGGGCGAGTTCGATCGTGCGGGTCACCGTGTTGTGCTGGAGGCCGATCACCGAGAGTTGGTCGCTGTCGGTGTCGGCGACGTACAGTTCGTCGCGCTTGGGGTTGACGAGCAGCGCACTCGGGTGCTCACCGACCGGGATGACACCCTCGGTCGCCCCGCTCGCGGCGTCGAGGACACTGACGCTGGCCGCGCCCCAGTTGGAGACGTAGGCCCGGTGGCCGTCAGGACTGAGTGCGACCGCGTACGGGTTGGGGCCGACCGGCGCGACGCGGACCGTTCGCGTAGCGACGTCGATGATGGACGCCGAGTCGGACAGGCTGTTCGCGGTCCACACCGTGCGTCCGTCGGCGGACACGGCGACACCGGCGGGAAAGTGGTTGACCGTGACCCCTGCCGGGTCGATCGTCGGCAGCGGGATCGGCGCGCCCTCGACCAGCGTCCGGTCCGCCAGCACGTCATAGACGCGCACCTTGTTGTTCCCGCCCGCTGAGGCGTACACGTGTGTGCCGTCCGGGCTGAATGCCACGCCCACGAACAGGCCCTCGGGCGAGGTGTAGGAGATCGTCTGCCGAACCGCGCCGGTCGCGGCATCGAGCACCATGAGCGATTGCTTGTACTGCCCGTCGTTGCTGACCAGGATCGTCTTGCCGTCGGGGCTCTTCGCGGTACCGAACGGCTTGTCGCCCAAGGTCACCTGGCGCCCGGCCGGGGTCACCGTCCAGCCGTACGGCGTCACCGACGTGCCGTTGCCCTGGGGACCGGGGACACGCTGCGGACCTATGGCGGCCAATGCGGTGGTAGCGCAAGCGAGCAGCACGGTGACCGTCACGCCCGCGAGCGCTGTCCGCCGGATCCGCCCCGCCGCACGCTTGCGCTGGTCGACCCGCATGGTCCCTCCTCGGCTGGGCGTACCGTGGCGTTGCTGGCATCTCCGTGGCTCAGTCAGGAGCCAACGCTCCCAAGTTGTCCGTGCGGCCAACCGGTCGAGAACGGACGGTGACGGTCAAGAGACGCGCCGGTGACCGGGCGACAGCCTGGCGGCTCAGGCTGCGCGGACCGCGATCCCGGGGTAGGCGAGTACCAGACCTGACGTGTCGTAGACCAGTTGGGAATTGAACGCGAACGAGGGAGCCGTGTAGTCGTAGCGCTGGTACGAGTCCTCGTCCGTCATGCGGACGTACTCCTGTTCCAGCCGTTCGACCGAGAGGTCGGGCACGCGGACGTACGCGGCGGGGGCGGCCGCTCGGGCGTCAACCGGAAGGCTCATGCGGTGCACGGGGAGAGCGTTGGTCATGGCAGAGGACTCCAGGTCCACGTCGAGGCAGCCGTCCAGACGGGGCGCGGCTTCGCCGTCGACCAGCCAGCGCCCGGCGCCGTCGGCCTGAAGTACCACCGAGTGCACGCCGGTGACGGACCGTCCGGTGACGCGGGCGCTTCGGGACGTCCAGGTCGCATCCAGCGTGATCGTGTAGTCCACGGTCCAGCTTTGGCCGTCCTGGACGGCGGTCGTGCACCCGCAGATGCGATAGCCCTCGTCGAGGACCACGAAGCAGGCGACCTCGAAGCCCGAGCGGGCCTCCTGATGTTGCCAGGCTGCGGTCGCGGGCGGGTCGGCGCTGAACGACATGCCGCAATCCTTTCACCTTCGTTCTGGGTCGTCCGGGCCGAGGCTGAGCCGGTCGGCCGGTGACGCTGGACCCGGATGCGGTGGGATGGGTCCATGCGTCCCAACCTGACCGCGCCGCCGCCCGCGACACCTGGCGACCGGGTGGCGGTGTTGTCACCGTCTTTCGCCGCTCCGGGGATGTTCCCGGACCGGCACGAGCTGGCGATGCAGCGCCTCCGCGACGAGCTCAGCCTGGTACCGGTGGAGTACCCCACCACGCGCCAACTCGGCGCGCCCCCCGAGGATCGGGCGCGTAACCTCATGAGTAGCCCTGTGTCAAGCCACCACCGCTTGTTGGTCTTGGTTGAGGATGCGTTGGAGGGCGCCGTGTCGTGCGGGGTTGTAGCTGACGCGGTCTTGCCAGCAGCGCCAGATGACGTGCAGCCAGGCGCGGGCGAGGATGC
>QHCA01000190.1 GCA_003244095.1 Pseudonocardiales bacterium | reverse complement strand
GGGGGCGTTCTCCCCCCCGCCGCTGTCGGGCTACCTGGTCGCGCCACAGCAGTCGAGGGTCTGGGGGGCGGCGCAGGCGGCCGTGCGGGCCGACCTGCGGTGGCCCGGGGAGATGGCGCTGCTGCCCGGGCTCATGCTGCTGATCCTGGCCGCGGCCGGCCTGGCGTTGGGCGCCGCGCCGGTGCGCCGCCGGCTGTGGCTGGCTGCCGCGGTGGTCGGCAGCGTGCTCCTGGGGCTGGGCACGACGTTCGCCGGCGGGCGCTACACGATCCTGCCGATGCAGCGGCAGCTGCCCGGCTGGGAGAGCGACCGCACGACCGGCCGGCTGGTGCTCTACACGACCCTGGCCCTGGGCCTGCTGGCCGCCTACGCCGTGACCGGACTGCAGGAGCGGTTACCCCGGGGTCGCGGGTGGGCGACGCTGGTCCTGGTGTTGCCGCTGGCGGTGACCCTCGAAGGGCTGGGTACGGTCGCGCACCCCGCAGTGCCGCCGCTGCCGGCTGCCCTGCGCGGCGTCCAGGCACCGGTGCTCGTGCTGCCCAGCGACGGGTTCCACGATGCGGCGACGATGACCTGGTCCACGCAGTCCTGGCCGGAGGTGGTCAACGGCAGCTCCAGCATCGAGCCGCGGCAGATCGGCGAGCTGCGGCAGCGGGTGGCGGGGTTCCCCGACGCGGCCTCGGTTGCCTTCCTGCGAGACCTCGGGGTGCGCACGGTGGTGCTGCTGCCCGGCTACGCGTTCGGCTCGCCGTGGCAGGGTGCCGAGAGCCGCCCGGTCGACGGCCTGGCCCTGCACCGCGAGCAGGTCAGCGGCGGTGACTGGGTCTACCGCTTGGACCGCTGACCGGCGCAGCTCGGCCGAGCTCGGCCGAGCGCCACGACTCCGCCTCCTGCGGCTCCGGCACGGCCGCCTCGGCCCGCAGGAACAGCACGAACATCAGCACCAGCATCGCCGCCCGGCCCCACACGCCGATGATCAGCGCCTGCTTGGCCAGCCCGAAATCCACCCCGCGGGACAGGTCGTAGAACCACCGGAACAGCCCGACGTACAGCACCGCGTCCAGCGTCATGTAGGCCGCCCACCAGCCCCAGCGCACCCGCAGCAGAACGAAGAACGGCAGGAGCCACAGGGCGTACTGCGGTGAGTGCACCTTGTTGAGCAGCAGGTACGCGACCAGCATCGCCGCGCTGACGCCGAGGAACGGGTAGCCGTCCTCGCGCCGCCCGCGTACCCAGCCGTAGCCCAACGCGATCAGGAAGGCCACCGCGAGCAGGACCGGGACCAGCACGTTCAGGGTGCCGCGCCCGAGGCCGTCCGGTGGGAAGGCCCAGTACCAGATGCTGTTGGTGGTGACATCGGCGTTGCGCAGCGCCTGGAACTCATACGACGCCCACCAGCCGCCCGGGTTGGCCAGGACGAACGGCAGGTTGATCAGCGCGAAGGTGCCGGCCCCGGCGAGCAGGACGAG
Organism: Pseudonocardiales bacterium; assembly: GCA_003244095.1. Classification (GTDB taxonomy): domain Bacteria; phylum Actinomycetota; class Actinomycetes; order Mycobacteriales; family QHCA01; genus QHCA01. The sequence goes on along the minus strand of QHCA01000190.1, from coordinate 6,079 downwards.
CAGGGCGTCGATCCGGGCGCGGTCGCGCAGTCGGGCCAGGACGAGCGGTGCCAGGAAGAACAGCGGCCACAGCTTGACCGCGCCGCCGACGCCCAACAGGATCGCCGCGGCGATCATCCGGTGCTTCCACCACTGGTAGAAGGCGGCCACCGTCGCCGCGACGACGAGCAGGTCCCAGTTGTGGAAGGAATACCAGATCAGCGGTGGCGCCGCCGCGTAGTAGTAGGCGCGCAGCCGGACCCAGCGAAAGAGCAGCCACGCGGTCACCAGGCTGAACGGCGCCAGCAGGATGGCGGTGAAGCCGAGGTAGGACGCGGAGTCCGTGGCGAGGAGGCCGGGCAGCCAGGTGACCAGCCCGGTCAGGACCGGGTACTCGATCGCCCCGCCGCGCAGGTCGGCGCCGCCGTCCGGCGTGGTGACCAGGTGGCCGTGAATGTACGGGAAGGCGTGGTCGGCGATGCCCCGGGTGAAGTACAGGACCTGGATGTCGTTGCTGCACAGCAGCCTGTCTCGCCGGCCGTTGTAGTCGGGGCCGCACGGCGCCTTGAGCAGGAATCCCAGGCCGGTGAACAGCGCGCAGCACAGGAGCGCGAGTCCGAGTCCGCGTCGCGGGTCCACGGGCCGAAACGCTAACAGCCCGAGATGCCTCAGGCGGCTACATCAGCCAGCGTGAACACGTCCTCCGTACCGTCGAGGACCCCACCGATCGGGTCGTCCTCCACGCCGTCGGCCCGGATCGGGTCGTTGCCCGGCCGCAGCACGTCGACGACCACGAACCCGCACAGCACCACCAGCCCGGCGGCGCGGCCGGTCGCCGCGAAGATGAACAGCCACTCGGGGATCACCGGCGCGCCGCGGGCGGCCCCCACCAGCTCGTAGTAGAACGCCAGGAAGTACGCCAGCTCGCAGACCTGCCACGCCAGGAAGGCGCCCCACCGCGGCCGGGCCAGGACGGCCAACGGGATCAGCCAGAGCACGTACTGCTGCGACCACACCTTGCCGGTCAGCAGGAACACCGCCACCACGAGGAACAGCAGCTGGCCCAGCCGCGGGCGCCGGGGAGCGGCCAGGGTCAGCAGGGCGATGCACAGACAGCCGAGCGTCAGGGCCACCGCCACGGCGATGTTGAGCCGCACCGGTGACCCGCCCGCGGGCACGTGGGCGTCCAGCGAGCGCCCACCCATCACGTGCCGCAGGCCGTACCAGAAGGTGCCCCAGTCGACGCCCCGCGTCCGGCTCAGCTCGAAGAAGCGGTTCCACGACTCCGGGGCGGCGTGCCGGATCGGCTCGTTGACCGCGAACCAGGTCAGGCCGGCCACGGCCGCGGTGGTGGCGAAGGCCCGCAGCTTGCCGACCCGCAGGCACAGCAGGAACATCGGGCCGAGGAACAGCAGGGGGTAGAACTTCGCGGCGATGGCCAGCCCGAGCAGGACGCCGGCCAGCACCAGCCGTTTTCGGGCCCAGGCGAGCAGCGCCGTCGTCGCCAGCGCGACCGCGAACAGGTCCCAGTTGACGTACGCGGTCACCACCATCGCCGGTGCCAGGGCCAGCATCGCCGCGTCCCAGGGCCGCCGCCGGTGCAGCCGGGCCAGCGCCCACCCGGTCACCAGTGCCGACGCCGCGAGGAGCAGGGCGGTCAGGTCGAAGAAGGTACGGGCCGGAGTCTGATGGTCGAGCAGACGCGTCACCGCCGCGACGGCCGCCATGACCCCGCCGGTCAGGACCGGGTACTCGACCGGGTGGTCGAGGTAGGGCACCTGGCCCTTGTCCAGGCCCTCGGCGAAGTAGAGGGCGAACACGTCGGTGTAGCAGGCATGGGTGTACTGGTACTCGTGCGCCCACGCGGCATCGCGGCACGGCGCCTTCTGCACCCAGGCGGCCGCGAGCACGAGCAGTGCCATGGCGAGGATGACCCGCACCGGGCTCCAGAACCGGTGGCCGGCAGTGGAAGCGTGCCGGCCGGGCGGGCCGCCGATCGCCTCCGACAGGCCGAGTACGACCGGGTCCGCCGCCGTTGCCGGGACGGTCCCGCTCAAGTCAGGTCGCGGGTCATGGCGGGCCGGCCGTGCTGCGCGGGGCGTGTGGCGGCGGCCGGCAGGCGGGGAAGGTCGGGCATCTCGTCTTCGTCGGGCGCGGCGAGGGCGTCGGGCTCGGGAGCGGCGACGGCAGCGGGCTGGCCGACGGCACCGGCGGCGGTGACGGCGATGGCGGCGGTGACGGCGGCGGCGGCGGGTTGTCGTTGCCCGCGTCGCGCTTGCCGATGTTGGCCGCCGGGGGGAACGTCCTGATCGGCTGATTCTTCAGGGCGCCGTCCATGAACGCCTTCCACGTCGCACCCGGCAGGCCGGAGCCGTAGATCTGCCGGCCGGTGTTGGTGACCAGCGGTGTCTTGAGGTTGTCGTGGCCGACCCACACCGCCGCCGCCAGCTGCGGGGTGAAGCCGCACATCCAGGCGGCGCTGTTGCCGCCGCCGTTGCCGCCCGTCTGGTTGGCGTTCGGGTCCTCCGCGGTGCCGGTCTTGGCCGCCGCCGGGCGCGCACCTGCGAGCCGGTTGGCGCTGGTGCGCACCACCTGCTGCATGGCGTAGCCGGCGTCCGCGGCGACATCGGGGGCGAACGCCCGCTTGCCGTCCGACTTCTGGTGCTGGTACACGACCTCTCCGGTGTCGATCCGCACGACCTTCTCCACGAAGTACGGGTCGTGCTGCACCCCGCCGTCGGCGAACGTGGCGAACCCGTCGGCCTGGTCGATGGGGGTGATCTCGAACTGCCCGATGCCGAAGCCGTTGGACAGCTTCCCGGAGTTCACGAAGTTGTCGATCGGCTGGCCGGCAAGCGAGCGGATCCCGGCCGCCTTGGCCAGCAGCGCGGCCTTCTGCGCGCCGACCTTGGCGGTGAGCGCGTAGTAGACGGTGTTCAGGGACAGCACGGTGGATCGGATCAGGTCACAGTGGGCGCACTGGCTGCCACGGCCGTCGCCGCTGTTGTAGACCGGAGCCGTACGGTCCGGAAAGTCCTGCGGAGAGGTGCCGTTCCAGAAGGACCGCAGGCTGATCCCCTGGGCGAGGGCTTCGGCGAGCACGTACGGCTTGATCGATGATCCGGGCTGGTAGGAATGGGACGCGTAGTCCAGCGCGCCGTTGCCGATCTTGCCGCCGTAGTAGGCCTTGACCGCCCCGGTGCCCGGCTCGATCGCCACCAGCGCCTGGCGCAGGTCGGCCGGCTGGCCGGCGAAGGTCGACGCGACCGCGTCGACGGCGGCGGTCTGCGACTGCTTGTCGATAGTGGTGATCACCTTCAGGCCGGCCCGCCGAACGACCTCGTCGGTGATGCCCTGCGCCTCGAGCTCCTTGGACACCTGGCGCACGATGTAGCCACGCGAACCCGACAGGTTGTTGAACTGGCTCGACCCCACCGGCCGCACGACCGGGTAGCGGGCCTGCGTCTCCTGGGCCGGCGTCAGCCACCGCTGGCTCACCATGCCGTCGAGGACGTACTGCCAGCGGTCCCGGGCGGCCTGCGGATGCTCCTGCGGGTTGTAGCGGGCGGGTGAGCGGATGCTCGAGGCCAGCACCGCCCCCTGTTCGAGGGTCAGCTTGCTCGCCGGCTCCCCGAAGTAGGTCTCGGCGGCCGCCTCGATCCCGTAGGCGCCGCGGCCGAAGTAGATGGTATTGAGGTACCACTCCAGGACCTGGTCCTTGGAGTAGGAGCGGTCCAGCTTGACCGCGATCACGATCTCGCGGAACTTCCGGGTGAAGGTGCGCTGCTGGTCGAGGTAGGCGTTTTTGGCGTACTGCTGGGTGATCGTCGAGCCGCCCTGCAGGTCCTTGCCGCGCAGGTTCGCCCAGATGGCCCGCGCGATGCCCTTGGGGGAGATGCCGCTCTCGCTGTAGTAGTTGCGGTCCTCCGCCGCGAGGACCGCCAGCTGGACGCTCTTGGGCACGCTGCTCAGCTTGATGTCCGCGCGGTTCTGCGCACCGATCCGGGCCAGCTCGTTGCGGCCGTCGGCGAAGTAGATGATCGAGCTCTGCTTGTTGTGCACCTCGGCCGGCAACGGCACGCGGGTGGCGCCGTAGACCACCCCGAGCAGCCCGCAGGCCATGAAGAGGGTCAGCCCGCTGGCGATGAAGGCCAGCCGTTGGCGCCGCCGCCGCCGCTTCTGGCTCTTGGCGGGGTTGCGCTCCTGGCGCGCCGCACGCTTCGACCGCCGATGGGACTTCCGCGGGCTCTGCGGCGGCAGGATCGAGCCGGGATCGGCGCCTGCGGGCGGGAGGCTCACCCCTCCACCATGCATGGTCGGCCCGCCGAAGCCCAAACGGGGGGTGCGCCCTCACGCACATCATTACCGGGCCTGCACAACCCCTTCACCCGAGTCGCCCGGCTCCCCGCCCTTCCCGCCCTGCACGAACGATCTGGCCAGATGGTTCCACCCGCAACCGCGGCAGACCTCCACCACGTAGACCCGGAAGGCGGAGTACTGCCGCTCCATCCGGGACAGCTCCTCGGCCCGCTTGGCCTGTCCCGCCGCCGCCTTGAGCTCGTCGCCGTAGACGTAGTTGACGTGCCACACCGGCTCACGCCGGCACACCGGGCAGGGCGTCTGGGTGCGCTCCCCGTGGTAGGTCGCCGCCCGGACCAGGTAGGGCGTGGCGTCACAGACCTCGGTCGCGCTGACCCGGCCGGCGTAGAGGTCGGCGAGCAGCGTACGGCGCTGCAGCGCATAGTCGACGATCGCCCGGCGGGTTCCCACCCCGGCAAGGGTACCGGGATGCCCCCGAAGATCGAAGCCACCCGGCCCGCCGCCACCCAGCAACTTCCCGGAAGACGCCGCTTTGGGGGCGCCCAAAGCAGCAAGTTCCCGGAAGTCGTGGGGTCGGAGGGCGGGCTGGTTGCACGTTTCGAAAGCCGTGTCTATGGTGGGCGATGTATCGGGGTGATACATCGGATTGATGACCACCCCACGACATCGAGATGACGAGGGGGCGGCCGGAGTGCTTCAGTTCGCCATTCTCGGCCTGCTGCACGAGACCCCGATGCACGGCTACGAGTTGCGAAAGCGGCTCAACAGCCAGCTCGGGATGTTCCGGGCATTCTCCTACGGCTCGCTCTACCCCACCCTGCGCCGCATGCGCGACGCCGGCTGGATCAGCGAGGACGCGCCCGACCCGGCCGTGGAGCCCAAACCGCTGGCGAGCCGGCGCGGCAAGATCGCCTACAAGCTCACCGCTGAGGGCAAGGAGCGGTTCCAGACGCTGCTCGCCGAGGTCCACCCCGATGCCTACGAGGACGAGGGCTTCGGCGTGCACTTCGCCTTCTTCGCGCAGACCGACGCCTCGGTGCGGATGCGCATCCTGGAGGGCCGCCGCCGCCGGGTCGAGGAGCGCCGCGAGGGCCTGCGCTCCGCCCTGTCCCGTACCCGCGAGCGGCTCGACAACTACACCCTCGAACTCCAGCGCCACGGCCTGGACTCGGTGGACCGCGAGGTCCGCTGGCTCAACGAACTCATCGCCAACGAGCGGGCCGGCACACCCCCGACCGTCACTCATCCCGAGCAGTAGACAAACACACAGAAGGAGGGCCCCACTGATGGGTTCCGTACGCGTAGCCATAGTCGGCGTCGGCAACTGTGCCGCCTCGCTGGTGCAGGGCGTGGAGTACTACCGCGATGCCGATCCCCAGGCGCGGGTGCCCGGCCTCATGCACGTGCGGTTCGGCCCGTACCACGTCAGCGACATCGAGTTCGTCGCCGCGTTCGACGTCGACGCCAAGAAGGTCGGCCGCGACCTGTCCGAGGCGATCGTGGCGAGCGAGAACAACACGATCAAGATCACCGACGTGCCGCCGCTCAACATCACGGTGCAGCGCGGGCACACCCTCGACGGGCTCGGCAAGTACTACCGCACCATGGTCGAGGAGAGCGACGACGCACCGGTCGACGTCGTGGCAGCGCTGCGCCAGGCCCGGGTCGACGTACTCGTCTGCTACCTGCCCGTCGGGTCCGAGGACGCCGCGAAGTTCTACGCCCAGTGCGCCATCGACGCGCAGGTAGCGTTCGTCAACGCGCTGCCGGTGTTCATCGC
>QHCA01000189.1 GCA_003244095.1 Pseudonocardiales bacterium | reverse complement strand
GCGACTGATCTTCCTCGTGACCCCGCCGATCGCGGCAGTGTCGTTCCTGCTGGTGGTCGGGGTGGCCAACATCGTCCCGCCGAAGATCCGGCCGCTCGATCGGCTCGGCATCGCCCTGTCGATCGTCGCCCTGGGCAGCCTGACCTTCGGGTTCATCGACGGCGGCACGAACGGCTGGGCGCGACCGGCGCCGATCGCCTCCCTCGTCGTCGCGGTCGCGGCGNNGCGCTCGCGGCCCTCGTCGGCGTCGAACGGCGGGCCGAGCACCCGGTGCTGCCACCGGCACTCCTGGCCAGGCCGGCCGTCCGTACCGACGTTCTCGCCGCGTCCACCGCGAGCCTGGTCTTCTACGGCATGCTGTTCACCCTCACCCTCTGGTACGAACGCCAGCGCGGGCTCAGCGCGTTGAGCACCGGGCTGGTGTTCATCCCGATGACCCTGCCGATGTGCGTGCTGCCGATCTTCACCGGCCGGCTCGTCGCGTACTTCGGCGCGCGGCGGCTGATCGTCTTCGGCCTGGCCTGCGACGTCCTGGCCGGCCTGCTGCTGGCCGGTGTCGGACTGAACTCACCGTTGGTATGGCTGGTAGTGGCCGAGATCGCGCTCGTCCTCGCGAGCACGACGACCATCCCCGCAGCAACCGCCGACGTGGCGGTGGCCGCTCCATCGGACTATGCCGCATCGGCGCAAGGGGCCCTGAATGCCGCCCGGCAGGCCGGAGCGGCGCTCGGCGTGGCCTTGCTCGGGCCACTCACGTCCCTGCACGTCGCTGGGGTGACTCTCGCCGCTCTGTCCGCCGTGGCGCTGGCAGTCGTGGTCCGAACGGTCATCCGGTCCCATCGGCAGGCGGTGCCGCTGGCCGCGACATAGCCGGGTGGTGCTGCCCGGCACGCCGTTGGATCAGCCCTGCGGCGGGTAGGGGCGCAGGGCGGGCGGCGCGCCGGGCGGCTGGCCCGGCTGCCCGGTGAAGGGCGGGCCGTACGGAACCGGGGCCGGCAATCGGACTTGAGCCGAGCGGTTGGTCCCGATCAGCACGAAGATCGTGCCGCAGACTGCCAGGGCTGCTCCCATGATGACGACCGCCAAGCTCGCAGTGACGTCGATCTGGGTCTGCGGCATGGAGCCGCTGAGGTAGCGGCAGGTCTGCACCGTCCCGTTGGGCGTGCAGATCCAGTCCGCGTCCGGACTCACCGCGTTGCCGGCAGCGCCGAACGTGGTGGCGACGCCGAAGCTGAGCATCGCGAGGCCGATGACGAAGAGGATGGTGCCGAATACCGCCGACAGGACCCTCAACGGGCGCTCCTCGGGGATCTCCGCCCGTCGCTTGGCTCGATGCTCACATGACCCATTTCATCACGTGAAGCCGGCGCCAGGTGCTGGCAGCTCTCCGGATGAGCGCCCAGGAACTCCGGGAGCCCGACGGGTGGGTGGCCGGCCACCCGCTCGACGTCGTCGGTCACGACCGCGAGCTCTCCGCTGGCGATGGCCGCGTAGGAGCTCACCCAGCCGGCGACCTCCCAGTCCGGCGCGCCCAAGGAAGCCCGGGAGGCATAGGCATCCTCCAGGGTCTCGGCGAGGTAGCTGACCTCCCGCCCGGTGACCCGCGACAACCCCGCCGCCGCGTCCGCGAGGCTGATCAGCGCGGGCCCGGTGAGCTGGTACGTCCGCCCGGTGTGCCCCGCCGGGTCGAGGAGTACGGCGGCGGCCACGTCAGCCACGTCGTCGCGGCTGACCGGAGCGAGCACCCCGTCGCCGGCCGGCCCGCGGATGACGCCGTCGGCCCCGGCCAGGAACGGTACGTAGTCCAGGTAGAGGGAGTCGCGGAGGAAGGTGAAGCCCAGGCCCGCGTCGCGGATCATGTTCTCGGTGTGGAAGTGATCGCGGGCGAAGGTGAAGGTGGCGTCCGGGGCGGCGCCGACGAAAGACGTGTAGACGACCCGCTCCACCCCGGCGTTGGCAGCGGCTTCGACGACGCGGCGGTGGTGCTCCAGCCGGTCGGCGGCCTCGCGACCCGAGACGAACAGGACCGCCCCGGCCCCGGTCAGGGCGCGGCGCATCGCGTCGCCGTCGTCGTAGGCCGCGGCCGCGATATCCGCACCGGGGATCGGCGGTGCCTTGGCAGGATCGCGGGCGACGAGGCGCAGCGGGACGCCGGCAGCGGCCAGGCGGTGCGCCACGCGCCGGCCGACGTGGCCGGTGACCCCGGTGAGAGCGACGAGCGGGCTTGTCATGGGAGCAGTCTCGCTGACGCCCATCCGGACCAGCGGGTCACCCCGATCCGGATCACCGGCCCGGGCCGAAATGGTCCAAACGGCCGGGCAGCCGCTCGACGAGGTGCTCCCGGCCGGGCGGCGGCTCGTTCGGCTCCGGCCAGAAGTCCGTCACCTGCGCGACCAGCCCGTCGGCGAGCTCGAAGAACGCCAGCCCGACCTGATGCTCGCCGTCCATGACGAAGCTGATCGACGCGGCAGCCGTCGCGCCGTCGGCCACGAGCCGGGTCAGCGCCAGCTCCCATTCGCCGGGGTACTCCTGGTTGAAGCGGACGTAGCGCTCCTTGCCGGTGATGCGTTCGCGACTCTGCGGCATCTCGTACACGACGTCGTCGGCCAGCACCGCGGCGAAGGTGTCCCAATCGCGGGCGGTCAGGCTGTCGAAGTACCGGCGGACAAGGGCCCGGCTCTGCTCGGTGCCCATCATGGGCTTGATTGAACACCCTCCCGCCGATCATGACGTTTGCCTTGGACCAAGCCTCAATACCCGCTGACGCGCGGGGTCAACGACTTCTGGCCGGTCCGTGCTCTGTTGCATGCTGCTAGCAGTTGCCATTCTCTTGCCATAAGCCGGTGCAACCGCATAACCTGGAGGCATGCCAGGTGTGGGGACGGCGACACAGGTGGAACGCCCGCCCGGCCCGCTCGCGTCCCGGGTCGACCGGCTGCGTGCGGCCCTCAGCCCGGCGGAGTGGGCGTCCATCGGCGGGATGGCGGCCTTCATCCTGCTGCTGCACGTCGTGGGCTGGGGCGTGCTCATCGGCATCGTCGCGCCGGCCCACTACAACGTCGGGGGCGGCCAGGTCTTCGGGATCGGCCTGGGCCTCACGGCCTACATCCTGGGCATGCGCCACGCCTTCGACGCCGA
>QHCA01000188.1 GCA_003244095.1 Pseudonocardiales bacterium | reverse complement strand
CCGCCCTTGAACATCGGGTTGTTGGCGACCACCCCGACCACCTCGCCGCCAAGCCGGCCGAAGCCCGTAACAAGCTCACGCGCCCACAGCGCCTGGATCTCGAGGAACGAGCCCCCGTCGACCAGCCCCTTGACGAACCGCCGCATGTCGAAGGCCTGCCGCTCGGAGGCGGGCACGAGCGCCCGCAGGTCGACCGGCGAGGCGTCCACCGCCGCCACCGCCGGCGGCCGGCCACGGTGGTTGGTCGGCAGGTAGGAGAGGTAGGCCCGGGCGGTCGCGAGCGCGGACCGCTCGTCGTCGACGAGGAAGTGCCCCACCCCGGAGACCGAGCAGTGCATCCGGGCACCGCCCATCTCCTCCAGCGTGGTCTTCTCCTTCACCACCATCTCGACCATGCGCGGGCTGCCGAGGTACATCGAGGCGTTGCCCTCGACCATGATCACCACGTCGCAGAAGGCGGGAATGTAGGCACCGCCGGCCGCTGACGGCCCGAACAGTACGCACACCTGCGGGATCGAGCCCGACGCACGCACCTGCTCGTGGAAGATCCGCCCCGCCCCCCGCCGGCCGGGGAACATCGCCACCTGGTCGGTGATCCGGGCCCCGGCGGAGTCGACCAGCCACACCATCGGCACCTGGTGGCGGTACGCCGACTCGATGCTGCGGATGATCTTCTCGACGGTGCGGGCGCCCCACGAGCCGGCCTTGACCGTGGAGTCGTTTGCCATGAGGCACACCGGGCGACCGTCGATCGTGGCGGTGCCGGTGACCACTCCGTCGGCCGGGAGGTCGCCGGCCAACACGTTGGCGAGCAGCCCGTCCTCGACAAAGGAGCCGCCGTCGACCAGCAGGTCGATCCGCTCGCGGACGAACAGCTTGCCCTTGGCGGTATTCGCCTCGTGGTACCTCGCCGCACCTCCCTTGGCAACGGTCCCCCCAAGATCGGCAGCCCGCTGGTCGTCGGTCACGCCCGGAGCGTATCCGGCCGCTCAGCTGGCCAGCGCCACCGCGACCAGCGCCCGGAAGGTCGGTGGCAGGGACTCGATGGGTACGCCGAGCTCGTCGGTGAAGATCTCGACCAGCCAGCCGCCCTCGCTGTTGGTCCCGCCGCCGGCCAGCAACCCGGCGTATCCCGAGGCGGTGAGCAGTGCTTCGTTGGCCAGGGCGGCACCGGAGTGGCTCGTGACGACCGCGAACGCCCCGCCGGCCACGGCGGCCGCGGTCGCCGGGTAGTCGTCGAGCTCCAGCAGCGACCCCACGGCCGCGCGAGGGTGGATCCGCCCGCGCCAGCGCTCCCGGTCGGCGGCGGTGCTGACCGCGGTGAGCATCGCCGCGCCGGCCGGCTGGTGCCACACCCACCATCCCGCCGCGCCGAGCAGGACGGTCAGGCATTCGGCCAGCGCCTCGAGCCGCGCCCGGCCCGGTGCACCGCACAACTGGTCGAGCACTCGCAGGCCGGCGTCGAGCAGCCATCCACGGTCGGGCTCGCGGCTGGTCACGGCGCCGGCCCGATCGTCGACCGCAGCCGGTGGTGGTGGCGACAGTGGCGCGACGCCCATCGCCTTGGCCGGCGGGTTCATCGGCAGCGGGTCGCGGCCGGCCACCACGGGCCGGGTGGCGCGGTTGCGCTTGGCGCGGTACTGCGCCTCGTCGGCCAGCCGGAGCAGCGCCGACGGCGTCTCCGCCGGAAGCACCCCGTCGGTGGCGGCCACGCCGCACGACACCTGCGCCTCACCGCCGAGATGGGCAGTGAGGGTGCAGATGTGCCGGGCGACGGCGACCGCGGTGTTCAGGCCGTGCCCTTCGAGGATGACGCAGAACTCGTCACCTCCCACCCGCGCGGCCAGGCAGTGATGGAAGGCACCGCTGGCGACCTTGAGCGCCGATGCGACATCGACCAGCACCGCGTCACCCGCGTCGTGGCCCTGCTCGTCGTTGACCCGCTTGAGGCCGTTGACGTCGCAGGCCACCAGCGAGACCGGCGCGCCGTTGATCCGGCGGTGCCTCATCGCGCTCTCGAGCACCTCGTCGACGGCCCGGCGGTTGGCCAGACCGGTCAGCGCGTCGGTGTAGGCGAGCCGGGTCACCTTGGCGAAGGACTCCGCCTGCTCGAGGCTGGCCGCCACCTGCCGGGCCAGCGCGCAGGCCAGGTCGCGGTCAGCCCGGTCGAAGGGCTCCTGGCCGGCCTGCCGGGCGGCCCACATGGTGCCCCAGTCGCGGCTCTTGAGGCTGATCGGCACCTCGATGGCGTAGCCCTTGCCGAGCGCCCGCAGCGCCGCGCCGTCGCCCGAGTCGAGGTAGTGGTCGGTGTCGAGACCCACGGCCTCCCCCGCGGCATGGCGGCGCACCGGACCCTCCCGGCCCACGTTGACCAGGATGCGCTGGATCCCGGTCTGGCGCTCCAGCCGCGCGACCGTCACCGAGGCCGCATCGAGGGCCGCCCGGGCGGCCTCGGCGGCCATGTGCACGACATCGGCCGGCATCAGCGTCACCGGGCCGGGCACCGGGCGGGCCCCGACAGGGCGCGGCCGCTCGACCGCGCGACGACCGCCGCGGTCGTACGGCTGGGCCATGCCGTATCCCTCCTCGCCGGGGTGATCCCCTAGCCTGCCGCACCGGAGCCGCGTTGTCCCGGGTATGGGCGGAAACGGCCATTCATGACGGCGCCACTCACGCAGGCGTGAGCCGGGTTCGGGGCCCGGCGCGCAGGACCTGACTCGGCAACACCCGCCCGACCAGCCCCTCGGCCTCACGTGCGGCGTCGATCATCAGCCCGAGATCGATCCCGGTCGCCACGCCCATGTCCTCGACCATGTGTACGAAGTCCTCGGTGCAGACGTTGCCGGTGGCCCCCGGCGCGTAGGGGCAGCCGCCGAGGCCGCCGACGCTCGCGTCGAAGTCATCGACGCCGACCTCGAGCGCCGCAAGGATGTTGGCGAGGCCGGTGCCGCGGGTGTTGTGAAAGTGCAGGTTGAGGGCGGTGTCCGGCAGTGCCGTGCGGGTCTCGCCGATCAGCCGCCGGACCCGGGTCGGCGTGGCCATGCCGGTCGTGTCGCCGTAGGACAGGCCGTCGGCGCCGTCGGCCACCGCCCGCCGAGCCACGCCGACCACCCGTTCGACGGGGACGTCGCCTTCGTACGGGCAGCCCCAGGCCGTCGACACGATGACCTGGCAGGTCGCCCCGGCATCGTGCACGGACTGCAGGATCTCGGCAATCTCGTCCATCGACTCCTCGGTGGAGCGGTTGACGTTCTTGCGGTTGTGGGTGTCCGACGCCGACACGACCACCTCGATCTCGGTGAATCCCGCGGCCAGGGCCCGCCGGGCGCCCTTCAGATTCGGTACGAGGGCGGAGTAGCGCACCGCCTCGCTGCGCCGGATCCGCCGCCACACCTCCTCGGCGTCGGCCATCTGCGGGATCGC
>QHCA01000187.1 GCA_003244095.1 Pseudonocardiales bacterium | reverse complement strand
CAGGATCAGTGCGGTCCGGTCGATGACCTTGACCTTGACCACCTCCTCGAGCTGGCGCAGTTGGCCGGGCGACAGCTCGCCGTCGCACACCACGGTGTCGGCACCCTCCGACAGCACGATGTCGCGCAGCTCTTTGGCCTTGCCGGAGCCGATGTAAGTCGCCGGATCGGGCCGGCCACGACGCTGGATCACGCCGTCGAGGACCTGCGAGCCGGCCGTCTCGGCCAGCGCTTTGAGCTCGGCGAGGGAGTTCTCGGCATCGGCCAGGCTGCCGGTGGTCCACACGCCGACGAGCACGACGCGCTCCAGGCGCAGCTGGCGATATTCGACCTCGGTGACGTCGACGAGCTCGGTGGACAGCCCACCGACCCGGCGCAGCGCCTGCCGGTCGGCCAGATCGAGTTGCTCGCCATCGCCGTACGAATCGCCGAACGAGTCGTCGAAATGGCCGCCCAAGCGGTCGTTGTCAGGGGCGTCTGGGTGAACCAAGGAACTCGTCATCACCTCTGATGGTGTCACGAGGGTTAGCGTGAAGCACGCGGGTATTGGGAGGAGAAGCCCAAGGAGGAGCTGCCATGTCGAGTGAGCATCGAGCGCAGCGAGGCGCGGAGCGAGATGACAGTCAGTCGAGTGAGCATCGAGCGCAGCGAGGCGCGGAGCGAGATGACAGTCAGTCGATCGCCGTCACCGGCTGGGACGTGACCGGGTCGGAGGAGATCCTCACTCCGGCGGCGCTGGAATTCCTCGCGGCGTTGCAGCGCGAGCATGGCGCCCGGCGTACCCAGTTGCTCGCCGCGCGGCAGGATCGACAGCGCGACATCTCGGCGGGGGCCACGCTGGACTTCCTCCCCGAGACCGCCGGCGTCCGGGGCGGGGACTGGCGGGTCGCCGAGCCGGCTCCCGGCCTCGTCGACCGCCGGGTGGAGATCACCGGGCCGACCGACGCCAAGATGACGATCAACGCGCTGAACTCCGCTGCCAAGGTGTGGCTGGCCGACTTCGAGGACGCCAACACTCCCCTGTGGGCGAACATGGTCGGCGGCCAGCTCAACCTGCGCAACGCCCTCGACCGCACCATCGACTTCACCAGCCCCGAGGGCAAGTCCTACGCGCTGAAGGACGCCTGCGAGCTCGCGACGATCGTCGTGCGCCCGCGTGGCTGGCACCTGCCGGAGAAGCACGTGCTGGTCGGGGGCGAGCCGATGTCAGGCAGCCTGTTCGACTTCGGGCTGTACTTCTTCCACTGCGCGCGGCGGCAGCTCGACGCCGGCAAGGGACCGTACTTCTACCTGCCCAAGATGGAGAGCCATCTCGAGGCCCGGCTGTGGAACGACGTCTTCGTCCAGGCCCAGGACGCACTCGGCGTCCCCCAGGGCACGATCCGGGCCACCGTCCTGATCGAGACGATCCCGGCCGCCTTCGAGATGGAGGAGATCCTCTACGAGCTGCGAGAGCACTCCTCAGGTCTCAACGCCGGCCGCTGGGACTACCTGTTCTCGATCATCAAGGTCTTCCGTACGAGGGGCAAGGAGTTCCTCGTCCCCGACCGCAACTCGGTCGCGATGACCGCGCCGATGATGCGCGCCTACACCGACCTGCTGGTCAGCACCTGCCACCGGCGGGGGGCGCACGCCATCGGCGGGATGGCGGCGTTCATCCCGAGCCGCAAGGATTCCGAGGTCAACGACACGGCCATGGCCAAGGTGCGCGAGGACAAGCAGCGGGAGGCCGGCGACGGCTTCGACGGGTCATGGGTGGCCCATCCTGACCTGGTGCCGCTGTGCCGGGAGGTCTTCGACGGCGTCCTCGGCGAGCGGCCCAACCAGCTCGACCGCCTCCGCGACGAGGTCACGGTCACCGCGGAGCAGATCCTCGACGTCGCCTCGACGCCAGGAGAGATCACGGAGGACGGCCTGCGCAACGATGTGAGCGTTGCGCTGCAGTACCTCGCGTCGTGGCTCAAGGGCAACGGCGCCGTGGCGGTCTTCAACCTCATGGAGGACGCTGCCACGGCCGAGATCTCCCGCTCGCAGATCTGGCAGTGGGTGCACAACGACGTCAGGCTGGCCGGCGGCGAGCCGGTCACCCGCGGGCTGGTCAACCGGATCATCGTCGAGGAGCTGACCAAGCTCGGCGACCCGGAGGACTATGCCGAGGCGCGGAAGCTGTTCACCGAGGTTGCCCTGGCCGACACCTTCGCCGACTTCCTCACCCTGCCGGCCTACGACCGGATGCCTTAGATGTCGGCAGCTGCCGCATCAGGCGCAGCGTTGGCCCTGGCCGAGCGGCTGCGGCCACTGCTCGGACCGGACGCCGTGCTGACCGACCGGGCGCAGTTGCGGACCTACGAGTGCGACGGGCTGGCGCAGTTCCGTGTCACCCCGGCGCTCGTCGTGTTTCCCCGCACGGCGGCGCAGTGCCAGGCGGTGGTCCGCGCGTGCATCGACGCCGGCGTGCCCTACGTCGCCCGCGGCTCGGGCACCGGCCTGTCCGGTGGGGCGCTGCCGCGCTCCGACGGGGTGCTCATCGTCACCGCCCAGATGCGCACGATCCACCAGATCGACGTCGCCAACCAGCGGGCGGTCGTCGACCCTGGCGTCATCAACCTGCAGGTCACCCGCGACGCGACACCGCACGGCTACTACTACGCACCCGACCCGTCCAGCCAGCAGATCTGCTCGATCGGCGGCAACGTCGCGGAGAACTCCGGCGGCGCGCACTGCCTGAAGTACGGGTTCACCGTCAACCACGTGACCGGCTGCGAGGTCGTGACGCCAGACGGCGAGATCGTGCAGATGGGCGGCAAGGCGGTCGACTCCCCCGGCTACGACCTGCTCGGCGCCTTCGTCGGCTCCGAGGGGACGCTCGGCATCACCACGCGGGTGACGGTACGACTCCTGCGAGCACCCGAGGCGGTGCAGACCCTGCTCGCCGCCTTCCACTCCACCGACGACGCCGGCACCGCCGTGTCGGCGATCATCGGCGCGGGGGTGCTGCCGGCCGCGGTGGAGATGATGGACGCGCTGGCGATCGAGGCCGCAGAGGCGGCCGTGGCCTGCGGCTACCCCGAGGGCGCGGGCGCCGTACTGATCGTGGAGCTCGACGGGCCGGCCGCGGAGGTCGATCACACCTTCGCCGCCGTACAGAAGCATTGCCGCGACCACGGCGCCTTCGAGATCCGGGTGGCCGCGGACCCCGTGCAGCGGGCGTTGTTCTGGAAGGGCCGCAAGTCGGCCTTCGCGGCCGTCGGCCGGATCAGCCCCGACTACATCGTGCAGGACGGCGTGATCCCCCGGACCGCCCTGCCCGAGGTGCTGCGGCGGATCGCGGCCCTGTCCGGCGAGCGTGGCGTACGGGTGGCCAACGTCTTCCACGCCGGCGACGGCAACCTGCACCCCCTGGTGCTCTTCGACGATGCGATCGAGGGCCAGGGCGAGCAGGCGGAGGAGGTGTCGGGGGCGATCCTCGACCTGTGCATCGAGTACGGCGGGTCGATCACCGGCGAGCACGGCGTCGGGTCGGACAAGGCCAAGTACATGCCCCGGATGTTCACCGAGGTCGACCTCGACACCATGCAGATGCTGCGCTGCGCCTTCGACCCGGCCGGCCTGTGCAACCCGGGCAAGATCTTTCCCACCCCGCGGCTGTGCGGCGAGGTGCCGGGGCGACACAAGGAGGCGCACCCGCTGGTCCAGGCCGGGGTGGCCGATGTCTTCTGATATTGCCCTCATTGACGGTGTCCAGGCCGCGGCGGTGGCCCGGCCCGGCAGTCAGGACGCCGTCGCCGAGGTCCTCCGTACGGCCGCCCGGGACAAGCTGACCGTCGTTCCGTGCGGGGCCGGCACGAAGCTCGACTGGGGGTGCCCACCGCGCTCAGCCGACATCCTGCTGGACGTGTCCGCCCTGGACGCGGTGGTGGAGCACGTCGCCGGTGACCTGGTGGTCCGGGTGCAGCCAGGGGTACGGCTGAGCTCCTTGGCCGTCGAGCTGGCGCGAGCGAACCAGCGGTTGGCCATCGACGGGGTCGTCCCCGGTTCGACCGTCGGCGGCATCGTTTCGACCGCCCTGTCCGGCCCGTCCCGGCTGCTGTACGGCACGGTCCGCGACCTGCTCATCGGGATCACCGTCGTCCGCGCCGACGGTGCGGTCACGCACAGCGGCGGCAAGGTGGTCAAGAACGTCGCCGGGTATGACCTCGGCAAGCTCTACACCGGCGCCTACGGCAGCCTGGGCGTGATCACCGAGGCGATCTTCCGACTGCACCCGGTGCCCGAGGCCGCCGCCTGGGTGGTCGCCGACCTGCCGGACGAAAGGGCGGTCGGGACCGCGGTCGCCGCCGTACTCGACTCGCAGGTCATGGCGTCGGCGCTGGAGATCTGCCGTCCCGCCCCGGCCGGGCCGATCACCGTCGCCGTGCTCCTCGAAGGCGTAGCACCCGGGGTCAAGGCACGATCGGCCGCCGTCAGCGCGCTGCTGGGATCGGGAGCCGCGACAGGCGACGAGGCTCCGTCCTGGTGGTCGGTCCTGCCCGGCCCGATCATCCTCAAGCTGACCGCCGAGATCGCGTTAGTCCCACCGTTGTTGCGCGGCCTGCGCGAGGCCGCCGCGGTCACCCGGCTGGCCGTCGACGTGCGCGGGTCGGCGGGCGTGGGCGTGCTCTTCGCCGGGCTGGCCGCCGACGCCGACCCGGAGGCCACCGGCCGTTTCGTGCTGGCCGCCCGGGCCCACTGCCGCGACGCCGGCGGATTCGCCGTGCTGCTGCGGGCGCCGGCGGCGGTCCGGGCCCGGGTGGACGCGTGGGGCCCGGTCGCCGGCCTGTCGCTGATGCGGCGGCTCAAGGACGAGTTCGACCCCGACCACCGGATGGCCCCCGGCCGCTTCGTGGGAGGGCTCTGATGAGCCGAGATATCCAGTGAGCACGGAGGAATCGCGGCCCCAGGTCACGATGCCGACGGCAGACGATGCCGGCGAGCACAGCGGCGGCGCGTTCGACGCCTTCCACCGGCCCGACCCCGAGTTGGTCGACGACTGCGTGCACTGCGGCTTCTGCCTGCC
>QHCA01000186.1 GCA_003244095.1 Pseudonocardiales bacterium | reverse complement strand
GCTAGTGGTGCCGACCGGAAGTTGTTCGGGGGATGCCGGAGATCAGATGGATGCATCGCAAGGCGGAGGAGGAGCCAGTAGCAGCGCTACTGGCGACGACGACAACGCCGCGAGGCGCCATCTGAGCCCGGCAGACCCTGGACAAACTTCCGGTCGGCACCACTAGTCGACGCGGTGGGTCACGAGGTCGTCGATCAGCCAATCGGCGGCGGTGGCGCGGCGGGGTAGCCGCTCGAGCCAGACCTGCACCGGCGCCGCCGGAACGCGCGCGGCCAACAGGCGGCCAAGGACACCGAGCCGCTCGGCCATCGCGGCGTCGCGGTTCACCAGCGCAACGAGGTGCGATAGGCCCAGACGTGCCAGCGTCTCGCCGCCAGAGAAGACGGCGCGGACAGCTTCGGCGACGACGGCGGGACGGCCGAGCGCCGTCCAGTTGCTGCCGCTGCGCCATCCGACCACGACCAGCGCGTGGGTGTCGCCGACCGCCGTCGCCGACCGGCCGGCCTCGCGATAGAGCTCGCCGAGACGGATTCGCAGGTACCCGGGCGTCGCGAGCCCGGTCAGCGGGTCGTCACAGTCGCGGGTTGCCGGCTCGACCGCGACCTCCGACCACGACACCGCAACCGCCGTAGCGACTGCGGCCACCGCCGCGGGTGAGAGAGCACCGATCCGGCACAAGATCCAGACGTCATCAAGTGCCTCGGCCAGACCGACACCGGCTGCCGCCCGTTGGCGGCCGAGGCCGCTCGCCGCAGGCCCAGGATCACGGCCTTCGGCGACGGCCTCGGCCAGGGCATCGGCCGCAGGACACCACCAGTCCCGCGGCAGCCTCCACCCCCCAGCGAGGCTGCGCGCGCGCCACCGATCCCCCATCGTCGGCGGCGTGGGCTGGAAAATCCGAGCGGTTCCCCCGGAATGCATCCGCCCGCCCCCTTCGTCGCGAGTGCCCGTTGTGGCCGCCGTCTGCCCTCAAACACCGGACCCGCCACCCTCGACAGGAGTCAGACGCAGCGCTCATGCGGGCATGACGCGGGTTCGGTGTGAAACAGGCGAATCCGCGGATGACGATGCGGGCACGCCGGACACGCGAGAGGATGACGGCCGTAGGCATGCCCATACGTCCAACTGACCGGAGCCGAGATGCCCGCAGTTCGTGCTGCTGCGAGCGACCGCAGCGATGCCGAACTCATCACCGCGGTCCGCTCCGGGGAGACGTCTGCCTACGGCGAGCTGTGGCAGCGGCACGTCCACGCAGCCCGCGCGCTGGCCCGAACCATGGCCCGCGATCCGAATACGGCGGACGACCTGGTCTCCGAGGCGTTCGCGAAGGTGCTCGCGACCCTGCAGGGAGCCGGTGGCCCGGACACGGCATTCCGGGCCTACCTGCTGACCACGGTCCGCAACTTCTTCTACGACCGGATCCGCCGCGACCGGCGGCTGCAGTCGACCGACGACCTCGAGCCGTTCGACCCCGGCGTGCCGTTCGTCGATACCGCAGTCGAGGGTCTCGAGGCCACGATGGCCGCGCGCGCATACGCGAGCCTGCCCGAGCGCTGGCAGGCAGTCCTCTGGCACACCGAGATCGAGGGCGAAACGCCGGCCGCCGTCGCGCCGCTGCTCGGGCTCACCGCCAACGGCGTGGCGGCACTGGCCTACCGCGCCCGTGAAGGTCTACGGCAGGCCTACCTGCAGATGCACCTCGCCGACACCACCGACGATGCGTGCCGGGTGACGGCGGAGAACCTCGGCGCGTGGGCCCGCGGCGGTCTCTCCCGGCGCGACACGGCGCGGGTGGACGCGCACCTGTTGGGCTGCGAGCGCTGCCGGGCGCTGGCGGCCGAGCTCGTCGACGTCAACCGCGGCCTGCGCGGCGTCATCGCCCCGCTCATTCTGGGCGCGCCGTTCGCCGCCGGCTACCTGAAGCTGTCCGCCGGTGCCACAGCCGGCGCCGCGATGACGGGGGCAGCGGCCGCCGGCAGCGGCTCGGTGGGCGGTGGCGCCGGCACCGGCTCCGGCTCCTCGGTCGGTGCGGCGGCGACCGCCATCGCGGCTGCCGCCGTCGTCATCGGTGCGGGCGCGCTGATCGCGATCCTGCTGGCGACCCGGCCATCCTCCAACCACTCCTCGACCATCGGCGACCAGGGCGCCACCGTCACCACCGGCGCCGGCGGCGGCGCATCCGCAGGTCGAAGCGGCATCCCGGGCGGGAACGGGTCGAACGGCCCAGCGGCGGGCGGCGGAGCGACCGGTAACGGCAACGGGACCGGTGGCGGCAACGGGACCGGTGGCAGCACTGGGACCGGCGCCGGCACTGGGACCGGTCCCGGCGGACCCTCGGCGACCGGTCCCTCGGCGACTGGGCCCTCGGCGACTGGGCCCTCGGCGACTGGGCCCTCGGCGACTGGGCCGAGCACGCTGCCGACCAACCCGTCCGGGTCGCCCAGCCCCTCCGGCCCGCCCACCAACCCGTCC
>QHCA01000185.1 GCA_003244095.1 Pseudonocardiales bacterium | reverse complement strand
TCGAAGCCGACGTAGTAGGACTCGTCGGCCTGCGGC
Organism: Pseudonocardiales bacterium; assembly: GCA_003244095.1. GTDB lineage: Bacteria > Actinomycetota > Actinomycetes > Mycobacteriales > QHCA01 > QHCA01. The sequence continues at coordinate 25,918 of QHCA01000185.1, read as the reverse complement.
GGGACGCCGAGCAGGGCGGCGTACACCGCCTTGGCCGTCGCCAGGTCGGAAACGGGATGCAGCACGGTCTTGATTCCCTGGGTGGAAGAGCCGGTCATGGTCACTCCTGACGTCGTGGGTCCGGGCGGGGTTGTCTGCCTAAAGCGGAACGGAAGTCCGGAAGTCGACCGGGCCGGCGTGCGGGAGAAAGGTCCCGTGAATCGTGCTGCCCATGCCAGTCACGCTAGCTGCGGCTCGGGGGCGGCGCTTCTCGATTCCTGATCGGTCTGGTCACCTGTCGGTGGTTCACGGCGGGCTTCGCGGGCCGCCCAGGGCACGATGCAGGAACTCCACCTGCAGGAGCAGCAGGTTCTCCGCGATGTCCTCCTGCTGGGCCATGTGGGTGATGCCGGACAGCGGCAACAGCGTGTGCGGCTTGCCGGCCGCGAGCAGGGCTGCGGACAGCCGGAGCGAGTGGGCCACCACGACGTTGTCGTCGGCCAGGCCGTGGACGATCAGCAGTGCGCCCCGCAGATTGGCCGCGTCGTCGATGACCGAACTCCGCTTGTACGACTCCGCGCTCGTGTCGTTGCCGAGGTAGCGCTCGGTGTAGCAGGTGTCGTACAGCGACTGGTCGGTCACCGGGGCACCCGCGACGGCCGCGTGGAACACGTCCGGCCGCCGCAGCAGCGCCCCGGCGGCCAGGAAGCCGCCGAAGGACCAGCCGCGGATGGCCACGCGGGACAGATCCAGGTCCGGGTGGTCGGCGGCGACGGCGTGCAGGGCGTCGACCTGGTCCTCGATGGGCACCGTCGCGAGGTCGCCGGCGACCGCCCGCTCCCACTCGGTGCCCCGGCCCGGCGTACCGCGGCCGTCGGTCACCACGACCGCGAAGCCCTGGTCGGCGAACCACTGCGGCTGCAGCCACACGTTGCGGGCGGCGACGGCCTCCTGGTGGTGCGGCCCGCCGTACGGGTCGAGCAGCACCGGCAGCTTGGTGCCGGGCACGTGCCCGCGCGGGAGCAGCAGGCCGGTGCGAAGCCGGCGCTCGCCCGCCCAGAGCAGAGAGACCGCAGGCACGAAGGGCGGCTCCTGCGCGTGGGAGGTGATCGTGTGCCGTGCCTCGCCGCACTCGACGGTGTACCGCGTGCCGAAGTGCTCCATCCCCGCGTGGGTCCGCACGGTCGTGTCCACGCCGCCCAGCGCGATGGAGTTGAGCCCGTCGTCGGCCAGAGCGATGGTCTCCCGCTCCCAGGTTTCCAGGTAGACCAGCGTGTGGGCCGGGTCGTCTGCCGACGCCGCCAGGTAGACGCCCCGGTCGGTCACATCGATGACCCCGCGGACGTTGAGGTCCGGAGCGGTCACCACCTCGCCGTCGACCTCCAACCGCCGGGCTCCGTCGCGGTCGACCGTCCAGACCAGCCGCCCACCCGGCCCCCAGACGGGGACGCCCGGAACGATCTCCACCCAGTCCGGGTCGGACTCCTCGCGCACGACGCTGGCCGATCCGGTGGCCGGGTCGATCGCCAGCACCTGCATCGTGCGCTGGTCGCGGGTCAGCACGCTGATCAGCGGCGGCCCGGCATCGCTCCAATGCGCGGTGACGAGGTAGGGGAACCGCTCGCGGTCCCACCCGACGTCCACCCGGGCACCGGCGAGGCCGAAAACGGCCAGCCGCACGTCGGCGTTGGGCGTGCCCGCCCGCGGGTAGGCCACCTCCGTGGCCGGCCGTTCGGGGTTGGCCGGATCGGCGATGTGCCACCGCTGCACCGGTGACTCGTCGACCCGGGCCGCGAGGATCGAGCCGCCGTCCGGTGACCACCAGTAGCCGCGGAACCGGCTCATCTCCTCGGCCGCGATGAACTCCGCCAAAGCCCACGTGACATCGGCCGCGTCGTCCTCGGCCGCGAGCACCTGGTCGGCGCCGTCCAGGTCGGTCACGTGCAGGGCGCCGGCCGTCACGTAGGCGACCCGCCGGCCGTCGGGGGAGGGGCGTGGGTCGGCCACCGGCCCGCGCACCGGGATCTCCCGTACCCCACCGTCGGCCAGGTCGGCCACGAACAGCCGGCCGGACAGGGCGAACGCCACGACCCGCATGTCGTGGTCGACGGCGTAGCCCACGATGCCGCCACCGGCCTCACGGGCCCGCTCGCGCCGGGCCCGCTCCTCCGGGGTCAGCGCCTCCTGCGCGCCATGCAGCAACTGGTCGGGGTCGGCGACCAGGGACTCGTTGCCCGAGGCCGCGTCGAGCTGCCACAGGCACTTGACCGGGTCGGTGGCGCCGCGGGTGCGCAGGAACAGCACCCGCCGGCCGTCGGCAGACACCTGGACCGACCGCGGCTGGCCGAGGGTGAAGCCGCGCGTGCGGGCGGCAAGGCGGGGGAAAGAGGTCTCGTCGGCCATGGGGCGATCCTGTCAGGTCGGGGTGATTAGAGTCGCGGTGTGACGACCATGGAGCCTGGCGAGAGTGCCACCCGCAGTGGCGAGTTGTCCGTGCTCGATCAGGCCAGGGCGGTGGTCGAGCCGATGGAGCAGCGCTCAGACATCGAGATGGGTGCCCTGGACCACGCGCAGCGCCTGCTTCTCGTCCACGCCCACCCCGACGACGAGTCGATCGGGACCGGGGCGGTGATGGCCAAGTACGCCAGCGAGGGCGCCCTGGTCACGCTCGTCACCTGCACGCTCGGTGAGGAGGGCGAGATCCTGTTGCCCGAGATCGAGCACCTCGCCGCCGACCGTGACGACGGGCTCGGCCAGCACCGGATCGAGGAGTTGGCGACGGCGATGGAGGCCTTGCGGGTCACCGACCATCGCTTTCTCGGCGGTCCCGGCCGGTGGCGCGACAGCGGCATGATGGGCGTGCCGAGCAACGACCGGCCGGATGCTTTCTGGCAGGCCGACGTCGACGAGGCGGTCGGTGCCCTGGTGGATGTGATCAGGGAGGTCCGGCCGCAGGTGGTCGTCACCTACGACCCCAACGGCGGGTACGGGCACCCCGACCACATCCAGGCGCACCGGGTGACGATGGCGGCGGTCGACGCGGCCGCGCGGGACGGGTACCGGCCCGAGGCCGGCGAGTCGTGGGAGATCGGCAAGGTCTACTGGAGCGTGGTGCCCAAGTCGTTCCTGCAGGCCGGCATCGACGCCCTCAAGGACACCGGGCAACAGCTGTTCGAGGGCGTCGAGTCAGCCGACGACCTGCCGTTCGGCGTATCCGATGACGAGGTGACCACCCAGGTCGACGCGACCGCGCATCTCGACGCCAAGATGGCCGCCCTGCGGGCGCACGCCAGCCAGGTCAGCGTCGACGGCCCGTTCTTCGCCCTGTCCGACAAGCTCGGCCGGACGGCCTTCGGGCTCGAGCACTTCCGCCTGGTACGTGGCCTCAGCGGTCCGGGCGACGGACCCAACGGCTGGGAGACCGACCTGTTCGCGGGCGTCGGGTGAACTTGATAGGCCATTCGGGTGAATCCGCCCTCTGGGCGTAGCCGCGGGGCCCGCGCCTCGCGAGACTCCACTTGGAGCACGGCCGGGGGGTCGCGCCTGACCTGGAGGATCCATGCCGGCGCCGGTCTCGACCACAGCACCTGCCTTTCCTGCCTCGCAGTTCTCCGGCCGATCCGTGGTCTCCGCGGGTCGTGTGGACGTCGGAATCGCCCGCGAGCAGCACCGCCGCCGGCGGCTCTGGGTGCTCGCTGTCGTGCTGGCGATCCCGACGGCGTACCTGTTCTGGCGGCTGGCCGACGGCCGGCCGTTCAACGTCTTCGCGGTGCCGAAGGTCGACTGGGTCGTCATCACCCCGATCCTGTTCTTCGTGGCGCTGATCGGCTTCGCGGTCGTCTACTACGCCGTCAGCGGCCGCTCGCCCCATGTGGTCTACCGGCCTGAGCAGATCGACGTACGGCTGGCCGACGTCGTCGGCATCGACGCCGTCCGCGAAGAGGTCATCCGCTCGCTCAACCTGTTCCTCGCGCACAAGACCTACGCCGCCGAGACCGGCGGCCGGCCGCGCCGGGGGCTGCTCTTCGAGGGCCCGCCGGGCACCGGCAAGACCTACACCGCCAAGGCCGTCGCCGCCGAGGCCGGTGTGCCGTTCCTGTTCGCCACCGCGACCTCGTTCCAGTCCTCCTTCTACGGTGCGACCGCGCGCAAGATCCGGGCGTTCTTCAAGCAACTGCGCGCGGTCGCGCAGCGCGAAGGCGGGGCCATCGGTTTCATCGACGAGTTCGACGCCATCGCCGGCCGCCGCGGGGGCATGGAGTTCACCGCCCTGCCGCAGGAGCTCAACGGGTGCCAGGGCATGACCGTGTTTCCCGCGACATACGCCTCTGCGACCCGGCTGCCCGCGCTGCAGCGCAACGATTTCGGCACGTCCGACATGACCGGCCCGGTCGTCAACGAATTGCTGGTGCAGATGCAGTCCTTCGACCAGCCGACCGGGCTGCAGAAACTGATCGGCACGCTCGCCGACAAGATCAACCTGTTCCTGCCGCCGCACCGGCAGCTGCCCAAGCCGAGGATCACGCCGGCCAATATCATGCTGATCGCCTCGACCAACCGGGCTGACGGGCTCGACCCCGCGCTGCTGCGGCCCGGTCGCTTCGACCGCAAGCTGGCCTTCGAACTGCCCGACCGGGCCAGCCGGCGCGCGCTCGTCGACCATTTTCTGCTCCGCAAGTCGCACAACGCCGAGTTGGACGCTGGTGAGCAGCGCGACATCCTGGCCGGGCTGACCCAGGGCTACTCACCGGCCATGATCGAGGGGCTGTTCGACGAAGCCCTCGTCAATGCCGTCGCGCGCGGTGACAGGGCGATGAACTGGCTGGACGTCGAGCAGGCCCGGCTGACCGAGGAGATCGGGCTGGGTCAGCCGGTGGGCTATACCCCGCACGAGAAGCGCCTCATCGCCACCCACGAGGCCGGGCACGCCACGCTGGCCTGGCTGGTCGCGCCCGAGCGCCGCCTCGAGGTGCTGTCGATCATCAAGCGCAAGGACGCCCTGGGCATGCTCGCCCACGGAGACAAGGCCGACGTCTTCACCCGGTCCCGATCCGAGATGCTCGCTTTGATCCAGATCGCGATGGCCGGCCAGTGCGCAGAGTCGGTGTTCTTCGGCGACATCTCGACCGGCCCGGCCGGTGACCTCTTGTACGCGACCAACGTCGCCGCGCAGATGGTCGGTGCCGCCGGGATGACCGGCTCGCTGGTGTCCTATGCCGCGATCCAGTCGTCGGCCTTCAACGACAACAACCTGGTGGGCCGGGTGCTGGCCGACAGCCGGGGCCGTGATGCCGTGGAGGCACTGCTGCAGGAGCAGAAGGCGGTCGCCAAGCGGCTCATCGAGGAGCACCGGCACCTCGTCGAGGCACTGCGTGATGCCCTCCTGGACCGACACGAGTTGGTCGGCCCGGAGATCACCGACATCCTCGAAGCCGCGGCCATCGGGCCCGTCACGATCGACCTGCGGGATGCGGCGGATACCCTGCCGAGGTGAGCCAAGCCGCCGGCGCTGCGCCCGCGCCGACGGTGGCGGGGCGGCTGGTCGGCGGGTTGCTCGTCGCTGCCGCGGCGTTGCCGGTCACCCTCGTCGAGTGCTTCCTGGTCCCGCTGCGCTTCGGCACCATCCGGGTGCCGCTCAGCATCGCCGTCGCCGTGCTGCTGCATCCCCTGCTCACCGTGCTGATGGGCGAGGCGACCCGCAGCCGGGCGGCGATGTTCGTGCCGGCCCTGACCTGGGGCGCGGTGGTCTACTCGTTCGGGTCCCGCCGCGCCGAGGGTGATCTGATCCTGACCGGGGGCAACTGGGTCTCGGTCGGGCTGCTCGTCACCGGCTCGCTCGCCTACGCGATCACGCTGGGTGTGCGCCTCCCCGTCGGGCCGGCGCATGAGCATCGGGCGAAGCGAGGAGCGGAGCGAGTTGACAGCCGGATCTGACGGGTAGCCTCGGTTCCAATGGACCTCGTGAGGAAGTCGCCGCTCGACGCCGACGTCTACCGCGACGTCGTCGGCCGGTTTCTCACCGGCGTGACGGTGGTCTCGACCCGGTCGCCGCACGGTGCGCGCCTGATGACCGCCAACTCCTTCACGTCGGTGTCTCTCGAGCCGCTGCTGGTGCTGGTGTGCATCGAGTGGTCGGCGCGGTTCCACGCGGCAGTCCTGGCGACCGGCGAGTGGGGCGTGTCGGTGCTGGCCGCCGACCAGGAGCCGTTGTCCCGGCAGTTCGCCGTCCGGGGCAGCCCCCCGGGGGCTCTCACCGTGCCGCACCGGCTGGGGCCGCTGACCGGCGCGCCGTTGCTCGACGGCGCGGTGGCCCAGATGGAGTGCCGTACGCTCGCCGAGCACCCCGGCGGAGATCACACGATCCTGATCGGCTCGGTGCTCGACGGTGCCGTGACCCGCGACGACATCAGCCCGCTGGTGTTCTATCGCGGTGACTACACGAGGCTGGCCGGCGGCTGAATCCGGCGGTTAGCCCGGGGCAGCCGGACCGTCGACCGCCGGCCCGTCCGGGCCCTTCGCCACGGCCTCGGCGGTGATCTGCTCGGCGACCGCACCCATGGCCGGGTCGTCGCCGGCCACCCGGTCCAGCTCGTGGCCGAGCTCCTCGAGCTCGGTACCACCTGCCATCAGCTGGGTCATCTCGTCGCGGCTGATCTCCGACTTGGCGAAGTCGCCGAGGCTGCGGCCGCGCTTGAGGATCAGGAACCGGTCACCGACCGGATAGGCGTGCTGCGGGTTGTGCGTGATGAAGATGACGCCTAGACCGCGCTCGCGGGCCTGCACGATGTAGCGCAGCACCACCCCCGCCTGCTTGACACCCAGCGCCGAGGTGGGCTCGTCGAGGATGAGCAGGCGGGCGCCGAAGTGCACCGCCCGGGCGATGGCGACCGATTGCCGCTCACCGCCGGACAGGGTGCCGACCGGCTGGTCGGTGTCGCGGATGTCGATGCCCATGCCGGCCAGCTCGGCGCGGGTGACCCGGCGGGCGGTTGCACGGTCGAACACGCGCAGCGGTCCCCAGCCCTTGGTGGGCTCGGACCCGAGGAAGAAGTTCCGCCAGACGGCCATCAGCGGGACCATCGCCAAGTCCTGGTAGACCGTCGCGATCCCGGCGTCGAGAGCCTTGCGGGGGCTCCCGAAGTGTGCCGGTGCGCCGTCGAACAGCAGCTCGCCGGCATCCGGGGCGAAGACCCCCGAGAGGATCTTGATCAGGGTCGACTTGCCGGCCCCGTTGTCGCCGAGAACGCAGGTCACCTGACCGGCCCGCACGGTGGTCGAGATGTCCTTCAGCGCGATGACGCTGCCGAAGTGCTTCGAGATGTTGCGCAGCTCCAGTAGGGGATCGCCACCGGCCGGCCTCGCCGCGGTCATCGCCGGCTCTGTTCGGCGTACCTGCGGACCAGCTGATTGGACAGTACGGCGAGCAGCAGCATGGCGCCGAGGAAGAACTTGAACCAGTCGGAGTCCCATCCCGCGTAGACGATGCCCTGTGAGGTCATCCCGAAGATCAGGGCTCCCAGCGAGGCGCCGACCGCCGAGCCGAAGCCGCCGGTCAGCAGGCAGCCACCGATCACCGCGGCGACGATGTAGGTGAGCTCCAGGCCGAATCCTGAGTTGGCCTGCACCGAAGTCAACCGGATGACCTGGGTGGTCCCGACGAACCACGCAGCTCCCGACACGCCCATGAAGAGCGTGATCGTGGTGCGCCGGGCCGGCACGCCGACGTTGCGGCTGGCATTCACGTCCCCGCCGACGGCGAAGATCCAGTTGCCGAACCGGGTCCGCAGCAACACGTAGGAGGCGACGACGGTGGCCACGATCCACCACACGATGGCGATCTCGAACGGCTGGCCGTTGATCGTGATGGTGCTGGCGAAGATCTTGTGAGCGGTCTCGTAGTAGGGCTCCGAGGAAATCCCGCCCACTGAGACAGTGTCGGTGATCACCTTGGTGAGGCCGAGGTTGAGGCCCTGGAGCATCAGGAACGTGCCCAGCGTGATGATGAAGCTCGGCAGTCGGGTGCGCATGACCAGGTAGCCGTTGACGAATCCGATGCCCAGGCAGACGGCCAGCGACACGGCCATCGCCACCCAGAGGACGAGGTGGTAGTGCGTGGTGAGGATGGCGGTCGTCAGGCCAGCCGTGCCGGTGGTCACCCCGGCGGAGAGGTCGAACTGTCCGCCGATCATGAGGAGGGCGACGGCCACCGCCATGATGCCGATCGTGGAGGCGGGGTCGAGCCAGTTCGCGACCCCGCTGGTGGACCGGAACACGTCGGAGAGCACGGCGAAGAAGGTGAACACCAGCAGCGCGCCGATCAGCGAGCCCAGCTCGGGTTTGACCAGCAGTCTGCGGAGCAGGCCGGTGCGCGCCACGCGCTCGTCGGTGGCAGGTGGGGCGGCCGCGATCGTCAAGTGCTCACCTCCGAAGATCCGTCGGCCGGGGACGGACCACACTGTCCGTCCCCGGCCGCACGGCTGACTGTCAACTCGCTCCGCGCCTCGCTTCGCTCGATGCTCACTCGCCTAGCGCGTGCCGGCCTTGGCCAGGTCGCTGACCTTGGCGGCCGTGTCCTTGGTGACGTAGCCGGGGCCGGTCAGGACCGGGTTGCCGCCGCCGACGGTGTTGAGGTTGGACTTGTACAGCGTCAGCATGATGATCGGCAGGTAGCCCTGGGTGTACTGCTGCTGGTCGACGGCGAAGAGCATCTTGCCGTCCCGGATGGCGGCGAGGATGTCGGGGTTGAGGTCGAAGGTGGCCAGCTTGGCCTTCGAGCCCGAGTCCTTGACGGCGGTGATGGCGACCGCGCCGATCACCGGGCCGAGCGTGAGCACGCCGTCGATCGACTTGTCCGCCTGGAGCTTGGCCTTGATCGTCGACTGCGCGCCGGACGGGTCGCTGTTCTGCACCTGCAGGTTGGTCACCTTGCCGCCGAGGGCGTTCTTGGCACCCTGACAGCGCTGCTCGAGGCCCACGTTGCCGGCCTCCTGGATGACACACAGCAGGTTGGTTACGCCTGCGGCCTTGAGCTGCTCCCCGGCACCCTGGCCGGCGATCGTCTCGTCCTGGCCGACGTGGGCCAGGGCGCCGAACTCCTTGGACTGGCCCTGGCCGGAGTTGATCGTGATCACCGGGATGCCCGCGGCGACGGCCCGCAGGATCGAGGCCTTCAGGGCGTCCGGATTGGCCATCGAGACCACGATGCCGTCCACCTTCTTGTTCACCGCGGCGTCGATGAGCTGCGATTGCTTGGCCGGGTCGCCGTCGCTCTGGTACTCGACGGTGACACCTTCGTCCCTGCCGGCCTGCTGCGCACCCTTCTTCACCACGTCCCAGAACGTGTCGCCGGCCGCTCCGTGCGTTACTACCGCGAACGTGTAGTGGTAGGCGCCCTTGCCCTTGCTGGCGCTGTCCTTCGAGCTCGTGCAGGCGACCAGTACGAGAGGTGCCATCACGAGCAGCGCCAGCAGCCGTCTTCTCCCTGCCATGTCTGTGCCCTTCGGTCGGGGGGCGGCGTAGACGCCCGTCGCGGCATGCTCTCACTCACGGCACGGCAAGGCGAGGATCGGCGGATCGGCGGGTTAGGGTCGCGAGCGTGGCCCACGAGCGGACTTACCGCGAATCCGACCCGTACCTCTCCGACCTGCGCCGCATCTGCCTCGCCTTCCCGGAGGCGGCCGAAGTGGAAGCCTGGGGCCGGCCCACCTTCCGAGCGGGCAAGAAGATGTTCGCCGTCTTCGGCGGCGACGACGACCACCAGTACGTGCTCGTCTTCAAGCCCGACCCGGCCGACCGCCGCGGCCTGCTCTCCGACCCGCGCTTCTATTCGCCGCCGTACTTCGGCGCGTCCGGCTGGCTGGGCCTGGATCTCACCGGCGGCCACGTGGACTGGGCAGAGGTGAGCGAGCTGATGGACGCCTCCTACCGTCTCGTGGCCCTCAAAAGGATGGTGAAAGCGCTCGACGCGGGTGCGCCGGCTCAAGGCCGACGGCAGGGCTCCTAGCCCTGGGCTAGGCGACCTGCTCCCTGCACAATCAAATTTGGGACGAGTTAGTGACCCGAGGGCCGGAGATGACGGCCTCGCGGCGCCGGCGGTTACAGCTCCACGAGTACGGCGCCCAGGTGTCGGCCCTCGATCAGCTCGCGCAGTGCACGTGGGGCCTGCTCGATCCCCTGTAGGCGGGCGTTGGGGAAGGTCAGTGTGCCATCGCGCAGTCCGATGCCGAACTGTCGGTTCCACTCCGGGATCAGGTCGAGGTGGTCGTGGAGGGCGATCCCGCGCAGGGTGATACTGCGCGAGAGCAGGGACAGGGTGTCGATCTCGGTCGTCTGCCTGCCGGAATCGGAAAGCTGGCTGGACAGCGCACCGATCAGCGCGAGGCGGGCACCGCGTTTGGCGACGGCGATGGCGGCCTGCAACTGTTCACCACCGACGTTGTCGATGAGTGTGTCGATGCCGTCGGGTGCGGCGGCGCGTAGCTGTTCCTCGATGGGGGCCGCCCCTCTGATGACGACGGCGTCGTAGCCGAGTTGCTCGATGAGAAGGTCGCCCTTGCGCCGTGATCCGGTACTGCCGATGATCCGTTCTGCGCCGCGCAGTCTGGCGATTTGTCCGGCCAGCGAGCCGACACCGCCGGCGGCCCCGCTGACGAAGACGGTGTCCCCTGGGCGCACCTGGGCGCCACGGGTGACACCCATCCAGGCGGTGGCGCCCTGGGAGAGGTATGCGGCCGGGTCGGTGAGCATATCGGCATCGACTCGGCGTACCGCGGATGCGTCCAGCAGGGCGTACTCGCGCCAACCCAACCGGTGTTGCACCAGGTCACCGGGTTGGAAGTCGGTACCAGGGGCGGCCACCACCTCGCCGATGGCCGGTCCGTTGAGCGGTTCGCCGAGCGCGTAGGGGGGCATCGGCACGTCGGTGACCTCATCCATGAGCGTCCGCATCACAGCGGCGACACTCATGACCGTGTTACGGACGAGGACCTGGCCGGGGTCCGGTGTGGGCATCGCAACTTCGGCGACCTCGAAAGACTCGTCTGTGAGCGGCCCCTGGGGGCGGGCGGCCAGGCGGACTTCTCGGTAGGTGCTGGGGGTCGTCATGCCAGCACACTAACCGGCGGCGATGCTGACCTGCGGTCTACCGCCGGCCAGGCCCGACGGGGCGTATCTGACGCCCAGCACGACGCCTTCTTCGCCCCTGATGTGGTCGCTGTCTCCATCCACTGTGGACAGCTAGTCATCCAGTTTGTCATCCAACCCCGGCTGGTCGCCGGGCATGGGGCCCCGGGCTGTGCGGCGGCCGTGCACGCCACCGAAGGCCGCACCGTCGGCACGTCGAAACAGGTCATCACCCCGGCGATCCTCGCCGAAGCGCTCTATCCATTGGTGTCCGGCGGCCGGGGACGGCGGCGATCACCCCAGCGATCATGTCCGCGCCGCGCCGATTGGCGCTCAATCGCGCCGTCATGTCCGCGCCGGCCTGGTCGACCAGCGTCATAGCGGGTCCCGCCTGATGCGCTACGACGGCGTAGAAGTGTGTGAACCCGGGTGTTCTTGATGGTCCGCGGGTCCTGCTCACCGATACCCCCGGCCGCGGGAACGACATCGCAGCCCTCGAGCTCCGGCACCGTCAGCACGCCCGAGTGGAAGACCGGATCCGCAATGGCAACGACCGCGGGCTACCGAACCTGCCCTGCTAAGACCTCCACGCCAACGCAGCGTGGGCCGAGCTCGCCCTCGCCGCGGCGGACCTCACGACCTGGGCCCAAGCCCTCTGCCTCACCGGCGACCTCCGCAAGGCCGAACCCAAGCGCTGCCGCTACCGCGCCTTGCACGTCGCCGGCAGGCTCGTCCGCAGCGGACGCCGTCTGATCCTGAGCCTGGACAAGGACTGGCCCTGGACCGCCGACCTCGCCGACGCGTTCAACCGGCTCCGCGCCGCCCCCTGGCCAGGCTGGCCAACACCCCCGTCAGCCCACCACCAGGACCTCGGAGAACAACCCACCCGGCACGCCGGGCCCCTTCCGCACGCCCCGACCGTCAGCCGCCACCCCGAACCCCGGAGCGTCGCGCTACCCGACGAGACAGGCCGCGTCATGAAACGTCCGGGCTAGGATCGGTGACGTGGAAATGTTCTTCGGACGTGACCGGTGATCAGCGCCACGGCCCTAGCCGGCATGGCCGCCGTCGCGCTGGGGATGGTATTGACCCCCGGCCCGAACATGATGTATCTGGTGTCGCGCAGCATCAGCCAAGGCTGGCGGGCAGGGTTCGTGTCCCTGGGCGGTACGGCTGTGGGTTTTCTCGTCTACATGACGACCGCCAATCTCGGGCTGGCGGCCGTCTTCGTCCTGGTTCCGGCGCTCTATGTCGCCGTCAAGGTGGCCGGCGCGGGATACCTGCTGTGGCTGGCGTGGCGGGCACTGCGCCCCGGCGGATCCGGTGTGTTCGAGGCACGGCCATTGGCGCGCGACTCCCGGTGGCGACTGTTCCGGATGGGCCTGGTGACGAACCTGCTCAACCCGAAGGCCGCGATCATGTACCTGGCGCTGATCCCGCAGTTCATTCGGCCGCACACCAGCGACATCGTGCTGCAGGGGTTCCTGCTCGGCGGTGTGCAGATCACGGTAAGCATGCTGGTCAACGCCGTCCTGGTGCTGCTCGCCGGCGCGATCGCGGGCTTCCTCGCCAGCCGCCCCCGCTGGACCGCCTGGCAGCGGCGCGTCACCGGCATCCTGCTCGGCGCGATCGGGGTCAAGCTGGCGATCGAGGCGCCCGCTCACGCTCACGGCTGAGCCGTCGGCCGGGTGGACTGTCAGGAGGCGGCGAGCGACCCGTCGTCGAAGGCGTCCCGTTCCGCGCTTCGTGGCAGAGCTCGATCATGCCGTCGGACGATGACACCACGGAGCTCGCCAGTGCTTCGGCACAGCTACTGTGATTGGCTATCGCGCCGGGGGGCCGGAATGCAGGTGGGTGCGCAGCCAGGCGAATGCGGCGTGCTGCATCGCCAGATCGAACTTGTGGGGGCCGTCGTAGAACTGCCCGGCGTAGCCGCTCGGGGCGGTGGCCGCGTAGTGGGCCGTGATTCGCTCGTGGGCGGCCTGAGCCCCGGCCTCGGGGAAGAGGTCGTCGTGGCGGTTGTATTGCACGAGCAGTGGGGCGGGTGCGTTGCAGGCGGCCAGATCGGGCCAGTCGGCGTGGCGGGCGAAGCCGGCTGGGAGCAGCATCCACGTGTGGTCGATGGCGTTGTGGTCCAGCAGCGCGTCGTAGGAGCTCATCATGCCCACGACGACGGCGGCAGTGAGCCGCTTGCTGGTGGCGCGCAGCAGCGCGGAGCGGCCGCCGCCGCCGGAGAGGCCCACGCTGCCGACGCGCTCGGTGGTGTCGGTGCGTGCATGCAGGCAGTTCACGGCGATGCGGTCCTCGTGGGCGATGACGGCGGCCAGGGTGGTGCCGAGCAGGGAGCAATACTTCTCCAACAGGTGTTCGTGGTGCCAGGCCGCGGCGTTGTATCGGCTGATCTCGGCGGGGACGGGGCTGGGTACCGCGTCCGGCGGCGCGATCCCGGCCGTGACGTCGCCCAGGCGCTGCAACAGCGGCGGCATTTCGTGGAGGGGAAAGCGCCGGCTGCCCCAGCCGAACACGTCGGGCACCAGCACGACGTACCCGTCGCGGGCGAGGTCGTTGGCGAACGCTCCGCCCTGGTAGTGGACTGAGCGCAGCGCGGTGAGGACCGGCGGGGTCGGGTCGGGCCCGTCGGCGATCTTCTCCTTGCCGTAGTACTTGAACCCGTCGTGGCCGTGCAGGGCCAGCACTCCCGGCAGTGGCTCTACGGCGTCAGCGGGCTTGAGCAACCAGGCTCGGGTGCGGGGGCCGTAGCCGACGGAGTAGGACAGCTCTTCCCCGTCCAGCCCGTCGGCACTCCACTGGCGTTCCACCCGCAGGTCTACGGGGTGCTCGGTGTCGCCGGGCGGCACGGCCAGAACATCGTGGACCAAGCGACGGACCTGCTCCGGGTCAGGACGGCTGATTCGGGCGCGCGGGCCGGGTGCGGCCGTGACCCAGTCGCTGTAGGCCCCAAGATGGGCGTAGTGCCGGGTCATGAGGTCATTGCTTCGTCGATGATGACGCCCTGGTCCGGGCCGAGGATCACTGTGCCGGCCAGCTGTCTGGTTGGACGGTGCGGGTCGGTGCTGAGCAGGATGCGGCCACGGGAGATGCCGGACAGAGCGACGGTGCGAGGCCGGTCGCTGAGGTTGAGGGCAACGACAATCCGCTGGCTCTGGTGTTCGCGGACGTAGGCGAGTACGTCGCCAGCGGCCTGCAGCGGACTGTAGGAGCCGACGGACAGGGCTGGCACGGCGCGGCGCAGTGCGAGCAGCCGCTGGTACAGCGTGACCATCGAATCCTCCTGGCCGTTCTGGGTGGCGACGTTGACCACCGCCGCATCCTCGGCAAGTGGCAGCCACGGCCTGCTGTGCGGCGCGCAGAAGCCGGCGCCGGGATCCGCGGTCCATTGCATCGGGGTGCGTTCGGGGTCCCGCCCGAGGCCGACGCCGGCCACGCGCCGCTCGTACGGATCCTGCACGAGCTCGGACGGGATGGGCACGTCGTGCATGCCGATCTCCTCGCCGTAGTACAGCGTCGGTGTGCCGCGCAGGGTGAGTAGCAACATTGCCGCCACCCGCGCTTGGGCGGGCCCGACACGAGTGGCGATGCGCGAGCGGTCGTGGTTGCCCGACACCCAGTTCGGCCAGGCGCCGGCGGGAAGGGCAGCCTCGTAGGCATCGATGAGTGCGCCGACGCGCTCAGCCTGCCAGGGAGTGTCGATGAGATGCATGTTCGACGGCAGGTGGAGGCCGGCGCCGGCTGGTCCGTAGTAGCGCATGAGCCGTTCGATGGGCAGGTACAGCTCGCCGATCAGGACCCGGTCACCGGGCGCGGCGGCACCGCGGGGGGCCGGGTGGTTGTCGATGACGGCGCGTATCAGCGCGACGAGATCGCCGATGTCCGGGTGGTCGGCGGTGTGCTCAGGTAGCAGCGCGTCGTAGGGCGCCATCCCCACCCGCCACTGTGGCTTGGGCGGGTTGTCACGCAGCTGGTCGTCTTTGAGCAGGTGCCGAAACGCGTCGATGCGGAAGCCGTCGACGCCGCGGTCGAGCCAGGTACGCATGATGTCGAGTTGAGCCGCCCGTACGGCCCGGTTGCGCCAGTTCAGGTCGGGCTGCTGGGGCAGGTAGGCATGGTAGAAGTACTGGCCGCTCTCACCGTCCAGTGTCCATGCCGGGCCGCCGAACACCGAGCGCCAGTTGTTCGGCGGACCGCCGTCGGCAGCGGGATCGGCCCACAGATACCAGTCCCGGTACGGGTCGTGGCGGCCGGAGCGGGCGGCAGTGAACCACGGGTGCCGGTCGGAGGTGTGATTGGGGATGAAGTCCATCAGCACCCGCAGCCCGCGCTGGTGAGCCTCCGCGATGAGCGTGTCGAACCGCGCCAGGTCACCGAAGAGCGGGTCGATCCCGGTGTGGTCGGTGACGTCGTAGCCGAAGTCGAGCATCGGTGAGGGGTAGATCGGCGAGAGCCAAATCGCGTCGACGCCCAGGCGCTGCAGATGGTCCAGCCGTCCGGTGATGCCGGGCAAGTCGCCGACCCCGTCGCCGTCGGTGTCGGCGTAGGAGCGCGGGTAGATCTGGTAGATCACGCCGGCCTGCCACCAGGTGAACCCCGCGGGCGCCGGACGGCTCATCGGGTTGCGGTGGCCGGGATTCGTTGCACACAACCGACGGTAGGCATCGCCCGCGATCGGCGCCAGGCATATCAGCCTGTCATTACATCGGGCTAGCCTATAGATTGCAGTCATGGAGCTGCGCCGCCTGCGGTACTTCCTCGCGGTCGCCGGGGACCTGCACTTCACCCGCGCGGCCGAGCGCCTCGGCATCGCGCAGGCGTCGCTGAGTGAGCAGATCCGCAAGCTTGAGGACGAGGTCGGTGCGCCGCTGCTGACCCGCTCCAGCCGCCACGTCGCCCTCACGCCGGCGGGGCGGGTACTGCAAATCCATGCCCAACGCGTGCTCGACCACCTCGAACACGCTCTGCGCAGCACCCGTCTCGTCGCCTCCGGGCTGCTCGGTGAAATCCGTCTCGGCGCCGTGGGCTCAGCGATGACCACCTTGGTGCCCGCTCTGCTACGCGACCTGCGCCAGCACAGCCCCCAACTCACCGTCCGGATCCAGCAGCTCAGCACCACCGCCCAACTCCTGGCCCTGACCGAGTACCGTATCGACGTCGGTCTGCTGCGCGCTCCCGTCGTGCATCCCGTCATCCGCACCGCAGAGGTGATGCGGGAACCATTGACCGTTGTCCTTCCGGCCGGTCACCCCATGGCCGAACGCCAACGACTCACCCTGGCCGACCTCACCGGCGAAACGCTCATCCTCTGGCCACGCGCCGAGAGTCCCGGCGCCTACGACGAGACCCTCGAACTCTTCCGGGAAGCCGGGCTGGGGCCGCCGCAGACGATCGAAGCACCCGACACCACCAGCGAGGTCGCCCTCATCGCCGCCGGCCTCGGCGTCGCTTTGCAACCCGCCAGCTTCACCGCCCTGGGCAGCACTGCTGTGACCGTCGTCCAGCTGCGGAGACCGGCCCCCACCACCGCGGTGGACATCGCATGGCTACCACCCGTCGAGGACGCCGCACTACGTCAGGTGCTGTCCACAGCTCGCCTGCTCACGCCGACACGCTGATGGGGTCCTCCCCACTGCATTCCGCGGCTGCGGGGTCTCCTCGCTCGGAGAGCCGCGGCGAGGCCGCTGTGATGTCCGCCTCAACCCCGGGAGGTCACGTCCCGGTCACGGTCCACGTACGGCATGCAGGGTCTCTGTAGAAGGTGGACACGTCTTGGCTCAGTGCACGAGTTCGGACAGCAGCTCGATCTGGTCGGCGTCCGCGCCGTAGCAGTAGAGGACGAGTTCGTCAGCTCCGAACTCCCGGTAGGCGGTGACCGCGTCGGTGATCTGGCTCGACTCGGTGAGTGGGGCACCCCACCCCGGCCTTCCGGTGAAGGCGTAGTAGTCGGCGATCGATGTGCGGGCGGCGTCAACGGTCGAGGCCGGGCCGATCGCTACATTGACCTGGCACACCAGCCGAGGACGCCCGGCACGTCCGGCGGCGTCCCACTGCTCGCGTACCGTCGTCACGAGCGGACCCGCCCATTGCAACGGAGCGGCACAGAGGAATCCGTCGCCGTAGCGGGCCACGCGCGCTAGTGCTGCCGGTGCGAATCCTCCGATGAGGATCGGCGGCCCACCTGGGGTGATCGGGCGTGGACCGATCACCCCGCCGCGGTCTGCGGCCGCGTCGGCGGAGTAGGACTGGCCGTCCCAGATCTGACGCAACTCCGCGAGTTGCCGGTCCAGCAGCGAGCCCCGGCGGCTCAACGGCGTCCCGGCGGCCGCGTGATCATCGGCTCGGCCGCCCACGCCGATGCCGAGGCTGAACCGTCCGTCGGTCATGCGGTCGAGCGTTGCGGCCTGCTTGGCCAGGAGTGCGGTCGAGCGCAAGGGGCCCAGCAGTACCTCGGTCTGCAGGCGAATGCGCTCGGTCACGCCGGCAAGGACCGCCAGCGCGGTGAGCGGTTCAGGGTTGTCGAAGGTGAGCCGGTCGAGCAGGCCCAGCGCGCTGAATCCGCTGGCTTCCGCGCGGCGAGCCCAGTCGGGCAGCCCGCGCGGATCGCTGACCGGGAGGCCGAGGGCGATATCCATGATGTTCTCCGATCGATGGCAGCAGACGATGCTGTCGCCACCTCCTCCCCGCCGAGCGGGATCCCGCGTCCTTTTGCGACGTACTTCCTGGACGGCGGAATTCGGAGTTCCAGCTACGAAACTAGCAGAAGGCAAAGGTCATCGCTCGGCTTGCGGCCTTTTCGCCTAGTGGAGATCCCAGGCCTGCCCGTCGGGGGTGTCGGTGACGACGACGCCGGCCGCGGCGAGCTCGGCCCGCAGCGTGTCGGCGGCCGCGAAGTCCCTGGCCGCGCGGGCCGCGGCCCGGCGGTCCAGCAGCGCCTGGGCGCCGTCGGGGAGCTCGGCGGCGACGGAGGGACGCCCGACCTCACGTACCAGATCGAGGCCGAACAACCGGTCGAGGTGCGCGAAGGTCTCGAACTTCGAGCCGGCCGGCACGTCCTGGTCGCGTTCGAGCTCCCGCAGGGCGATGATCGCCGCCGGCGTGTCGAGGTCGCCGGCGAAGGCGTCGAGGACCCGGGTGAGGTAGCCCGTGTCGATCTGCCCCGACGGCGACTCAGCCCACTCGGCGACCTTCGCGCGCCAGCGCCGCAATGTCCTGTCGGCGGCGGCGATGGCGTCCCAGGTGAGGTTCATCTGCTG
Source organism: Pseudonocardiales bacterium (assembly GCA_003244095.1). Lineage (GTDB taxonomy): Bacteria > Actinomycetota > Actinomycetes > Mycobacteriales > QHCA01 > QHCA01. Next base: position 7,553 of record QHCA01000185.1, on the reverse strand, counting down.
GCGGTAGTGCCCCTGCAGAAAGGCCAGCCGCAGCGCCAAGGGGTCGTACCCTCGGTCGATCACGTCGGCGACCAGCACGACGTTGCCGGTGGACTTGGCCATCTTGCGGCCCTCGAACAGCAGGTGCTCGCCATGCACCCAGTGCCGTACCACCTCGTGGCCCACCGCGGCGTCGGACTGCGCGCGCTCGTCCTCGTGGTGCGGGAAGCGCAGGTCGATGCCGCCGGTGTGGATGTCGACCGTCTCACCCAGGAAGGCCACCGACATGGCCGAGCACTCGATGTGCCAGCCGGGGAAGCCCAGCCCCCACGGCGAGTCCCAGACCATCTCGCGCTGCGGCCCGGCGTGCTTCCACAGCGCCCAGTCGGCGTGGAACCGCTTGACACCGGCGTCGACCGGGTCGGTGAAGCGCAGGCCCGGCCGCAACTGGTCCAGCCGGTTGCCGGAGATCGCGCCGTAGGTGGGGAAGGAGCGGGCGTCGAAGTACAGGGTGCCGTCGTCGCCGACGTAGGCGTGGCCCTTGGCGTCCAGGGTCCGCAACATCTCGTGCATCAGCCCGATGCACTCCGACGCGCGCGGATAGCGGCCGGCCGGCTTGACGCCGATGGCGGCCTGGTCGCGGTGGAACTGCTCCTCGTAGAACCGGGCCAGCGCGAAGGGGTCCTTGCCCTCGCTGCGCGCCTGGGCCAGCAGCTTGTCCTCACCGGAGTCGAGCTGGTCGTCCTGCATGTGGCCGACGTCGGTGATGTTCTGTACGAGGTCGACGCGCAGGCCGGCGTACTCGGCGACGCGGCGGATCAGGTCCGACAGCAGGAAGGTACGCAGGTTGCCGACATGGGCGTACCGGTAGACGGTGGGGCCGCACGCGTAGACCCGCAGGATGCCGGCCGTCGAGGGCACGATCGACTCGACCTTGCGGGTACGGGTGTCGGTGAGGGTGATCTCTCGGGCCACCCCGCCAGCCTAGTGAGCTGGTCGCCCGGGTTTTGCCCATCCAGCAACTTCCCGGAAGACGTCACTTTGGGACCCCTCAGAGCAACGTCTTCCGGGAAAACGTCGAAATGGGTGCGGGGCTTAAGCCTAGTTGAGGCGGGCGCGGGCCTGGCCTGCCTCGCGGCGGGCCTCCTCGGCCGCTGCCGGGTCGCCTTCGGCGACGGCGTCGGCGTAGGACTCCAGCTCCACGGCCCCCTCTGCGAACTCACCCACGCGCGCCAGCAGTACGCCGCGTTCGCGCCGCAGGGAAGCCGGGTGCCGCGGCAGCAGCAGCGAGAGCTCGGTGGCCCACAGGGCGGTGCGGTTGGACTCGATCAGATCCGGCCGGGCCGCCGCCTGTGCCCGGACGTTGTTGAGCACGCGCAACACGACCTCGCGCTGGTTGTACGGGCGGGCGCCGTCCGGGCTGACGTCCACCTCGGTGCCCCCGGTAAAGGCGTCCACCAGCACATGGCGGCCCTTGGGCAGCCCCAGGCCGACCAGGAAGTACCCCGGCAGGCCGACCGGATAGGCGGGCAGGCCGGCCCGCCGGGCCACCTCCAGCCACACCACGGCGAGCAGGATCGGCAGCCCACGGCGCCGGCGGAGCACCTCGTACAGCAGTGAGGAGCGCAGGTCGGCGTAGTCCTCCGGCGTGCCACCGAACGACGACAGGGCCGACCGCAGGGCCGCCGCGCAGTCGCGAGGATCGGTCGGGTCCGCGGCCGGGACCGCCAAGGCGAGGGCGTCCAGTGCGGCCAGCCCGATGGAGACATCGAGGTCCGGGTCGACCTCCGTACCCATGAGCAGGCAGGCCAGCCCGAGGTCGACCCGGTCGGCGTGCACCGCCTCCCGGAACGTCTCCCTACTCACGCCGCCTCCGCGGCGACAAGTGCGTCGGCGGCCTCACGCCGGTGTCCGGTAGTGGTAGCGGTGCGACGTGACGAAGCCCAGCTGGTCGTACATCGCATGCGCGGCGGCGTTGTCCTCCATGACCTGAAGGTAGATCAGTGCGGCGCCACCGCGGACCGCCCACCGCAGGACGCCGCGCATCAGTTGCCGCCCGATGCCACGTCGCCGCCAGGCCGGCGCGGTCTCGAGAGCCGTGATCCCGCACCAGCCCAGGCCGTCCGTGTCGTAGTCGACGACAGCCCTGGCGATCCCGGCGACGTCGTCGTCGACGACGACCGAGGCGAAGACCGGGTTGTCCGCGGCCGTCATCACCGCCGCGGCGATCGGTGGCGGCCCCTCGCTGCCCCGGTAGTGGTAGGCCGCGAGCCAGGCCGCGGTCGGCGCCTCCTCCAGGGTGGCCGGCGGCAGCCCACCCGGATCGCCGAGCCGCTGCAGGACGCGCTCGACGGTGGCGATCCGGACCAGGGTGGGGTTGTACGCCCGCCAGCCCCGCATGGCGAGGGCCGCGTCGAGGCCGCCGCAGAGGGGCAGCGGCACCTGGAACCTGGCGGGCAGGCCACGCTCGGCGTACCACTCCCGGACCGCCCCCAGAGCTTCGTCCATCGGCCGGTCCGGCTCGCCGAGGGGCAGGACGGAATTGCCCCGGCCGGTCCAGCCCTCGGCCGCCCGCAGCAGCCAGTCGCCGAGCCGGGCGGTGTCGGGCGCCCGCCAGCCCAGTGCGGCGACCGCCTCAAGCCGGCCGATCTCGATGGCCGGCGCGGATGACACCATGGCTGAGCACCCCCTGCGGTGGCGAGCGGCTGCGTTCCCGCGATACTAGGAGTACGAACCGCTGGACCCGAAAGGAAAGCACCCGTGACATACGTCATCGCCGAGCCCTGCGTGGACGTGCTCGACAAGGCGTGCATAGAGGAGTGCCCTGTCGACTGCATCTACGAGGGCAACCGGATGCTCTACATCCACCCCGACGAGTGCGTCGACTGTGGGGCATGCGAGCCGGTCTGCCCCGTCGAGGCCATCTTCTACGAGGACGACACGCCCGCGCAGTGGAAGGACTACTACAAGGCCAACGTCGAGTTCTTCGACGACGTCGGCTCGCCCGGCGGTGCGTCCAAGATCGGCAAGATCGACAAGGATCACCCGATCGTGGCCGCGCTGCCCCCCATGGGCGGCGAGCACTGAGACCACCCAAGAGTTCAACAGCAGCCGCTGACGCGCCGCCGTCCCTTCCCGGTCCGGCGGCGCGCTCGGTTTCACCGGTGGTGCTGCCGGAGTTCCCGTGGGACCGGCTGGCGCCTTACACCGCGGTCGCCCGCGCCCATCCTGACGGCCTAGTCGACCTGTCCAAAGGTACACCGGTCGACCCGACGCCGGCGGTGGTGCAGGAGGCGTTGCGGGCGGCGGCGGACGCGCCGGGCTATCCCCAGACTGCGGGTACGCCGGCCCTGCGGGCGGCCATCTGTGCCTGGCTAGCCCGCCGGCTCGGCGTGACCGGCCTGGATCCCGTCGCGGTGCTGCCCACGGTCGGCACCAAAGAGCTGATCGGGCTGCTGCCGACGTTGCTCGGGATCGGCCCCGGCGACCGGGTCGTCCACCCCGAGCTGGCCTATCCCACCTATGACATCGGCATTCGGCTGGCCGGTGCCGAGCCGGCCCGCTCGGACGGCCTGACGGCGCTCGGCCCGGCCCGGGTGGCGCTCGTCTGGGTCAACTCGCCGGCCAACCCCACCGGCCAGGTGCTGCCCGTCGAACACCTGCGCAAGGTCGTGGCCTGGGCGCGCGAGCACGGTGCGATCGTCGCCAGCGACGAGTGCTACATCGAGTTCGGCTGGTCCGAGGCGCCGGTCTCGGTGCTGCACCCCGACGTCTGCGACGGCTCGCACGACGGTCTCCTTGCCGTGCACTCCCTGTCGAAGCGCTCCAACCTGGCCGGCTACCGCGCCGGTTTCGTCGCCGGTGATCCTGTCTTGGTACGGCGACTGCTGGCGGTCCGGCGCCACGCCGGGCTCATCGTCCCCGCCCCGGTACAGGCGGCGATGACCGCGGCCCTCGGTGACGACGCCCATGTGGGTGTGCAGCGGGAGCGCTATGCCGCCAGACGGACCGCCCTCATCGCGGCCCTGCCGTCGTACGGTCTGCGTATCGACCACTCCACCGCCGGCCTCTACCTCTGGGCGACCGCCGGCGAGGACTGCTGGGCCACGGTTGCCCGGCTGGCCGAGCTCGGCGTGCTGGTCGCGCCGGGGGAGTTCTACGGCCCGCGCGGCCGGCAGCACGTGCGCGTCAGCCTGACCGCCGCCGACGAGCGGATCGCCGCCGCGGTGGCCCGCCTCACCCCCTGACCCCTGACCTACCCACCTATCCAGCGTTTTCCCGGAAGTCGCTGCTTTCAGCGCGCTCAGACCAGCGTCTTCCGGGAAAACGCTGCCTTGGCGGGAAAACGCTGCCTTGTGGCGGGCAGGCGGCCGGGGGGCAGGGCTCGCTGGGGCCAGCCGGATTAGGCTGCGACGCATGACCTATCCCGACAGCCCGGTGTCCCCGGTGATCGACGAGTTGTGGGAGCGCCGCGGCGAGCTGAGCCCGGACGACACCGATGCCCGCAAGGTCGTCACCGAGGCCGTCGACCTGCTCGACACCGGAGATGCGAGGGCCGCGTACCTTATCGGCGGCGAGGTGGTGGTCGACGAGCGGGCCAAGCGGGCCATCCTGCTGTCCTTTCGGGTCCTCGACATGGTCGAGTCGGCCGCCGGCGCCTTCGCCTACCACGACCGGATCCCGCTCAAGACCCGCTACGACGGCGTGCGCGTCGTGCCCGGCGCCATCGCCCGCTGGGGCGCCTACATCGGGCCCGGCGCCGTACTGATGCCGTCGTTCGTCAACATCGGCAGCTATGTCGGCCCGGGCACCATGGTCGACACCTGGGCCACGGTCGGCTCCTGCGCCCAGATCGGTGCCACCGTGCACCTCTCCGGCGGCGTGGGCATCGGCGGGGTCCTCGAGCCGCCCAATGCCCAGCCGGTCGTGGTCGAGGACGAAGCCTTCGTGGGCAGCCGGTGCATGGTCACCGAGGGTGCGCGCGTGGGCCGTGGCGCCGTGCTCGGCTCGGGCACCATCCTCGGGCCGACCATGCCGGTGATCGACGTCGAGACCGGCGCGGAGGTGAGCCGCGGGCACGTACCCGCCTGGTCGGTCGCGGTCGGCGGGACCCGGCAGAAGGAGTTCGGGGGCGGCACCTTCGGCCTGCCGTGCGTGCTGCTGATCAAACGGCTCGACGAAGGGCGGCGGCACGACAAGGCACAGCTCAACGACGTGCTGCGCCGGCACGGGCTGGCCACGTGACCACGGCGTCGAAGCTCGATCTGAGCCTGCCGGTCGAGGAGCTCACCGCGGTCCTCGTGGACACCTCCTCGGTCAGCGGGCGGGAGGGCCCGCTCGCCGATCTGATCGAGGAGGCCCTCGATCCGCTGCCCCACCTCGCGGTACAGCGTTCCGGGGACACGGTCGTGGCGCGTACGACGGGCAGCGGCCGGCGGGTGGTCCTCGCCGGGCACATCGACACGGTGCCCCTGGCCGACAACCTCCCGTCGCGCGTGGACGGCGACCGGCTCTACGGCTGCGGGACGTCGGACATGAAGGCCGGCGTGGCGGTCCAACTGGCGCTGGCGGTCCGGCTGTCGGCGGCCGCGTACCAGCTGACGTACGTCTTCTACGACAACGAGGAGGTCGAGGCGGAGCGCAACGGGCTGGGCCGGATCTCCCGCGCGCATCCCGACTGGCTGGTCGGCGACCTTGCGATCCTGCTCGAGCCCACCAGCGGCCAGGTCGAGGCGGGCTGCCAGGGGACGATGCGGGCCGTTGTCAGTACGACCGGCCGGCGGGCGCACAGCGCGCGTTCGTGGCTCGGGGACAACGCCATCCACGGGGCGGCGCCGGTGCTCGCCCGGCTGGCCGCCTACACCGCACGCGAGGCCGAGATAGACGGCTGCACGTACCGCGAGGGTCTCAACGCGGTCGGCATCAGCGGAGGCGTCGCCGGCAACATCGTCCCCGACGAGTGCGCGGTGACGGTGAACTTCCGGTTCGCCCCCGACCGGTCGGAGGACATGGCCTTCGACCACATCCGCGAGGTCTTCGACGGGTTCGCGGTCTCCCGCGCCGACTCCGCGCCGGGCGCGCTACCCGGGCTCTCGGACCCGCTGGCCCAGGAGTTCGTGGCGGCGGTTGGCACCCCACCCGCGGCGAAGTACGGCTGGACCGACGTGTCGCGCTTCGCCTCGATGGGGATCCCGGCCCTGAACTTCGGCCCGGGTGATCCCAACCTGGCGCACACCCGCGAGGAGTACGTGGAGCTGGCGCGGATCGGGGCGGCCGAGGCCGCCCTGCGCGCCTTCCTCGGTGCCGGCTGAGCAGAAGAACCTACTGACCGGCGAAATTCGTTTTCCGTGGGTACGACCGTGCACGATGATTTTCTGTCGGTGCCCGAGTCCAAGATATGCACGGAGTTCCGCACGCTGACGGGAGTGGCATGGATTACGCGATCGAGGCCGAAGGCCTCGTCAAGAAGTACGGGTCGGTCGTCGCCTTGGACGGCTTCGACCTAGCCGTTCAAGAAGGCACGGTGATGGGACTGCTGGGCCCGAACGGCGCCGGCAAGACCACAGCCGTCCGGATCTTCACCACGCTGGTCGTCCCGGACGGCGGGCACGCCCGGGTCGGTGGGCTGGACGTGGTCTCCGAAGCGGGCCGGCTGCGGCAGCAGATCGGGCTGTCGGGGCAGTATGCCGCCGTCGACGAGGACCTCACCGGCTTCGAGAACCTCGACATGGTCGGCCGCCTCTACCACCTCGGCCGGCGCGCGAGCCGCGAGCGGGCGCGGGAGCTGCTCGAGCGGTTCGACCTGGTGGAGGCCGCCGACCGCACCGTCAAGGGCTACTCCGGCGGCATGCGCCGGCGGCTGGATCTTGCCGGGGCGCTGGTTGCCAAGCCGCGGCTGCTGTTCCTCGACGAGCCGACGACGGGTCTCGACCTGCGCAGTCGCCTGGGCATGTGGGAGGTCATCGCCGAGTTGGTCGCGGCCGGTAGCACCCTGCTGCTCACGACGCAGTATCTGGAGGAGGCCGACCGGTTGGCCGACCGGGTGGCGGTCATCGACCACGGCCGGGTGATCGCCAGCGGCACCTCCGACGAGCTGAAGGCACAGGTCGGCGGTGAGCGCCTGGAGGTGACGGTCGGCAGCGCGGCCGAGCTCGGGCCGGCCCGGGCCAGCCTGGCGCAGCTTGCCGTGGGGGAGATCTCCGTCGACGAGCAGGCACGTTCACTGACCGTCCCGGTCACCGGCGGGCCGGCCGTGCTGGCCGAGGCCCGGAGCCGGCTGTCGGCCGACTCCGTCAAGGCGCTCGACATCGGGTTGCGCCGGCCCACCCTCGACGACGTGTTTCTCTCGCTCACCGGGCACGCCGCCGAGGACGAGCAACCAGCCGGCGCCGCGGCGCCCGGACGCAAGGCGGAGCGTGCCTCATGAGCGACACCCTGCAGGCGATCGGCGACGGCATGGTCGTCGCCAAGCGCAACCTCATCAAGATCAAGCGGGTGCCCGACCTGCTGGTGTTCTCGACGATGTCGCCGATCATGTTCATCCTGCTGTTTGCCTACGTGTTCGGCAGCGCGAT
>QHCA01000184.1 GCA_003244095.1 Pseudonocardiales bacterium | reverse complement strand
ATCGCCGTCTTCGGCGGCCTGCTCGGGCTGCTCGGGCTGCTCGTAGGCGGCGTTGTGTGGCTGCTGTGGACGCGGGGACGTGACCGGCGCTTCGTCGGGCAGGTGCCCGGCCTCGCACCGGCCGCGGGCCAGCGGGAGATCGACCAGGCCCGGCCGCTGTTCACCTCTCCTGACGGCGCCGTGGAGTTTGTCCCGCCGGACGGTATCCGACCATGTCAGGTGGGCACCCTGATCGACGAGAAGGCCGACGTCCTCGACGTCAGCGCCACGATCGTCGACCTCGCCGTGCGCAAGTACATCTTCATCGAGGAGTTGCCGCGCAAGACGTGGTTCTCCAGCCGCGACTGGCGGCTGACCCGGCTCGACGCCGACACCGAGCAGCTCCTGCCCTACGAGCGCAAGCTCTACAAGGCACTCGTCGGCAACCGCCAGACCGTGCTCATGTCGGAGCTGAAGAACAAGTTCGCCGCCAGCGTCGCCTCGGTGCAGGAGCAGATGTACACCGACGTGGTGAAGCAGGGGTGGTTCAAGGGCCGGCCGGACAAGGTCCGCGGCCAGTGGACCGCGTACGGCTGGATGTTGCTGGTGGCCGGCGCCGGGCTGACCTACCTGCTGGCGAAGTACACCCACCTGGCGCTGCTGGGACTCGGGGTGATCGCCGGCGGGGTGGTGCTTCGCCTGTCGGCCAAGCACATGCCGGCCCGCACGCCCAAGGGCAGTGCCGCGCTGGCCCGCGTGCTGGGCTTCCGGCAGTACATCCGTACCGCGGAGGTCGACCAGCTCAAGTTCGAGGAGCGGGAATCGATCTTCTCCCGCTACCTGCCCTACGCCATCGTCTTCGGGGAGACCGATCGCTGGGCCAAGGCGTTCGCCTCCCTCGCCGCCGTCCCGTCGGCGGGGGGCGTCGGCGGCACCGGCAGTGCGCTGTACTGGTACTCCGGGCCGGGCAGTTGGGATCTGGGCCACTTCGGCTCCTCGATGAACAGCTTCACCACCCAGTCATCCGGGGCGCTGACCTCGACCCCGGGTGGGTCGGGGTCGAGCGGGTTCGGCGGCGGCGGGTTCTCCGGCGGTGGTGGCGGCGGTGGCGGCGGCGGCTCCTGGTGAGCGGCGAGCAGTACGTCGCCGTGGTCGGCCCGGCCGATGCCTCCGAGGCCGACATCGCGGCGGCCTACGCCACCGGCGCTGCCCTGGCGGCCCGCGGCGCTGTGGTGATCTGCGGCGGGATGGGCGGGGTGATGTCGGCGGTGGCCGCGGGCGTGCGCTCGGCCGGCGGTCTTTGCGTGGGGCTGCTGCCCGGTGACTCGCGCGAGGGTGCCTCGCCGGATCTGACGGTCGCGCTGCCCACCGGTCTCGGAGAGGTACGCAACGCGCTGGTCGTTCGGGCCGCCGACGCCCTGGTGGCCATCGGCGGGTCGTGGGGCACGATGTCGGAGATCGCGCTGGCCGTGCGCTCGGGCCGGCCCGCGGTGGCGGTGGGCGGTTGGCAGGTGGTCGACGCCAGCGGCTCGCCGGTCGACGGGGTCATCTTCGCCGGCGACCCCGGGGAAGCAGTGGAGGCCGTCCTGGCGTTACCCTCAACAGACGCATGAGGAAGTTGCACCTACCTGGGGGTGATTGGTTTCGACTCCGGATGTCGAAGCAGGAGAAGCGGGCCGAGGAAGGCGACGATGATCTCGTTAACCAAAAACGTCGCAAAAAGATATAAGCGCCGATACTAATCGCGCTGATCTCGCTCTTGCTGCCTAAGTAAGAAGCGGATCTGTCAGCCCGGGTGTGCCTCCCGCCCGGATGCTGGCATCAGCAGGAGGCTCACTGCCGATCCCGGCTGCGGGGACCGGTTGGACATCTAACAACAGCTGAGCCCGTCACACCGGCTTGCTCACGAGACCGGTGGGGCCGAGAAAGACACTGTGAGCTGCGCCCGGAGAAGTCCTGTACAGATGCCGGAGGACGCGGGTTCGATTCCCGCCACCTCCACCACCGTTCTGCCCAGCCGTTCCCGGAGGGTGGCAGTCCGCATCGGGCCCACGGCCGGCCGATACGGACTATCTCGTCCCATTCGCCTCGGCCGGGCCGGCCATGTCGACGGGTCGGTGCGCGTGGAGCGCCATTCGGGTAGCGCAGCTGCTCGTCCCGTCCGCTCCGCGGCCGGCAGGGGTGAGGGCGGGCACGCTGATCCGACGGCTATGGTCGTGCTGCGGTCGACTCGGCCGAGCCGCGGCACGGATGCCGCTCCGGCGATTGGAGATCCCGCCATGCCCACGTACCGGATCGTCTATGGGGACGACCAGCAGGTCGTACGGGAGACCTACGACGACGTCGAGCTGGTGCGAGAAGACGGTTGGGTCGTGCTCTTCCGAGGAGGGGACGCGATCCTGCGGGCGCGCGAGGAACACGTGCAGTCAGTGGAGGAAGTCACCGCGTAGATACGCCAGGGTGACGAGGGTGACGACACGGACGTTGGTGCTCATCCGGCACGCCAAGGCCGAGGCCGGCGGGGCCGACGACGCCGCGCGTTCCCTGGCGCCCCGGGGGCGGGCCGACGCCGGTGCCATCGGCCGATGGCTGGCAGCTGAGCGTCTCGGCCCGGAGCGGGTCGTCGTGTCCCCGGCCCGCCGGGCCCGGCAGACGTGGGACCTGGCAGCGGCCGACTTGGGCACCGCGGCAGAGCCGGTGATCGACGGGCGGATCTACGACAACACCGTCGAGGACCTGCTGGCCGTGGTCGGCGACGCGCCGGCGGACATCGCGACACTGATCCTCGTCGGGCACAATCCGTCGATGGCGGAGTTGGCATTCACCCTCGACGACGGCTCTGGGGACCAGGCCGCACGCACCGAGATGGCCCGTAACTACCCCACGAGCGCCATAGCGGTGTTCGCCATCGGCGCCGAATGGACCGCGCTCCGCGGGGGAGCGGGCCGGCTGGTGCGGTTCGCCGTGCCCCGCGGTGGCGGCGGGTGAGGCTCGTTCCGGCCGCCGCAGCCGGCGCTTGCCTGGCCGGGGTGCTCGCGCTCACCGGGTGCAGTCATGACGAGGGCCGGGTGGCGTACGCGCCGTACCCGAGCCCGACCGCGTCACCTTCCGTGGCGGCCCCGTCCGCCCCGCCGGCCCCGTCGCCGTTGGCGGCGCGGCGGGCCGGCGCCGTACCCCGCGCCGCCGTCCGGGCATCGGGGCTGCCCCTGTCGGCGGCCACGTACGACGCCACGCAGGTCATCACCGTGGTCGCCGCGTCCCCGGCGAGCACGGGCGGCACGCTGCAGGCGTGGGACCGGACGGCCGGCGGGTGGGTGCCGCGCGGCCCCGCCGTTCATGCCTACCTCGGCGACCAGGGCATCACGACGCACCCCAGCGAGACCCGGTCGGCGACGCCGGCCGGCAGCTTCACGCTGACCCAGGCCTTCGGCCGGGCCGGCGACCCCGGCACGGCACTGCCGTACTTCCGTACCGACAGCAGTGACTGGTGGGTCACCGACGTGACGTCGAGGTCCTACAACACCCACTACCGGTGCAGCTCGGCTTGCCCGTTCGACACCGGTCTAGGCGAGAACCTTTACCGGGCCGGGTTCCTCTACACCTACGCCGTGGTGATCGACTACAACCGGCGCCCGGTGACGCCCGGCGCGGGCAGCGCGTTCTTCCTGCACGTCACGGAGTTCAAGCCGACCACTGGCTGCGTCTCGATCCCGCAGGCCAGCCTCGTGTCGATCATGCGCTGGCTCTCACCGTCAGCTCATCCACGCATCATCATGGGCGTTGCCTGACGTCCACTTCGGGCGGGTCGTCGTCCTGATTGGACTGCCCTCACCGTTGTGTTCCGCGCCGATGCCAGGCATGCTGAGGGTAGCCGAGCGAATTTCTTGCCGGTGCCTCGCGCAGCAGAGCGATGGTCAGCCTTCCCCCGTACTTGCCTCGCCGCCTTCCCTACGACGAGAGATCTCTATGACGTCTTCTGTACGTACCCAGCCGTACGCCGTGTCCGCGCCTAGCCGCCGGGGGAGCGACTTCGCCGAGTTGAAACGGCGAGTGCAGCACGCGGGACTGCTCGACCGGCGACCGGGCCGGTACACCGCCCGGATTGCTTTCAACGGATTCCTGCTGCTGGCCGGCGGCGTTGCCTTCGTCCTGGTCGGCGACTCGTGGTGGCAGCTGCTGCTGGCCGGCTACTTCGGCCTGGTATTCACCCAGCTGGGTTTCCTCGGACACGACGCCGGGCACCGCCAGGTCTTCCGCTCGGGCCGGGCCAACGACGTGCTCGGGCTGGTGCACGCCAACCTGCTGATCGGGTTGAGCTTCGACTGGTGGATCGGCAAGCACAACCGGCATCACAGCCACCCCAACGAGGTCGAGCGCGATCCTGACCTCGCCTCGGGCGCGCTGGTCTGGACCGCGGAGCAGGCGGTCGCGCGGCGCGGCTTGGGCCGGGTGATCGCCCGGATCCAGGCGTTCCTGTTCTTCCCGATGCTGCTGCTCGAGGCGCTGAACCTGCACTATGCCAGCGTGCGCGCACTGGTCGCCGGCAAGGGCAAGACGCGGATTGCCGAGGCGCTCATGCTGGCCACGCATTTCATTGCGTACGCCGTCGTGATCTTCCTTGTCATGTCACCGTTGCATGCGGTCCTGTTCATCGTCGTGCAGCAGGGCGTGTTCGGGGTCTACATGGGCTGTGCCTTCGCCCCGAATCACAAGGGGATGCCGATCCTGCGCCCGGAGGACGAGCTCGACTACCTCCGGCGGCAGGTGCTGACCGCCCGGAACGTGAGCGGAGGGTGGTTCACGCAATTCGCGCTCGGGGGGCTGAACTACCAGATCGAGCATCACCTTTTCCCGAGCATGCCCAGCGGGAGCCTGCGGCGCTGCCAGCCGCTGGTCAAGGCGTTCTGCCGGGAGCTCTCGCTGCCCTACGCCGAATCGTCGGCGTGGCGCTCCTACACCGAGGTCCTGCGCTACCTGCACCGGGTCGCCGCCCCCTTGCGGGCCTGAAGACTGACGGTTTCCCGGCGCCATCGCCGGGGCAGCGTTCCCGGTGAATCGAGGTGATCGCCGTGACACGTGCCCTGGGCTTCGGACGGGACGTCAAGAACTCCGCCCGCCAGGCGGCCAACAGCAAGTGGCTCGACCGGCTGGCGCGCCTGGGCCTGGTCGCGCGGGGTGCGACCTACCTCCTGATCGGCTGGCTCGCCCTGCAAGTTGCTTTCGGCAACTCGGGCAAGCAGGCCGACCGCGGCGGCGCCGTACAGGAGATCGCCGGCAAGCCGTTCGGCTCCGTGCTGCTGTGGCTGCTCGGCATCGGGCTGGCCGGCCTGGCCCTCTGGCGGTTCACCGAGGCAGCGTTCGACCACGACACGGGGGACCGGCTGAAGTCACTGGCCCGTGCGGTGCTGTACACGGGCTTCGCCGTGACCACGTTCACGTACGTGCTGGGCAGGTCGAGCAGCGCGGCGGCGAACAGCAACCAGCAGTCGGTCGGGGCCACCGCCAAGCTCATGCGGCATGGTGGCGGTCGCCTGCTCGTCGGAGTGGCGGGCCTGGTGCTGGTCGGCATCGGCTGCTACATGATCTATGAGGGCGTCACGAAGAAGTTCGAGCAGGACATGAAGCTCGGCGAGATGAGCCGGCGCACGCGCCAGGTCGCGGAGAAGCTCGGCATGTACGGCGGCGTCGCCCGCGGCGTGGTCTTCGGGCTGGCCGGCGTGTTCCTGGTCGTGGCTGCGGTCAACTACGACCCGGCCAAGGCCAAGGGACTCGACGGCACCCTGCGTACCTTTGCCAGCACCCCGCTGGGGCCCTGGCTCCTGGCTGTCGTGGCGCTGGGCCTGATCGCGTTCGGCTTGTTCTCCCTGTGCGAGGCGCGGTGGCGCCGCGTCTGAAGTGCCACCGGGTGCCGCTGTAGGTTTCGGGTGTGATGAGCCAGCAGTTCACGGCCTGTGTCGCCTTCGCCTTCGCCTTCGCTGGCCGCCCGGTGCTCGACGGCGGCCGATGAGAAGCCCTGTGTCGAGCCG
>QHCA01000183.1 GCA_003244095.1 Pseudonocardiales bacterium | reverse complement strand
CCGCCGGGCCGCGGCGACGCTGGGTGCCACGGTGCTGCTGAAGGGTGAGGCCACGGTGATCGCGGCGCCGGACGGAGCGACCCTCGTCGACGCCTCGGGCACCCCCTGGCTGGCCACCGCCGGCAGCGGCGACGTGCTGTCCGGGCTGGCCGGCTCGCTGCTGGCCGGCGGGCTGCCGGCGCTGCGGGCGGCCGGTGCGGCTACCTTCCTGCACGGCCTGGCCGGGCGCCTGGCCAGCAGGGGAGGGCCGATCAGCGCATCGGACGTGCTGCGCGCCCTGCCCGACGCAGTCCGTACCGCCCTGGCCTGATCCGGCGCCCAGGCCCCGCCACCGGCCTCCCCTTGCGTTGATCATGACGTTCGCCGCACGCGAGCACGCCCTATGTCCCTACGTTTCCGAGGCAAACGCCATGATCAACGGTGAAGGCGGCGTCACAGGTCTCTGAGAGACTGGACGCATGCTGAGGGCAGAGGCGGCGATCGATCTCGACGCCATCCGGGACAACGTCGCCCGACTGCGGGAGAGCGCCCCCTCGGCCGCGCTGATGGCCGTCGTCAAGGCTGATGGCTACGGCCACGGGCTGCTGCCCAGCGCCCGCGCCGCGTTGGCCGGCGGCGCTACCTGGCTGGGCGTGTGCGTGCTTGAGGAGGCCTTGGCCCTGCGCGCCGCCGGCCTGCGCGTTCCCCTGCTGTGCTGGATCGCGGTGCCCGGCGAGCCGCTGCACGACGCGGTGGCGGCCGATGTCGATCTCTCCGTGTCCTCAGGGTGGGGGCTGGAGGAGACCGTGGCGGCGGCGCAGTCGGCCGGCCGGCCGGCCCGCATCCACCTCAAGGTCGACACCGGCCTGTCCCGGGGCGGCGCGACGCCCGAGGACTGGCCCGACCTCGTGGCCGCCGCCGCCAAGGCGGAGGCCTCCGGTGAGGTGAGCGTGGTTGGCGTGTGGAGTCACTTCGCCTACGCCGACGACCCCGGCCACCCCGCCATCGCCGCGCAGGTGGCAACTTTCCGCGCGGCCATGGCACTGGCCGAGCACGAGGGGCTGCACCCCCAGGTCCGCCACCTGGCCAACTCCGCGGCCACCCTCACCTTGCCCGAGGCGCACTTCGACCTGGTCCGGCCGGGCATCGCGATCTACGGGCTCTCGCCCGTCCCGCGCGTGTCGACCTACGGTCTGCGCCCGGCCATGACACTGCGGGCCCGGGTCGCCCTCACCAAGGAGGTCCCGGCCGGCTCCGGCGTCTCGTACGGCCACAGGTACGTGACGAGCGAGCGGTCCCGACTGGCGCTGGTCCCGCTGGGCTACGCCGACGGGGTGCCCCGGTCCGCGACCAACGTCGCCGAGGTGTGGCTGGCCGGGCGCCGGCGCACCATCAGCGGCAGCGTGTGCATGGATCAGTTCGTCGTCGATGTCGGTGCCGACCCGGTGAGCGCGGGCGACGAGGTCGTGCTGTTCGGGCCGGGCGACCGGGGCGAGCCGACGGCCTACGACTGGGCCAATGCGCTGGACACGATCTCCTACGAGATCGTGGCGCGGGTCGGCGGCCGTGTTCCGCGGACCTATACCGGGACCCGATAGTGAGCCGGCGCCGCCGGGCCGGCGTGATCGGCGCGGTCATGGGCATTGCCGCGACCGGTGTGGCGGCCGGCATCGCGGCCGAGCGGATCGCCGTCGGCCGGGCCAGGCTGGCCGCCGACCCCGAGGCCGAGGAGCCCTATGGCCTGCTCGTCGCCGACCAGGAGCCGATCGTGTCGGCCGACGACGGCGTGGACCTGCATGTCGAGGTGGTCGGCCGTGGCGGCGCCGACCTCACGATGATCTTCGTGCACGGCTACTGCCTCGACATGGGCACCTGGCACTACCAGCGCCGTGGCCTGGCCGACCTGCGCGATCCCCGGCTCAAAATGGTGTTCTACGACCAGCGGGGGCACGGCCGGTCCGGGCGGGGCGAGCCGCCGGGATACACGATCGAGCAGCTCGGCCGCGATCTGGAGTCGGTCATCACTGCCGTCGCGCCGACCGGCCCGCTGGTGCTGGCGGGGCATTCGATGGGCGGCATGAGCATCATGGCGCTGGCCGAGCAACACCCCGAGCTGTTCGCCGAGCGGGTGGTGGGGGTGGCCCTGGTCTCCTCGTCCGCCGGTGACCTCGACACGGTGTCGTTCGGCATGCCGAGGGTCGTCAACGTCATCCGCAAGCCCCTGATGCCGCTGTTGGCCAGCGGCCTGCGCAGCCGGGCGAAGCTGCTGGAGCGGGCCCGGCGCACGGGCAGCGACGTCGTCTGGCTGGCCACGCGGCGGTGGGCCTTCGGCACCCGTCAGGTCAGCTCGGCACTGGTCGGCTACGTCGAGCGGATGAACTCCACCACCCCGGTCGAGACCATCGCCGGCTTCCTCGCCACCCTGTCCGACCACATGCGCTACGACGCCCTGCCGGCCTTCGACGGCATCGAGACGATCCTCATCGGCGGCGAGAAGGATCTGATGACCCCGATCGAGCACACCCGGCGGCTGGCCGTGGCGATGCCGGCCGCGGAATTCGTCGAGATCGCCGGCGGTGCCCATCTCGCGCTGATGGACCATGCCGAGGAGGTCAACGACCATCTGCGCCGGTTCCTCCTGCGAGCCGCCGCCGCGGTGCCGTTCACCGGACGGCAACGCAAGGTACGGCGGGGCAGGTGAACGCGCCCTGGGAGGCGCTGGCGGCCGCGGTGCGCGCCTGCGTCAGCTGCTCGGAGCTCGCCGCCAGCCGGACCCTGGTGGTGGTGGGTGAGGCTCCTCCGGGCGCCCGGCTGGCCCTGGTCGGTGAGGCCCCCGGTGCCCAGGAGGACGCCGCCGGGCGGCCGTTCGTCGGCCGGGCCGGGGCCCTTCTGGACACCCTGCTGGCCGAGGTCGGCGTCCAGCGGGCCGACGTGGCCGTGCTCAACGTGCTCAAGTGCCGGCCCCCGAGCAACCGGGTGCCGCGCCCGGCCGAGGTGGCCAACTGCCGGCCGTGGCTGGAGCAGCAGCTCGACCTGGTGGCGCCGCGGGTGACAGTCGCGCTCGGGCTGTCGGCCACCCGATGGTTCCTCGGCCGTACGACGACGCTCGGCGCGGTCCGCGGCAGGCTGCACGAGGTCAGCGGGCGTCAGGTGGTGCCGACCTACCATCCCTCGGCCGCCCTGCGGTTCGGCCCCGAGGGCGCGCCGCTGGCCGCGCTGCGGGGCGACCTGGGCTATGCCGTGACGCTGCTCGGGCCCTCAGACCCGCTGGCAGCCGGGTGATCCTGCCCACCGCCGAGGACACCCGCGCCCTGGGCCGGCGCCTGGCGGCGCTGCTGGCGCCCGGTGACCTCGTCCTGCTCACCGGGCCGCTGGGTGCCGGCAAGACGGTGCTGGCACAGGGGATAGGGGCCGGCCTCGGCGTGCCCGACCGGGTCACCTCGCCGACTTTCGTCATCGCCCGCGTGCACCGGGGCGGCCGGCTGCCGATGGTGCACGTCGACGCCTACCGGCTGGGCAGCCTGGCCGAGGTCGACGACCTCGACCTCGACGCGGCGATGGGCGACTCGGTCACCGTCGTGGAGTGGGGCGCGGGGCTGGTGGAGCGGCTTGCGCAGGACCATCTGGAGATCAGGCTCCAGCGCGGGGCCGTGGACGATTCGCGTACGGCCGAGGTGGTCGCCACCGGCGGCCGGTGGGTGCGGCGCCTGGCCGGCCTCGCGGCCGGCTGAGAGCGGCTCGGCCCACCGTGGCGCTCGATCGCCGCGGGCGGTCTGACCATGGCTGATGTCAGGCGGAGTTGCCCGTCGATCACCCGCCGGGCTGGGTCCGATCGCGTTCGGCTGCACTGCGGTCGAGGCGTATGGTCCGGGCGTGCGGGCTGTCGACACCGGCTCCGTCGCCGAGCCACCCGCCGAGGCCGGCCGCGAGCCGGGGCACCACGGTGACGGTCGGTGAGATGGTCTCGACCGTACGGAAGACCTCGTCGTTCAGGGTGCCCTCGACCAGGCTGGACACGGCCGCGGCCAGCTCGCGCTCGGCGAGGGCGGGCGGTTGCTCCCTCGCCTGGGCCACGGCATCGGCGTACTCGCGCAGCCCCGCGGCCTGCCGGCGGCAGGTCGCCGCGGTGGCCGGCAGGAAGCCGCCGCGGTCGTCGACGTACCGTGCCCAGAATGCCGCGAAGGCCTGGCCGGCCTCGCCGCGGGCGGCGCTCTGGACCCGCCGGGCGGCGCCGGTGCAGCTGGCGGTGATGGCGTCGAGGGCGTCGGCGGCGGCGTCCCAGTGGAGTGCGGCGGCCCGCAATGCGCCCTCGTCGGCCACGGGATACCCGTGCCGGTCGCGATCGTGGGGCAGATCCGTGCTCAATGCCCGCCGTCGCTCATCCGCACCGCCGCGGAGACGACCCGGTCGGTGTGCTCGCTGTTGTCGGCCATGTCGGCCAGGCCGTCATGGACACTGGCCAGGCCGCGCGCCAGGCTGCCCATCGCCGCCTCGACCGACCGCCGGTTGGGCTCGTAGGCCGCCGCGAACACCCGGCCGGGGGCGCTCTCGCCGCACACACTGCCCAGGCCGTCGAGCGAGCTCTGCAGCCGGCCCAACGCCGCCCAGAGGTCGACCCCGTCGTCGGCGAACTGCAGCGCCGCGATCCGGAGCTCCGTCGGGTGCGCATGGAATCCGTCGACGTTCGCGGTGCTGTCGGTGTTGAGGAGGATCTCGCCCATCCACGCTCCCTTCACCAGTGCTGCCAGCTCAGAATGCCACAAACCCTCGGGGCCAGACAGTCGAATGACCAGGGCCGTCCCGCCCACGATTACGCTCCTGCTGTGCTTGTGCTGGCCATCGACACCTCCACCCCGGCGGTGACCGCGGCCGTCGGCGAGGTGGGCGACGGCGGGGCACCGGCGCTGCTCGCACAACGCGTCACGGTCGACGCCCGGCGGCACGGGGAGCTGCTCACCCCGTCGATCGAGGCGGTGCTCAGCGAGTCCGGTTGCGCCCCGGGTGACCTCGCCGCCGTGGTCGCCGGAGTGGGGCCCGGGCCGTTCACGGGGCTGCGGATCGGGCTGGTGAGCGCCGCGGCGCTGGCCGACGCGCTCGGGCTGCCGACCTACGGCGTCTGCTCGCTCGACGCCATCGCCCACGCCCCCGCGGGGATGACCGCACGGATGCCCGGCGGACTGCTGGTCGCCACCGATGCCCGGCGGCGGGAGATCTACTGGGCGGTGTACGGGCCCGACGGCGCGCGCCTGGTCGACCCTTCCGTCAGCCGCCCCGCCGACGTGCCCGTCGACGGCTGCGTGCTGGCCCGTGGCGCGGGCGCGCAGCTGTACGCCGACGTCCTCGGCCTGCCCGTCGAGGAGCCGGCCCACCCGCCCGCGCTCGCCCTGATCACCCTGGCCGCCGGCCGGGTGAGCGCGGGCGCCCCCTCGGAGGTGCTCACCCCGCTGTACCTGCGCCGGCCCGACGCGACCGAGCCGGCCCTGGCCAAGCCGGCACTGGGCCCCCGATGACGGGGCTGACCCGGCTGGCCCGCATGCGCTGGTGGCACCTCTCGGACGTCCTCACCCTGGAGCGGCAGCTGTTCGGTGCCGACCGCTGGACGGCCGCGATGTTCTGGTCGGAGCTGGCCGAGCACGCCACACGGCACTACCTGATCGCCGTGGGCGAGTCCGGCGATGTCATCGGCTACGCCGGGCTGTGCACCTACGCCACGGAGGCCTACGTACAGACCCTCGCGGTCCGCGCCGACCGGCAGGGCAGCGGCATGGGGCGCGACCTGCTGGTGGCGCTCCTGGCCGAAGCCGACCGCCGCCGGGTCACGACGGTCGCGTTGGAGGTGCGTGCGGACAACGCGACGGCACAGCGGCTGTACCTTCGGCACGGATTCGAGTTGGCCGGCCTGCGGCGCGGCTACTACCAGCCCAGCGGGGCCGATGCGGTGGTGATGGTGCGTGCAGGCTAACCGACCTCCCGTACGGCCGCTGATTCTGGGAATCGAGACCTCCTGCGACGAGACCGGCGTCGGGGTCGTTCGGGGCACGACCCTGCTCGCCGACGCAGTCGCCTCCAGTGTGGACAGTCATGCGCGGTACGGCGGCGTGGTCCCGGAGGTGGCCTCGCGGGCACACCTGGAGGCCATGGTCCCCACGGTCCGGCGGGCGCTCGACGACGCGGGCGTACGTCTGAGTGACGTCGACGCCATCGCCGTCACCGCGGGTCCCGGGCTGGCCGGGGCGCTGCTCGTTGGCGTCGCCGCGGCCAAGGCCTACGCGCTGGCCGCGGACAAGCCGCTGTACGGCGTCAACCACCTGGCGGCACATATCGCGGTAGACACCCTGCAACACGGGCCGCTGCCCGAGCCGTGCATCGCCCTGCTGGTGTCCGGCGGCCACTCGTCGCTGCTGATGGTCGAGTCGGTGACCGCCGCGATCACCCCGCTGGGTGCGACGGTGGACGACGCGGCGGGGGAGGCCTTCGACAAGGTGGCCCGCCTGCTCGGGCTGCCGTTCCCGGGTGGGCCGCACATCGACCGGATGGCGGGCTCGGGCGACCAGGCGGCGGTGGCGTTCCCGCGCGGGCTGACCGGGCCGCGCGATGCCGCCTACGACTTCTCCTTCTCCGGCCTGAAGACCGCCGTGGCCCGGTGGGTCGAGGCCCGGCAGCGGGCCGGGGAGGCGGTGCCGGTGGCCGATGTCGCCGCGTCGTTCCAGGAGGCGGTGGTCGACGTGCTGACCGCCAAGGCGGTGCGGGCCTGCCGCGAGTCCGGCGTGGGCCACCTGCTGCTGGGCGGCGGGGTGGCGGCCAACTCCCGGCTGCGGGCCGTCGCCGAGACCCGGTGTGCGGCGGCCGGGGTCCGGCTGCGCGTGCCGCGGCCGGGCCTGTGCACCGACAACGGCGCGATGGTGGCGGCGCTGGGGTCGCTGCTGGTGGCCGACGGGGTGGCGCCGTCGGCCCTCGACCTGCCGGCGGACTCCGCAATGGCGGTCACGGAGATCTCTTGCTGATCGGCCTGCTGCTTCTGGGTGGGTCCGCGGCGCTCCTCGTCGGGGGCGCCGAGCTGTTCGTCGAGTGCGTCGCCGGGGCGGCCCGCCGGCTCGGCGTCACGGTGTTCGCGGTCGGGCTGCTCCTGGCCGGTGCCGAGCCGGAGGAACTGATCACCGGGATGTACGCCTCCGGCCGCGGACACCCTGGCCTGGCGGCCGGCGACGCCATCGGTGCCAACGTCACGATGCTCACCCTCACGCTCGGCCTGGCCGCCGTGTTCGCGGCCCTGCCGGTGGGGCGCCGGGTACGCAGGTACGCCGTCGGGTCCGCGGCCGCCGGCGGGCTGGCCGTGCTCACCCTGCTCGACGGCCGGGTCAGTCGCCCGGAGGGTGCCGCCCTCGTCGCGGCGTACGTCGCCGGGGTCGCCGTGATCTGGTGGATCGAGCACGCCCCGCCGGCGATCGGCGAGCTTGCCGAGGCGGCCGGCCTGCCGGGCGTGTCGGGCTCCGAGTCCGACGGGGGGCACGGGCTGCCGGGGCTGTTGGGCGGTGTCCTGCTGATGGCGGGCGGTGGGGCGGTGGCCGTCGCCGGTGCCACCCGGGTGGTCGAGGCCCTGGGGCGCGGCGACGACGCCATCGGCCTGACCCTGCTGGCCCTGGCGACGACGGCGGAGTTGTTCGCCCTGGTGGTCGCCGCGGCCCGGCACGGCGCGACTGAGCTGGCCGTCGCCGGCATCGTCGGGTCGGCCGCCTACAACGCCACCGCCACCTTGGGCGCCGCGGCGCTGGTGCGGCCGCTGGCCGGGGTGCACGTGCTGGGCCCCGCCGTGGCGGCGGCGGTGCTGCCCCTGCTCGTGGTCGCGTTCGCCCTGCGGCGTGGCCGGCTGCCTCGCCTCGCCGGGGTCGTCCTCGTCGCGGGCTACCTGTCCTTCGCCGGGTACGCCCTGAGTTAGGCCGCGGGTTGCGGTGGCCGGCAGAGGACGACGGTCGGCTTGCCCGCGACCCGCGTGACGATCACGACAGCGTGCGCCGAGCCGGACAGCCGCAGCTGGCGGCGGAGGGTCTCCGGCTCGATCGGCGAGCCCCGCTTCTTCACCGTCACGATGCCGACGTCCTGCGCCTTCAGCAGCGCCCGCAGCGGCTTGAGCGCGAACGGCAGGACGTCGGTGACCTCGTACGCGGTCGCGAATGGCGTGGGCACGGGCGCCTCGGTGGTCAGGTAGGCGATCCGCGGGTCGAGCAGCGCACCGCCCATCGCTTCGGCCACCTCGGCGACCAGGTGGGCGCGGATCACCGCGCCGTCCGGCTCGTACAGCCAGCGACCGGGCGCCCGCACCGGCGGCCGGCCCGGGGCACCGTCGGTCAGGGTGGCGCCGGACGGGAGCAGGGTGGCCCGGCGGCTGGTCGTACGGAAGGCGCCGGACCACAGCGCCGCCTCCTTGACCTCGCCGTGGTCGGACACCCACTCGGCCTCGACACCGGCAGGGACCAGCCCGTGCGGGATGCCTGGCGCGACCTTGACGCACGCTGCGCCTGCCAACGTCTCGGCGACGAACGGCCACGGCGGGAGGTAGGCGCCGGGGTCGAAGATCCGCCGGCCGCCGGCCCGCCGCGACGGGTCGAGGAACACCGCGTCGAAGCCGGTACGGTCGACCGCCGTCGCGTCGGCGCAGGTCACCCGGGCGCGGCCGGTCAGGCCCAGCTCGTCGGCGTTGGCCGCGGCGACCGCGGCGGTCACCGGGTCGAGCTCGAACGCCTCGACGAAGCAGCCGGCCCGGGCCAGGGCGATGGTGTCACCGCCGATGCCGCAGCAGAGATCGGCGACCCGGCGATGACCTGCGCCGGTCAGCCGGGCCGCCCGGTGTGCCGCGACGGTGGCCCGGGTGGCCTGCTCGAGACCATCGGGGGTGAACAGCATCCGGTCGGCGTCGGCGCCGAACCGGCCGCGCGCCCGCTCTCGCAGCCGGGCCTGGGTGAGGGCCGCGGCGACCAGCTCCGCGGGGTTCCCGGCGGCGGCCAGCGTCTCGGCGATCCGCATCGTCGCCGCGCTGTCGTACCTGCCGATGCTGTCGAGCAGCACCCGACCCGCGGCCGACCGCAGCGCCGCGACATCGCTGATCTCCACCGGGCCATGCTGGCACTCACCTTGACGGAGTGCTAACGCGGTCCTAATGTGGCGGTTAGCACTCTCCCCCTGAGTGTGCCAGCGCATGCGTGCTTCTGACCCCCGCGACGGCAGGGCACTTGGCGCGAGACCGTTTCGCCTACGTCGAAATCCAGGAGAGTTCGTGGCTACCGCTACCAAGGTCAAGATCAAGCCGCTCGAGGACCGCATCGTCGTTCAGGCCAATGAGGCCGAGACCACGACGGCTTCCGGCCTCGTCATTCCCGACACCGCCAAGGAGAAGCCCCAGGAGGGCACCGTCATCGCTGTCGGCCCCGGCCGCATCGACGACAAGGGCAACCGCGTGCCGATCGACGTCAAGGTCGACGACACGGTGCTGTACTCCAAGTACGGCGGCACCGAGATCAAGTACGGCCCTGACGAGTACCTCGTGCTGTCTTCCCGCGACGTGCTCGCGGTCATCGAGAAGTAACCACTCGCGCACACCGCCCCGGCGCCTCTTGGCCCGGGGCGGTCGCGCATGGAAGGAAACCCAGGCATGTCCAAGATCCTCAGCTTTTCCGGCGACGCGCGGAAGTCTCTCGAACGCGGCGTCGACGCGCTGGCCGACACCGTCAAGGTGACCCTCGGCCCACGCGGGCGCAACGTCGTGATCGACAAGAAGTACGGCGCGCCGACCATCACCAACGACGGCGTGACGATCGCCCGCGAGGTCGAGCTCGACGACCCGTTCGAGAACCTCGGCGCGCAGCTGGCCAAGGAGGTCGCCACCAAGACCAACGACGTTGCCGGTGACGGCACGACGACCGCGACCGTCCTGGCCCAGGCCATGGTCCACGAGGGCCTGCGCAACGTCGCCGCGGGCGCCAACCCCATGTCGCTCAAACGCGGCATGGAGGCTGCGGTCAAGGCCATCTCCGAGGCCCTGCTGGCCGAGGCCATCGAGGTCGACTCCCACGAGGCCATCGCGCACGTGGCGACCATCTCCGCGCAGGACGCCACGATCGGCGAACTGATCGCCGAGGCGATGGACAAGGTCGGCAAGGACGGTGTGATCACCGTCGAGGAGTCCAACACCATGTCCCTCGAACTGGAGCTCACCGAGGGCATGCAGTTCGAGAAGGGCTACATCTCGCCGTACTTCGTCACCGACCCCGAGTCGATGGAGGCGGTCTACGACAATCCCTACATCCTGATCGTCAACGGCAAGGTCAGTGCGGTTTCCGAGCTGCTGCCGATCCTCGAGAAGGTCATGCAGGCCAGCCGCCCGCTGGTGCTGATCGCCGAGGACGTCGACGGCGAGGCGCTGTCGACGCTGGTCGTCAACGCGATCCGCAAGACCTTCCCGTCCGTGGCCGTCAAGTCACCGGGATTCGGTGACCGGCGCAAGGCCATGCTGCAGGACCTGGCTGTCCTCACCGGTGCCGAGGTCGTTTCCGCGGAGGTCGGCCTCAAGCTCGACCAGGTGGGCCTGGAGGTCCTGGGCACCGCTCGCCGCGTCACCGTGACCAAGGACGACACCACGGTGGTCGACGGCGGCGGCGACGACACCGCTGTCTCCGACCGGGTCCGGCAGCTCAAGGCCGAGATCGAGGCCAG
>QHCA01000182.1 GCA_003244095.1 Pseudonocardiales bacterium | reverse complement strand
TGCTTGTGCGGGCGGGTGCGGTCGAGCCTGTGCAGGTTCGCTGTCGACGATTGACGCAGGGCTTTCGGGCCGGCCGGATCCCTGGCGCCGGGGTCGCGACACGCTCCGGACTCGGGCACGGTGCACGGTGGGGTTGGCCGGAATTGGGCATACCTGAACGTGCTCGGCGGATTTGATCGGATGCGTACACACTTGCGCCCACCCGGACAGGCGCTAGGCTCGCTTCATTCCGGCGCCCGAACAGAGACCGCCGACCGACGAGGGGAACGCAGATGCCAGCAGTAGGTGCCGAGCTCGCCGATTTGGTGCGGCTGAGCAAGGACTTCACGACCAATGGCCATGCCGCAGCCGACATCAAGAAGGCGATCGACACGTCGCTCGGCAGCACGCACTGGACGGGTCCGGCAGCGGACAAGTTCCGCTCCGAGTGGAACCAGTTCTCGCCCACCCTGATCAAGATTCAGCATGCGCTGACCGAGGCCAGTACGGCCGTCAGCAAGCGTCGCGACGTCATCGACGCGGCGACCAGCTAGAGCTCGCCCGTCACAGAAGGGGACGCTCCGGCGCGATGCCGGAGCGTCCCCTTCGCTTTGTCTATCCCCGGCGGCGTACCGCGCGCAGGGCAGTCAACGACCTTCTGGGCCGATAGGCGGCCGGCTCAGCGATTGACGGTCTGGACCTCGTCGACGCCGATCGCCTTGACCGTCGTGAACGTGATTGCGGGACCGGCGATGGGGCCTGCTTTGCCGCCACCGATGAAGGTGCCGGTCCACGTCACCACGGCCTTCAGGCTGTGGCTGCCGGCACCGGTGAACGTGTAACCACACGGCGGCTTGGCCGCCGGGTCACTCGTGCCCTTGACATAGGCCACGCCGGCGGAGTTGCCGCAGTCGGACGCGGAGACATGGACGTTGTCGGCGAACCAGTCGACCTTCTGGTGGGCGATGATCGTAATCCCGTCTTTGACCACGGAGTAGCCGTCCTTCTTGCCGTCGATCCACAGCCAGGTCGGTAGGCCGACGACGAGGTGCTTGTCGGAGCTAGTCGTATCAGGATTCGTGTGGATGTCGGGCTTCTGCAAGCCGAGGTTCGCGAAGGCCGCCTGGGCGATCTGCGCCGGGGACGGCGCCGCGTTCTTGATCCAGACGCCGAACAAGCCGCTGCATGTCCCACATGCGGCCATCGGGTCGGCCGCCCCTCGTGCCCTCGCGATGTCCGCCGCTGGACCGCAGATCTGGCTCATGCTCTGGCCGTCGGCAGCCGTCTGGCCTGCTGGCGGCGTCGCCGTGCGATAGGGGGCCACGTTGGTGTAGGCGGCGGTATAGAAGCAGACCTGGGCATTGGGGTCGTAGGTCGCCCCGCTGGTGGTCCCGCCACCTTGACCGCCGCTGGAACTGCCGGGGACAGTGACGTTGAAGCCGCCGCTGGTGTCGTTCTGGTTGCTGCCGGTGTTGGGGTCATCCGCTTGAGCCACACCGACGGCGGTCAGGAGCACGGTCGCGACGGCAGCGATCAGCGCGAGTGGGGCTCGCCAGTGAGGCGCGTGCCTGTTCCCTGGGCTCACAGCGACTGTCGATGTCATGCAGCATCCCCTTTGTCGACTTGAGTCACTTGTTCGGCTGTTCACCCGCATGCTAGCCGAGCCTGGTGGACGTCGCAATTCCGTCAAATCCACCTCCGCCTAACAGGTCGCGGTGTCCTTGAGGGTGCCACTGTCGACGTGCCAGCCGTCGTTGTTGAGCACGACGATGGCCGTCCAGCTCAAGGTAACAGCCGGCTGTGACGTGGCGCCGGACGGCGGTCGTGGCTTGCCGGTCTTGGCGTCCACCAGGTCGTCGGCCGGCTCGGTCACGCAGGCGGTGACGCTGGCCACCCGCTTGCCCTTGTCCGTGCCGGTCGCGTTGAGCCCGGCATGGGTCACGACACGCGGCTTGCCCAAGCGCAGGCCCTGCGCCCTGAACATCTTCACGTGCGTCACGATGTCGGCCAGAGCGGGGCCCTCACCGTAGATGGCGAGGCCGGGATAGTTCTCGTCGAGGGCCTGTTCCGCCTTGTTGACGGCGCGCGAAAACCCGAGGGTGGCCTCCACCGGGTCCTTGCGCGAGTAGGTGGGCTCCGGGGCGGCGGACTTGGCCGTGGAGATGGCCAGGGGCGCGTCCTTCGTCTTGGCGCAGCCGGACACGAGGGACGCCCCGAGCAGGACGCCGAGCAAGAGCGCGCAGCCGAGCGGGCGCGGAGTCGATCTCGGGGAAGCGTCGATGATGTGACCTCCTGAGCCGACGCGGGGGATGGCATCAGAGCCTAACCGACATCCCGGACATCGACTGGCGAGTCGACCGCTCAACTCAGTGGTTGACGGTCTGGATCTCGTCGACGCCTACTGCCTTGGTGACCGTCCATGCGACATTGCCGTCGATCGGAAGCTCGGGGCCGCCACCGATGTGGAAGGTGCCGGTCCAGGTGACGTCGGCCCGGAGCGCGTGGTCACCGGCCGAGGCGAACGTGTGGCCGCACGGCGGCTTGGCCCGAGGATCGGTCCCCGGGGTGTAGGCCGCACCGGCTTCGACCGAGCACTCCGAGCCGGAGACCTGCACGCCGTCTGCGTACCAGACCACCTTCTGGTGTGCGGTGATCGTGACCCCTTCGCTGGTCTTGGTCAGGCCGTCCTTGCGCCCGTCGACCCACAGCCAGGTCGGCAGGCCGACGACCAGGTGCTTGGTGGTCGTGTCGGGGTTGGTGTGGATGTCGGGCTTCTGCAGCGGCAGGCTGTTCCACACCGCCTTGGCGATCTGGGCTGGTGACGGTGTCGCGTTCTTGACCCAGACGAACGACAGGGTGCAGGCCCCGCAGGTCCAATTGCGAGGACTGGCGATGGCCGCTGCAACGAGGGCGGCGGGCCCACAGACGCGGCCCATGCTCGCACCGTCAGCTGCCGTCTGACCGGGCGGCGGGAAGGCGATGTTGTACGGAACGATGTTGAACGCGCTGGTAATGACGCAGACGGGC
This sequence comes from Pseudonocardiales bacterium, assembly GCA_003244095.1. GTDB lineage: Bacteria > Actinomycetota > Actinomycetes > Mycobacteriales > QHCA01 > QHCA01. The sequence continues at coordinate 10,697 of QHCA01000182.1, read as the reverse complement.
GCATTGGGGTTGTAGGCCGCACCCGAGCCCAACCCTCCGCCGGTGCCGGGCGCGGTCGAACCCCCCTGCCCAGCGCCGAGGGAGCCGCCGTTTCCGGTGGTCGTAGCCTGGCCGCCGGGGTCAGAGCCAGCGGCAGCCGCCACACCGACGCCCGGCACGAGGGCCAACAGGGCGGTCAGGACGAGCAGGGCGACCGTAGCCGGCCACCCGGAAGCCCGCCGTGTGACAGCCGACAGAGAGCCTGTCGAAGCCATCAAAGCCTCCCCTGTCGGACCCGGCATTGACCTTCCCGCACGGTAGCGGAACGCGATGGAGGTCGCAATCGACGCAAACCAGGATCCCTAGCAAGCCGATACAGGGGTGAAGGAACCATGGTCGACGTGCCAGCCGTCAGTCATATGCACGACGTAGGCAGTCCACATGTGGTAGTTGGCAGGCTGGGCCGACTCGCCGGCAACCGGTCGCGGCTTGCCTGTCTTGGCGTCGACGAAGCTGTCGGCCGGCTCGGTGACGCATGAGGTCACCCTGGCTATCGGCTTGCCCTCGACCGTGCCGATCTCGGCGACTCCCGCGTTCGTCACGACCCTCGGCCTGCCCAGCCGGAGGCCCTGTGACTTGAACGTCCGCACGTGGGCCACGATGTCGGCCAGTGCCGGACCCTGCCCGTAGCTGGCGAGCCCCGGGTAGTGCTCGTCGAGACGCTGCTCGGCCTTGGTGAGGGCGAAGGAAAACCCGAGGGTGGCCTCGACGGGATCCTGTCGGGAGAAGGTCGGGTCGGGAGGCGCGGACCTGGCTGTGGAGATCGCCAGGGGCGCGTCCTTCGGGCTCGAGCAGGCCGCGACCAGCAGGGCGAACACGACGATCAGCCACCGGCTGCGCCACTTCGTCGCGGTGCCGCATCGCGGGTGTCGCTGCCTCGCCCGACCTCCGAGACGTCGTACGGTCATCGCTGCCGGTCAGGCGTCCTGGGCTTGTACGACCCGCGGCCGCAGCAGTGCCTGGATCACCGCGCCGCTCTCGGCGCTGACCTGATCGAGACCACCGACGCGCTGCAGGGCAGAGACCATCTCCTCGGCGGCCGAACGTGCCGCCTCGGTGCCACCACGGGTCTGCTCGGCCCGCACCAGATCCTGCCACAGGACCTCGGCACTCTCGTCCACCCGCAGTCCGAGCCGGGCGGCATTCGCGGCGCCCGGAGCGTCACCACGGCCGAGATAGGCCGCGGCGAGCCGGTGCGCGGTGTCGACGATCAGCGGGGGCGCCTCGTAGGGGAGCGCCGTCTCGGCCAGCCAGCCGTACCGGTTGGCCGGAGCGCCGTCCGCGACGCAACCACGTACCAGCTCAATAGCCCGGCGCAGGTCACCGCTCTGGCCGCGCGTGGTGAGCGCCACGAACTGGTGCCAGTCGAGGCGGACCTGCGGGGACAGCCGCAGCCACCCGGCGTCATCCTGGATGAGCCGGGGGCGGCCCGAATCGTCGGCACCCAGGTAGTCGCCGAGCTGCGCCAGGGCGGCTTCCCGCTCGCCGGCCCGGGAACCCCGGGGCCAGATGGCGGCGGTCAGGGCGGCCGGCGAGACGCCTTCGCGATAGACCGCGAGGTAAGCGGTCATCTCGACGAGCAACGGTGTGGGTGCGGCATCCTGCGCGCCACCGAAGATGTCCGGCGATCCGAGCAGCCGCACGAGACGCACGGGTGGCAGGTCAGGATCCAGGCCGGCCGGGAACTCCGGGGCAAGCTGCCGTGGCGGCAGGACGGAGCGCAGGTGCCGGTCGGCGGGACCGGGAACAGTCTTCATGTCGAGGTCGGGCATGGGGTGCCTGGGGTCGACCACGGTGGCCGTAGTCGAGCCCAGGAGCTCGACCAGGGCCAGGTAGGCAGGCTCGCCGAGTTGGGCGGCCTGCACCTGCAGCCCGAGCGGGCCCGTGTTGAGAGTGCCGCCGGCATCGATGCTGAAGCTCCACCGGGCACCGGGCACGGCACCGGCCACCAGCACGCCGACACCGTGGCGCGAACCCGACGCGAGGGCGGTGAGCCGCCGCAACGAGTCGTGCTCGGGGGGCTGTGCGAGCAGGACGTACTCCGGCGCGCCGGCGCCCCGGTCGCGACCGGTCAGCACGGTGTCGGCGTCGGCGAGGCCGGGGTGCCCGGGGGAGCCGGCCGCCCGCGCCTCCAGCTGGGGCAGGATCGCGTCGACGTCGGCGACCCATCGCACCCGATCCGGTGCCAGCGCCACCAACTCCTCACCGAAGCCGACCAGGGTGAGCCGGACCTCGTCGGACCAGGCATTGGTCGCCAACTCGGCCGCCGCTGCGGCCAGCAGGGCGTGGCTCCTGGCGGCTGGCCCGTCGATGCTCACGAGTCCGTCGGCGGCTTCGAGGTCGATCATCAGAGGACCGGTGCCGTCGTTGCCGACGCTGACCAGCCCGGGCATGGGTGCGGCGACATCGTCCACCGACGGCAGGCCGGCCTCGCGGGCCACCGCCCAGACCCGCCCGCCGTCCTCGACCGAGAACGGTGCGGGTGCGTCGACCCGCGGGGCCGACAGCCACAGCTCAAGGCGGTATTCGGTGAGGCGGGCGGCGTAGATGTCAGGGACGCCGGCATCGCCCCCAAGCGCCAGGACGCGCAACGCATGGTCGAGGAAGTGCGCACCCTCGCCGTCGGCCCGGGAGCGCAGCGCCGTCTCCAGGGCCGCCGCGGTGGGGGTGGGCCGAGGCAGGGCCTGGCCGGCCTGCCGCCGCCGGCCCTGCCGCCTGCGCATCCCCAGCAAGGCCTCGAGAACGCCGACCGCCAGCAACTCGGCGCCGAAGAGTCCCCACAGGGCGGCCGCGGGCCATTGCGCCGGTGGGCGGCCGGACGGGGCGGACCGCACCGACGTCTGCGCCGGGACGCCCGGGTGGGTGATTGCCGCGTGACCGCCGGAGGTGCTGCCGGAGACCGGCGTGGCAGGGGCGACATGTGCCGTTGCGGCGGAGGTCGGCTCGGCCACCAGCTCCTGGCCGGCGGCACCATGGGTGGCCGTGGCCGGACCACCGGGCGTTGCCTGCGCTGCCGCTGCGCCGGGTGCCCCGGGGACGGCCGGCACGGCCGGGTCGGCAGGTGCCGCCGGAGCGGCCGGCGACAGGCCGGTGGCGTCGGCCGGCATGAGCAGCTCCCAGCCGGGCTGGATCAGGCTGGCGTGGGTGAGCTTGCGGCCGTCGGGCTGGATCCGCCCCTGGTTGAGCGCGAAGATCTCCTTGTAGCGGAGCCCGTCGCCGAGGTGCCGCTCGGCGATGTCCCACAGGTTGTCGTGATAGCGACCCTTGGGCGGCATCACGACACACATGAGGGGGCCGTGGCCGCGCGCCGCGGTGGCGGCCGACGGTGTGCCGGGCAGCAGCTTCTGCTCTGCCCCTCCGGCCAGCGAACCCTGAGCCGGGAGCGGGCTGGCCAGCTGCGGAGCGGGGACATGCAGGCTGGCGGCGGCGGTCGGCGGCGCGTTGTAGTTGCGCGCCGCGGTCGCCGACACCGCCGCGGACGCCGTCGTGAGTAGCAGCACCGCCGCGACCAGGCGGCGGGCGAGATCCTGGCTGAAACCGGCCATCGGGATCCGGCGGGACAGGCCGACGCCCTTGCGCCCGGCCCGCCACTCGACGAACAGGCAGACGAGCAGGTGCAACCAGGCCAGCCAGACCACGCAGGCGATCGCCTTGAGGATCACTTCGGAGGTCAGCGGCGCGGTGAGCACGTCCTGGGTGGGCATGCTGCTCGGCAGCGGCCAGCCGAACAACACCACGAGGGCGAGCGGGATACCGGCGACGATGACGGCCATGAGCAGCAGCGCGAGCAGACCGACACCGACCTCGCGGCGCCGGCGCGCCCGGATCTTGTCCAGGTCGATCGAGTGCCGGCGGGGGTGCTCGGGGATCTGAGTCATCGCACTCTCATCAGTCGCTCGTCACTTCGAGATTGGCAAGGCGGTCGCGCTGGCCGTATAGGACTTGTTGATCCACGGGATGACTTTGGGAGCATAGGTCACGGTCACGCTAACGGTCACCTTGTTCGGAGTGGCGTCCGTGGAGTGGGTCGGGGAGTTGCCGGCGAGGGTGAAGTAGTTGTCCACTGCACTCTTCGCCAGGCCGACGTCGATGACCCGGACGTCGTTGTCACGCAGCTGCGCCAGGTCGAGCTGGTTGGCTCCGGTCCGAGCTGCCTGGCCGGCCTCGTCGGCGGCCCGCTGCCTGGCCACCAGGGCGCCGCCGCCATCGACGACCAGCCCGGCCATCATGAGCAAGAACGGCGTGAGTACGACGACGTAGACGGCCATCGACCCCTGGTCAGCCCCTCGCCGGAGCAGGCGCATCATCGCGGTCGCCTCATCGGGGGGCAACGTACTGGTCGACCGGAGCGGCCACGGTCGCCGTCACACTCCGGTTGGCGATGCTCGGCAGCCCGAGACCGGTCAGCTGCACCGTGCAAGTAACGGTGGCGACGACCGGTTGGCCCACCACCGGGTCATGGTCCAGTGACACCTTCGGCCCCCCGACACAGTGCTGGCTGTCATTCGTGATGACGGCTTCGGCGGCCGCGAGGGCGTCCGCCCGGGCGTCGCCGCGGCTGAGCGACGCCGCCCTGGCCGCGTCACGCGCCGCACCCTCGACCTCGCCGTGCGCCGAGGCCATCCGGCCACCCACCGCGACAAGGGCCAGGATCAGCAGGACCGCCGGGGTGATGAACACCATCTCGACCGCGAACGAACCGCGATCGTTGCGCTGAGAACCCATCACGGCGCCACGAACTGCTCGATCGGCCCGCCTGCGGTGGCGTCGACGCGCAACGTGAACAGGGGCAACAACGACACGCTCTGGGTGTGCAGCTCGACGGTCACATTGGTCGCGTTCCTGGTGCTCGTGATCTGCGGGGCGCCGGTGGTCACGTCCGCCCCCCTGAGGGTGGTGAAGGTGTCGGCCGCGGCCGTCCTGCCGTCGGCACTGGTCGCCGTGTAGGCACGGGAGGCACGGGCGCCCGCCTCGACCGCGGCCTGCGCGACATTCTTGGCGTGATACCACAAGGCGAACTGGACGCCGACGAACGTCAGCAGGATCACGAGAGGACCCAGCACTGCCAGCTCTATGCTCGATGCGCCGCGATCACCGCGAGACCAGCGCGCAGGCAAGCGCGACATGGGTTAGACGATGGCCTTGGAGTGGTTCTGCACAGCGCTGCGGATGACGATGGCCAGCGTGGAGGCCACGACGATCATGATCGCCGTGATCACGGCCCACTCGATGGCCGAGGCCCCACGATCCTTGTCACCGGACTGCTCGAACCGGCCCCGGACGACGTGCACCAGCAGCCGGACGTAGGACAACTCGGCTGAAAACATGAGAACCCCTTCATCTTGGCACGATGATGCCGATTGCAGCATAGCCGAGCGGGTGAACCGTGTCGCCTCGCTCATGTGCTGAAAATTCGGGCACCGGCCGGGTAGGCCAGAAAGACAAGGAATGCAGCGCACAGCAGCAGTTGTGCCACCAACATGGTCTCGGAGCGCTCCCCGGCCTCACCCTCGGACTCGGTGAGCTCGCGGCTGCGCATCGAGGCGGCCCGGGCCGACAGCGAGTCGCGGACCTTGGCGCCGTCGTCGGCCACCAGGAGCAGCGCGGCAGAGAGGTCGACGAGCTCGGTCATGCCGATCCGGTGACCGAGCTGGCCCAGCGCCGCCCAGGGGGTGAGCCCCTGGAGGCGGGCGAACGCGAGCGTCTCGCGCATCCGCTCGATCGCCGGGCCGGAGCCGATCTGGGCTGCCGAGCTCAGCGCCTCCGGCACTCCTCGGCCGCCGGAGAGGTTCATCGACACCAGGTCGAGGAACGAGCCGATAGCGTGCCGGAAGTCCTTGCGCATGGCGACCGCCTCGGACTTCAAGGTCAGGTCGGGGAGGAAGAAGAAGAGGGCGCCCAGCGCCAGGGCCGCGACGAACGGGATCCCCAGGGGAAGCTGGATCCCCCCGACCAGCAGGATCGCCGACACGATCGGGATGAGGAGGAGACCCACGGTCCCCAGCAGCACCTTGTTGGCCAGATGCTGCTCCAGCGACTTCCCGGTCACCGCGAGGTCCTGCTTCACGGTGAGCATCCGCCAGCCCCGCTGGGCGGCAGCCTGGACAAGCTGACGGCCCAGGTTGGCGGCCAACCCGGTGGCCGGCCGTTCGCCACTTTGACGCAGCGCGAAGCCGGGGTCGGCGGCCTCACGTGCCGCGTCGAGCTGGTGCAGCGTGCTGGCCAGCCCGCGGCGGCGGGGCCGGATGGCAATCACCAGCATCAGCAACCCGAACCCGGCCAGCGCCCCGGCGGTCAGCGGGCCGATCATGCCGCGCCGGCCTGGTCGGCCTCGCCGGCCGTCATCAGGAACCGCCCGGTGACGGTGAACTTGGCCAGCCGGCACAGCCACAGGAAGCCCGAGGCGTAGATGACGATCACGATCGCCAGCACGCCCTGACCGAAGACCGTGTCGTAGACGCTGACGAAGTCGTGGTTGAACACCGTCATGCCCAGCGATACCGCGAGACTGACGGCGACCACGATGCGTACGCTGCGCCGCGTCGATCGCCGCGCCGCATCGACCCGCCTGCGCATGTCGAGCTCGGCTCTCGCCGACTTCGACAGGGCGCCGAGCAGGTCACGCAACCCCGGTCCGCGCAGCCGGGAGTTGAGGATCAGCGCGGCGATGACCAGGTCGGCACTCGGATCGTTGAGGTCGTCGGCGAACCTGTGCAGGGCCCCGGGCAGCGGCTGGCGGGTGCGCAGCCGGTCGACGAGCAGCCCGAGCGGCCGGCTGATCGCCGGGCCGGCGGCGGTCAAGGACGCCGGAATGGCCTGCTCCAGGCCGACCGCACCGGCAATCGTGTCACGCAGCGACTCGCACCAGCTGGCCAGCGCCTCGACCCGGTCGATCTCGCCACCGGTCGTGCTCCGGGCCAGCGACGGCCCGAAGAAGTAGACCAGGACGCCGGCCCCGATGCAGGCCACCAGCCATTTGGTCGCGATCAGCGTGAACAGCGCGGTGACCACCGCCAGACCGAGCTTCATCAGCCGTTCGTTGCCGGTGGGGCCCGCGGAGCCCTTTCCAGCTTTGACCTTGACCGGGGTGCCGCGGATTGCGGCGACCAGGAGGATCACGCCGCCGCCGAACATCGCACCGGTCAGCAGGCCGGAGAGCAGGTCAAGCCCGATCATCCCGACCACCGGCCGTAGGCTGCCGGGTCGTAGCCGACCCGCGCCAGGTCGTCGAGGCAGGCGATCGGGGAGTTCGGCTCGGCACGTCCGTCGGCACCTGGTGCCCATACCTCGCTGGAGAGCACCCTGCCGTCCACGCCGTTGATCTCGCGCACGCTGGAGACGAAGCGCTGAAGGCGGCCACCCTGGCCGTACTGGTTGTCGCGCCGGACGAAGACGACGAAGTTGATGGCACCGGCGATCAGCATCATCGTGGCGTCCTGAGGCAGCCGCTCGATGGCCTGGATCGCATAGGTCGCGATGCGGTTGAACACCTCCTGCGAGCTGTTGGCGTGGATCGTCGACAACGACCCGTCGTTGCCCTGGCTCATCGCGTTGAGCATGGTGACGATCTCATCGCCGAGCACCTCACCGACGATGACCCGGCTGGGATTCATCCGGAGGCTGCGCCGGACCAGCTCGGCCATGGAGATCGAGCCCAGGCCCTCGGAGTTGGACAGCCGCTCCTCCAGACCGACGACGTTGGGGTGCAGCTCCGGAAACTCGCCGAGACCGAGCTCCAGTGCCCGCTCCACCGTGATCAGGCGCTCCTCGGGCGGGATCTCGTTGGCCAGCGCGCGCAGCATGGTGGTCTTGCCGGCGTTGGTGGCGCCGGCGATCATGACGTTCTTGCGGGCGGTGACGCAGGCCCTGAGGAAGGCCGCCAGCCCCTCGTCGAGCGTGCCGTTGCCGACCAGGTCGGACAGGAAGACCTTGGACATCCGGTTGCGCCGGATCGACAGCGCCGGTCGCTGGGTGACCTCCATGACCGCCGACAGCCGCGACCCGTCCGGCAGCCGGATGTCGAGCATCGGGTTGGCGGTGTCGAACGGCCGGGACGACAGGCCGGAGTAGGCACCGAGGGTCTGGACGAGCTCGACCAGCTCGTCGTCGGTGTCGGCCACCGGGTCGGCGACGACCTCCCGACCGTCGGCGTAGCCGACGAACACCTGATCTCAGCCGTTGATGTCGATGTTCTCGATCTCGTTGTCGTCGAGCAGCGGCTGCAGCCGGCCCACGCCGTAGAGGGCGGCGTGGACGGCCGCGGCGGTGAGCTCCTCCTCCTCGGCGTCGGGTGGGGTGCGGCCCTGCTCGAGCTCGACCCGCATGTGCTGCTCGAGCGCGCGGCCGATCAGCGACCTGGCGTACATCCGCTCGTCGTCGGGGGACAGCGTCAGGCCGACGCCGGCGTCCTCCCGCCGCCGGTTGGTGATCGCATCGGCGACCTCGGTACGCAGCCGGCGCACCAGGCCATGGTCGACACTGCTCACAGGGCACCCACCAAACCGCGGTTGTCGAGAGAATTGGTCAGGACAGTGGCCACTTCACGGGCCGACCGCACCAGCAGCGACCGGCTCAGCCGCCCACCCCACTGGCCGCGCAGCATCGCCGCGGCGCCCTCGTCGCGAGCGATCCGGCCGAGCACCCGGACCGGCACCCCGCTGCTGGCCAGCACCGACTCGACCTCCCGGGGGCCGTCGGTCTCCTTGGGGTCGGCGACGACCAGGACACCGACCGGCACCCCCTCGAAGCCGGCGGTGCCCAGCTGCAGGCACAGCGACGTCGCGCGGGCCCGCAGGTGCGCCACGGCATCGACCTCCGGGGTGGTGACGAGCACGGTCAGCGCGGAGCCCTTGAGCACCTCCATCGCCGGCGTGCCGGGGTAGAGCCGGCCGCAGTCGGCCAGGACGTCGACACCGGGTATCCCGGCCAGCAGGCCGGTGAGCGGCCGCCACAGCGCACCCAGCCCGCCGGCCTGCTCGGGAGTGGCCAGCCCGATGAGCACCTCGAGCCCGCCGTCGAGCATCTGGATGTGCTGCCAGAGCGCCTCGGTCGTCAGCTTCCGCCGGGCAGCGACTGCCAGGGACAGCAGCCCGCGCTCGGGAGACAGCAGGCTCTGCCGCGGGCCGCGCAACCGCAGCACGATGTCACCGCCGGAGGGATCGAGCTCCGCCAACAGGGCCCGCCGGGGCCAGACGGCGGCCAGCGAGAGCGCCGTGGTGGTCACCCCCGGCGAGCCCTTGTCCGCCGCGAAGGCGATCAGGGCCACCGGTCAGCCGGCCTGATGCAACTTGACGATGTCGATCGACTGCAGGGTCGCGAACTGCGCGAAGCTGGACTGCCTGTCCTCGGGGATGATCAGCGTGATGAGGATGGTGCCGTCCGGGCGCAGCCCGGAGACCGTGTCGACGACCGCCCGGTCCACCACGATGCCGCTCGCCGCGTGGGTGGGCGCCCCGTCCTTCACGGACTGCTGCTGCCCGGGCGGGGGGGTCCACATCACCCGCACCTGGTCGCCGGCGGACAGCGCTGTCAGCACCTGACCGGCCTTCAGCGACGCCGGGGCGATGACGAAGCCGTCCCGGGGCTGCGGATCCACGCCGAGAAGGCTGCTGTTGAGCAGCGTGCCCTTCATGACGAAGACGGTCGCCGTCTTGCCGATGGCGTCGCCTCGCTGGGACCATTTGACCACCTTGACGTCACCGGGGGCGATCTGGGCCTGGCGGAAGTCGGTCGCCGTGAACCGGTCCCCCTGCGGGACGTCGGCGGCCAGCACCACGACGCTCACCTTGGCGCCGCTGCGCAGCACCAGGGCGGCGCTGAACAGCGCGCCGCCGAGGATCAGCACCACGGCCAGGATCGCCAGCCCGGGGCGGCGCTGCCGCGGGGCGACCGGCAGCCGATCTCCGCTCCAGCCCGGTGTCGCGACCCGGCCGGCCGGCGTGTCGGTGCTCGTGGACATGGCCGCCTCACCTCGCGCATTCGCTGAATGTCGGACATGGAAGCTCTACCGTGGCCGTCATCATACGATGCCGTCGAGGGGTCGGCTCCGCGGCAATCGGCGGTCACGCGAAGGGCCGCTCGTCCTCCGGAGGCTCTGGAGTACGGCACGCCTGTTCGAGCCAGAGCGCCGCCGCGACGAGCACCAGGGCCACCAGCAACCCGATCGCGCTGATCTGCGCGTCCCGGCCGGCCGCGGCCAGCCGGTCCCGGGCCAGGAAGGTGTACGCGAAGGCCCCCGCCCAGATTCCGACGAGCGCGGCCCCCACGACCGCGGTGGCCTTGGCCAGGGCGACCAGCCGGGCCACCGCCAGCGGTTCGACCGGCTTGGTCCCCGGCCGGCGGGCGATCCGGGTACGGGTGGTCCGCGCCATGCCGCCTTCGAGGACGGCCAGCCCGGCCAGCGCGACCGAGGGGGTCCACGGCAGGGCGGGCAGTGACCCGTAGTACCCGCGTACCAGCAGGTAGCCGAGCAGGGCGCTGACGGCCGCGGTCGCAACGAGGTCGCGGACCCGCGTCGGCTGGACCGGCCTCATCGCAGCACCAGGTCGTCGCGCCGGCGCACGCCGGTCGCGTCGAGGCCCGGGAGCAGGTCGCGGGCCGGTCCGCGCCCGGGCAGGACGGCGCCCGGCTCGACGTCGAGCCACGGCACCAGGACGAAG
>QHCA01000181.1 GCA_003244095.1 Pseudonocardiales bacterium | reverse complement strand
AACACCTTGCCGCTGATGTGGCTGCTGGCGTCGCTGCACAGGTAGGCCACCATCGGCGCGACGTTGTCCGGATGCCAGAAGTCGAAGTCCCCGCCACCGGAGCCGGCGCCGCTCGGGATCTCGCCGTACGCCGACTCCGTCATCCGGGTACGGGCCGCCGGCGCGATGGCGTTGCAGGTCACGCCGTACCGTGCCATCTCCATCGACACGATCGTGGAGAACGCCGCGATGCCGGCCTTGGCCGAGCCGTAGTTGGCCTGCCCGAAGTTGCCGAGCAGGCCCGAGGTCGAGGCCGTGCAGACGATGCGACCCGGGCGGCCGGTCGCCTTCCAGTACGCGCAGGCGACCCGGGTGGGTGCGTAGTGGCCGCGCAGGTGCACCCGGATGACGTCGTCCCACTCCTGTGGGCTCATGTTGACCAGGGTGCGGTCGCGCAGGATGCCGGCATTGTTGACGAGTGCGTCGAGGCCGCCGTAGGTACCGACCGCCGTGTCGACCAGCGCGTCCGCCACCGCGGTGTCGCTGACGTCGCCGGCGACGAGCACCGCCGACCCGCCGTCCTTGACGATCTCGTCCACGACGCCCTGGCCGATGTCGGCGTCGTACTCGTTGAGCACCACCGACGCGCCCTGCGCGGCGAGCTCGATCGCCTCGCCACGACCCAGCCCCCGGCCCGCGCCGGTCACGATCGCCACCTTGCCGTCGAGCAAGCCCTCACGAAGCCCCATGGCGTCGGACCCTATGCGAAGCCCTCCGGCGACCCGCCATGCGCCCTGCCGGACCTGATCTCCGCCGACTACCTGGGTGACGTCCTCGATGCCGCCGTGACTGAGCGACGGGCCGATCACCGCAGCCCGCTACGCTCCCGAGGGTGACCGGCCATTACGTGGACAGCGAGGTCGGGCAACTGCGTACGGTGCTGCTGCACCGGCCCGGCCCCGAGCTCAGGCGGCTGACGCCACGCAACAACGACAAGCTGCTCTTCGACGGCATCCCCTGGGTCGGGCGCGCCCAGGAGGAGCACGACGCCTTCGCCGACGCGCTGCGGGCGCACGACGTGGAGGTGCTCTACCTCGCCGACCTGCTCGCCGAGGCCCTGGCCGTGCCGGGCGCGCGGGTCGACACGATCGCGGCCGTGGCCGCCGACCCGCGGCTGGGCACCACCCTGCGCGGCACGATCGTCGACCACCTCACGGGCCTGCACCCGCAGGACCTGGCCGAGGTGCTCATGGCCGGGCTCGCGCACGAGGAGACCCACGACGGGCTGAGCCTGCCGTACCGGCTGATGGACACCCACGACTTCGTGATCGAGCCGTTGCCCAACCTGCTGTTCACCCGTGACTCGAGCGTGTGGCTGCGCGACCGGGTGGCCGTGACCAGCCCGTCCATGCCGGCCCGGCAGCGCGAGACGACCCTCACCCAGGCGATCTACCAGTACCATCCGCGCTTCGCGGGGACCGAACGGGTCTACGAGGCAGGGCAGGAGTGGCTGGAGGGCGGCGACGTGCTGCTCCTCGCGCCGGGCGTCGTCGCCGTCGGAGTGGGCCAGCGCACGACGCCGGCTGGGGTGGAGGCGCTGTCGCGGCGGGCCTTCGCCGCGGGCCTGGTGCACACGGTGCTCGTGGTCCCGGTCTCGCAGGAACGGGCCACCATGCACCTGGACACGGTCTGCACGATGGTCGACGTCGACGCGGTGGTCATGTACCCCCCGGTCGCCGACACCCTGGTCGCCTACGGGCTCACCGACGGCGATGCCGGCCCCGATGCGGGGCCGCGGGTGTCCGGACCCGAGCCGTTCCTGCTCGCCGCGGCCAAGGCCATGGGCATCGACACGCTGCGGGTGATCGACACCGGGCTCGACCCGGTCACCGCCGAGCGCGAGCAGTGGGACGACGGCAACAACACCCTGTGCATCGCGCCGCGGCTGGCGGTCGCCTACGAGCGCAACACCGAGACAAACGAACGCCTGGAGAGCGCCGGCATCGAGGTCCTCCGGATCGCCGGCAGCGAGCTGGGCAGCGGCCGGGGCGGTCCCCGCTGCATGTCCTGTCCGGTGGCCAGGGACCCGTTGACGTGAACCGTGGGCAGCGCGCCGGCCGTACGTAGTACATGAGGTACATCTTGCGGGCCCTGGCCGCCGCCGCCCTGGTCTACGCGGGCATCGTCCACCTGCACCTGGCAGCGACCTACGACGGCGGGGAGTTCCTGTCCATCGGCCACCAGTTCCGGGCGCAATTCGCCGCGTCCCTCGTGGCGGCGGTGATCCTGCTCGTGCCGCGACGCTGGGCCTGGTGGCCGGCGATCGTGGTCGCCGGCGCCACGCTGCTCGCGGTCCTGGCCAGCGTCTACCTCACCGTCGGGCCGATCGGCCCGCTGCCCGCGCTGCCGAGCGAGCCGTGGTACGACGAGAAGGCGTTCAGCGCGGTGGCCGAGGCGGCCGTGGTCGTGCTCGGCGTCTGGGGATACAGGTCCGGACGCCGCCGACGGGGGAGGCAACGGCGTCCGGACTCTGAGCAAAGTAAGCCCTTCGCGGCGGACTCCGCCTGACACATATTGACCATTCACGGACGCTCATTGGTGGTAGGACCAGGCCGACTCGGCGGACGGTCACCGAGCGATCACCGAGCGAGTCACTGGGCGGATCACTGGGCGAAATGGAAGGCCCCGGGAACGGCCGGGTGGCGACGGCCGGCCCGCACGAGTGCCCACACGGTGGTGCCGCCCGGCGTGTCCTCGACCCCCCATGCCGCCGCGATCTTGGCCACAATCGTCAGCCCACGGCCCGACATTTCCTCAGGGCCGACCCCGCGGGGTACCGGGGAGTTCTCGCCGCCACCGTCGGTCACCCGGATCACGACCATGTCCTTGCCGACTTCCCAGGCGATCTCCAGCTCACCGCTGGGCAGTGGACTGGCATGCCGGACGGAGTTGGTCACCAGCTCGCTGAGAACGAGGGCTACGTCGTCGGCCAGGCGTCGCCCCACCCTGACCGTAGCCATCGCCTCCCGCACCCTGCGGCGGGCAGCTGCTGCGCTGGCTACATTATGAGGAAGGCGGATGCTCATCAACATCGCCTCCACCCTCCCTGGTCGGTGCACCCTTTGCGGCCTTTGGGCTCCCTGCCCGGCAGACTTCGTGAGCAAACGTACGGTGCGACGCTGCCGGTCCGCTGACGTGTCGGAGAGGTCATACCCTCCCCAGGCGCCGAAGCACCTCTACGGGCCGATTGGTGATAATGGCGTCGACACCCAGCTCCAGCACGAGGTCGATGTCGGCGGGCTGGTCGACCGTCCAGGCGTGCACGCGATGGCCGCGCGCGCGCAGGCGCCCGGCGTATCTCGGGTGCCGCCGCAGTGTGCCGATGCTCGGCCCGGCGATGCGCACACCGGCGGGCAGCGAGCCGTCGCGCCAGGCGGCATAGGTCCGGTCGCGCACCAGGAGGACC
>QHCA01000180.1 GCA_003244095.1 Pseudonocardiales bacterium | reverse complement strand
AGGTGCTCGAAGAGGTGGGCGAAGCCGGTGCGCCCCTGCGGCTCCGACCGGATGCCGACGTCGTAGTAGGCGGCCACGGCGATCACCGGCGCGGCCCGGTCGGGTGAGATCACCACCCGAAGGCCGTTGCTGAGCGTGGCTCGCTCGACGGGGTAGGACTTGGACGGGATCTGCACAGGGCGCACGGGCACCAGCCGACCTTAGCTCGTCAGGTTTCAGCGATTGACCAGCAGGATCAGTACGGCGACGCCGAACACGGCGATCGCGATGGCAAGGATCAACCCGACCGGGCGGTTGTGCGCGCCCGCCGGCCGGGTGGCCCGCAGCGGCATCGCCGGCCGTTGCGGCGCGTCCCGGGTGCGCTCACCCCACCGGCTGCCGTCCCAGTAGGCGAAGAGGCCAGGCTCGCCCGACGGGTCCTCGTACCAGCCTGGCTGCCCCGGTCCGGAACCCATCCAACAAGTATGCGGTCAGGGTGTTCATCCGATGGCCTTCTCCAGGCGCCATAGGAGGACATAGTCTGCGTGCATCGTCGGCCGATCGGACCGGCGCGTCCCAGCGTGCCGCAACCCGGCGCGAAGAAGGAGCCAGATGTCCCGCCTCCCCTCCGGACTGCGCAGCATCCTGCGGCCCCGGCCACTGATCCTGCCGCTCGTCGCCGTCGCCATCGTCGCCGTCCTGCCGCTGGCCAGCCAGACGGCGGCGCCGGCCGCGTCGGCACCGTGGACACCACTGAGCCCGGTGGCGGTCTCCTTCGCCCAGAACACCGGCGCCCAGAACACCGATGCCCGGAACACCGGCGCCCAGGCCGCCGGAGCAACCGTCAAGGCGGGCCTGCTCGGCTTCAACGACTTCCACGGCGCGATCGACAAGCCGATCGGATCCGGCGGGCTGGTCAACGGCGCCGCGGCGGGCGGCACGGAGTACCTCGCGACCACGGTCAAGGACCTGCGCCTGGCGCACACCGCGGCCGGTCAGCAGGTGCTGACGCTGGCCGCCGGCGACCTCGTCGGGGCAAGTCCCCTGGTCAGCGCCGCCTTTCACGACGAGCCGGCCATCGAGGAGATGAACAACCTCGGGCTGAACATCACCTCGGTCGGCAACCACGAGTTCGACGAGGGAACTACCGAGCTCAAGCGCCTGCAGACCGGCGGTTGCAACCCGAACGAGACGGGCGGTGTCGGCACCTGCGTCGGCGGCACCTTCACCGGCGCGAAGTTCCACTACCTGTCGGCGAACGTCGTCGACAAGGTCACCCGCCAGCCGCTGTTCCCCGCCTACGAGATCCGCAAGATCGGCGGCGTCAAGGTCGGCTTCATCGGCGAGACGCTGCTCGGCACTCCGGGCATCGTGAACCCTGCCGGCATCACCACGGTCGACTTCCTCGACGAGGCCACGACGGCCAACTTCTGGGCCGACAAGCTGCGGAGGGAGAAGGGCGTCAAGGCCTTCGTGCTGCTGATCCACCAGGGTGGCACCCAGCCCATCGGCGCCGACCCCAGCGGGTGCGCCGCCTTCGCCGGTGACATCACGCCGATCGTGGCCAAGCTCGACGCCGGATACGGCGTCGTGGTGTCCGGCCACACGCACCGCTTCTACACGTGTGCACTGCCCAACAACACCGGCAACAACAGCGTCGTCACGAGCGCCGGGGCCAACGGCGTCCTGGTCACCGACATCAACGTCACGCTGTCCAAGAAGACCGGCGCGTTCATGGCGGCCTCGGCGCGCAACGTACTCGTCGGCAACACCGACCCGGCCCGCATCGACCCCGGCGCCAAGCGGATCGCCGACAAGTACCGCACCGCCATCGCGCCGATAGCCAACCGGATCGTGGGGTCGATCACCGCCGACATCACCGCGACCGGCAACGCCGCGGGGGAGAGTGCCATCGGTGACGTCATCGCCGACGGCATGGTCGCCTACACCACCTCCGCCCAGGCCCAACTGGCCTTCATGAACCCCGGCGGCATCCGGGCACCGCTGCTGTTCGCCAACAGTCCGGGCAATGAGCCGCCGGGCAAGATCACCTTCGGTGAGACGTTCACGGTCCAGCCGTTCAACAACCTGGTCGTCACGGTCACGCTGACCGGTGCACAGATCAAGTCGATCCTCGAACAGCAGTTTGCCGGGTTCGGCGGGCAGACCACGGACAAGATCCTGCAGGTGTCGGCCGGCTTCACCTACAGCTACACCCCCACAGCGGCGCTCGGCTCGCGGATCAGCGACATGAAGCTGGCCGGCGTTCCGATGGATCCGGCCGCCAGATTCAAGGTGAGCACCAACGACTTCCTGGCCAACGGCGGTGACGGGTTCACCAACTTCTCCGCCGCCACCGGCCGGGTCACCGCCCCCGGCTTCGATGTCGACGCGCTGGCTGCCTACCTCGGTACGGGGCCGATCGCGCCCGGCCCGCAGAATCGGATCACCAAGCTCTGACCTCCCGCTGAGCGCCAGCCGGGCAAGCTCCGCGGCCTGCGCCCCACGTTGTCCCGGACGGCGCAGGGTGGTCGTCGGCCGTTCGACGGCTCCCGCATAGGCTCGCCGGATGCAGCTTGCGGTCGGCGACCTGACGTTCTCCGTCCATCTGGAGGGACCCGACGACGGCCGTCCGGTCGTGCTCCTGCACGGCTTCCCGCAGTCGGGGCGGTGCTGGTCACGGGTCGTGCCACTGCTGGCGGCGGCCGGCCTGCGCACGATCGCGCCGGACCTGCGCGGCTACTCCCCCGGTGCGCGCCCCACCGAGGTGTCGTCGTACGCGACTGATGCCCTGGTCGATGACGTCGTCGGCATGTTGGACGCGCTTGGGTTGTCCACGGTGGACCTGGTCGGCCACGACTGGGGGGCCTGGGTGGCCTGGCAGGTCGCCATCCGCCATCCCGGCCGGGTCCGGTCGCTGGTTGCCATCTCGGTCCCCCACCCCGTCGCCATGAGTACGGCGATGGCCAGCGACCCCGACCAGCAGCAGCGATCCGCCTACATCGGGCTGTTCCGCCAGGAGGGCAAGGCCGAGCGGGTCATGCTCGACGACGATGCCGCCCCGCTGCGGGCGATATTCGCCGGCTCGGGCCTGTCCGCTGCCGAGGTCGACGCCTACGTGGCACCGCTGCAGGCGCCCGGGGCGCTGACCGCCGCGCTGTCGTGGTACCGCGCGGGGTCCCCGGCTGATGTCGCGGGCCTCGGGCCGGCGACCGTGCCGACGGCCTTCGTGTGGAGCGATCAGGACCCGGCGATCGGGCGCGCGGCGGCGGAGGCCTGTGCCGCGCAGGTCACCGGGCCGTACCGCTTCGTCGAACTGGCCGGCATCGGTCACTGGGTCCCCGAGCAGGCTCCTGAGGCGGTGTCCGACACGATCCTCGGGCAGGTCGCCGCAACCTGATGCGGGTCGTCACGTTCAACGTGCTGCACGGCCGGTCGCTGTCTGACGGGGAGGTGGACGCCGACCGCTATCAGGCCGAGATCGCCGGCCTGGACGCCGACGTCCTGGGGCTGCAGGAGGTCGACCGCGCGCAACCGCGCTCGGGCCGGTCCGACCTGGCCGCACTGGCCGCCCGTGCGGTCGGGGGCAAGGCGGCCGGCGACGCGGCGGCCTACCGCTTCGTGCCGGCGGTGATGGGCACCCCGGGTGAGGCCTGGACGGCCGCGACCGAGGGTGACGCGGAGCGCGTCGACGAGCCGTCCTACGGCGTCGCACTGGTGACCCGGCTGCCGGTCCGCTCCTGGCACACGGTCCTGCTCAGGGGAGCGCCGATGCGCTCACCGATCCTCGTACCGGGCAGCGGCAAGGCGCGGATGCTCCTCGTCAGGGACGAGCCGCGGGCGCTGGTCGCGGCGGTGGTCGAGGGTCCCGCCGGGCCGATGACGGTGGCGACGACGCACCTGTCGTTCGTACCCGGGTGGAACGTCTGGCAGTTGCGCAGGGTGTGCCGGGAGCTGCGCCGGCTTCCCGCACCGCGCATCCTCCTGGGTGACCTGAACATTCCGGGCGGCTTGGCGGGCACGATCTCCGGCTGGCAACTGCTCGCCCGCGCGGCGACGTATCCGGGGCCCGAGCCGCAGCTACAACTCGACCACGTCCTCGGCGACGGCCGGTTGCCCGACGTGGCCGGCGCGCGGGCCCGCGCCATGGCGATCTCCGACCACCGGGCATTGATCGTCGACCTGAGCCGCTGACGGGGCCAGTCGCGTCGGTTGTGCTACGACTTTGCTATGGCGGTCGCGCGCGGTACCCGGCCCCGCCTGGTCGAGGTCGCGCCCGAGCGGCTGGCCGGCCGGCTCGCCCGCCTCTCCGCG
>QHCA01000179.1:4547-9405 GCA_003244095.1 Pseudonocardiales bacterium | reverse complement strand
CGCCGGCGGCGGGGCGGCGCCGCCTTTGCCCCCGAAGGCCGCCAGCGCCCGCCGGTAGGCACCGACCCCGTCCCATTCGGTGACGAACACCCATCGGGATGGGTCGTCGACGGCGCGGCCGACGTGCCCTCGGACGTAGCCAGGACGTGCAGCCAGCGCGGCGAGCGCCGCCGAGGCACGCGCGGCGAACGGCTCGCCGTCAACTTCGGGTACGACGAAGCGCGATACGGCGAGCACCAGTGGGCCTCCTGGAAGGATCAGCAGCGACCCTACAGAGGAGCGAACCGCGTGCCCGGCAGAATCCGCGACCTGATCGAGCGGCGCAGCATCGTCGCCCTCACTTATCTCAACTCCCTGCCGCGACCGCTCACCTTCGGCCTGGTCATGCTGCTGCTCCTGGCCGGCGTGGCCACGCACGGAATCCTCGCCGCGATCGCCCTGGGCATCGTTGCCCTCTTTCTCGTCTGGCTGCTCTACGTGGGCTGGCCGCAGATGCCACGGTCAGGACGGGTGTTGCGGTTGCTGGCCACCTTGCTGGTGGCGGGCTTCGCCGTCAACCAACTGCTCAGATGACAACGGTTATCGTTTTCATGTAGTGTCATCAGCGTGGCAGTCATCTTCGCGCTCTCCACCGTGTTGTCGACGTTCGCCGGCGGGGTGTTCGCCCTGCGCAACCGGGATCGACTGCACCTGATCCTCGGCCTCACGGCCGGCGTCCTCCTGGGCCTGGTCGCCTTCGACCTGTTGCCGGAGATCTTCGCGCTCTCCGACG
The DNA here is from genome assembly GCA_003244095.1 of Pseudonocardiales bacterium. Lineage (GTDB taxonomy): Bacteria > Actinomycetota > Actinomycetes > Mycobacteriales > QHCA01 > QHCA01. Next base: position 8,633 of record QHCA01000179.1, on the reverse strand, counting down.
GAAGCCAGCTCCTCGGTGTTCCGGCGGTCATGCTCACCTTCGCCGCCGGATTCCTCGCCCTGCACCTGGTCGAGCGCACCATGGCACTGCACGCAGGCCACGAGGAGCACTACGGCGATCACCACCACCCGCAGATCGGCCTCGCCAGCGCCGTCGCCCTGGCGACCCACTCCTTCCTCGACGGCGTCGCGATCGGCCTCGCCTTCCAGGCAAGCAGCGCCGTGGGCGTCACGGTCGCGATCGCGGTGATCGCCCACGACTTCGCCGACGGCCTCAACACCGTGGGCGTGATGTCAGCGCACGGCAACAACCGCCGCCGTACGGTGGGCATGCTGGTCGCCGACTCGCTGGCCCCCGCCGTGGGTGCGTTGTCGACATTGTGGTTCAGCCTGCCCCACCCGGTGCTCGCGCTGTACCTGGGCTTCTTCGCCGGCTTCCTGCTCTACCTCGCGACCGCCGACATCCTGCCGGAGGCGCACAGCCGGCACCCCTCCCGGCTCACGCTGGTGTGCACCCTGGCCGGCGTCGGCCTGATGTGGACCGTTGTGGGGCTGTCCTGACGCGCCAGCGCGACGCGGTCCTCGACCTGCTCGGTGAGGTCGCGGAGTTTCGCAGCGCACAGGACCTGCACGGCATGCTGCGCGGCCGTGGCCAGCGGGTCGGGCTCACCACCGTCTACCGCACCCTGCAGGCGATGGCCGACGCCGGCGACGTCGACGTGCTCCGGCCGGCCGGTGGTGAGGTCGTCTACCGCCGCTGCACCAAGGAGTCGCACCACCACCATCTGGTCTGCCGCGACTGCGGACGTACCGTCGAGGTCGAGGGCCCGGCGGTCGAACGCTGGGCCGAGCAGACGGCCCGGCTGCACGGGTTCACCGACGTGAGTCACACCCTCGAGGTGTTCGGCGTGTGCGCCACCTGCGCCGCATAATCGAGTGAGCCTCGGGCGAGGCGCGGAGCGCGATCGGCTACTGCTCGTACGGCTCCCGCGGTGGGGCGATCTCATGCACGTCGGTGACCTGGATCCGCGGGATCAACTCGTTCCGACCGCCCTCCGTGCCCGGTGTGTAGCGGCCGGTGACCTCGATCCACGTGTCGGCGGGGAAGCCGCCCGCCGCGCCGCTGACGCCGACCTTGATCGGGCGGCTGTCGGCCGCGCAGCAGGCGATGGTGATGCGGGTGAGGTAGTAGCCGCCACCCTTGCGCGGCGTGACGAAGCCACGCAGGCGCACGGTGCGCCCGGACATGCTGCGGCCCTTGTCCCACACCGCCCTGCTGGCGTAGTCGCTCAACGTCACGTCGACCGGATTGCCAGGCGGCAGCGCGGCGAAGGCCGTGGTGGGCTTGCCGACCACGGCGCTGCCGCGGTTGGCCGAGTAGGCACCGAGGGCCGGCGGGGCGACCAGGAAGATCGCGAGGACCGGCAGCAGCAGGAGCCAGGCGACGGCCGGGCCGTGTGCATGGTCGTGGCCGGCATGCTCGACCTGATGATCAGTGGCGGCAGTCCGGCCGGCGGAGGGCTGACGCTGGACGAGGACGTCGCGCCAAAAGGACACGACGCCGATGGCGATCAGCAGGACGCCGGCGACCAGGAGGTAGGGCCGCAGGCCTGCCTTGACGTACCGGAGGTAGACGTCGGTCAAGGACAAGCGCAGGACCGCGCTGCCGAGCAGGGTGACCAGCAGGCTCTGTGCCTGGCGACTCACAGCAGCACCGCCCCCACGGCCAGGGCGCAACAGAGCGCGACGACGAAGGTGGCCGGTGCGAATCGGAGAGCGAACCGCCGCCCGAACGTGCCCGCCTGGAGGGCGAACAGCTTCACGTCGACCGCCGGGCCGACCACCATGAAGGCGAGCTGGGCCGTGGTCGGGAACGCGGTCAGGCTGGCCGCGACGAAGGCGTCGGCCTCGGAGCAGATGGCCAGCACAACCGCGAGCGTGCCGAGCACGACGACGGACAGTAGGAGGTTGCCGCCGACCGAGTCGAGCACGCCGCGGGGCACGGTCACGTTGAGCGTGGCCGCCGTCATGCCCCCCACGACAAGGAATCCCCCCGCGTGCACGAAGTCGTGCCGGGCCGAGACCCGGAACGCCTCCCAGCGGCGCAGGTCACCGAGCTCGGGACGCCGGGGCCGGCGCAGCCAGTCGGAGCGGCCGAGGCGCAGCCACACCCAGCCCATCACCACTGACGTGAACAGGGAGGCAGCGAACCTCGCGAGCACGACGCCGGGCCGCCCAGGGAAGGCGACCGCCGTCGCGATCAGGACCACCGGGTTGATGGCCGGCGCTGACAGCAGGAAGGCGAACGCCGCCGCCGGCGACACCCCCCGCGCGATCAGGCCGCCGGCGATCGGCACCGAGCCGCACTCGCACCCCGGCAGGACGATACCCGCGGCTCCGGCCACGGGCACGGCGAGCACGGGGCGCCGCGGCAGCGCCCGCGCGAAGAACGACGGCGGCACCAGCGTGGAGATCGCGGCACTGATCACTACGCCGAGGACGAGGAACGGCACGGCCTGGATCACCAGCGAGACGAACACGGTCGCCCAGGCCTGCACGGCCGGGTGGGCCAGCACGCCCCCGAGCAGGGGGCGCACCGCTACGGTGATGATCAGCAGCCCGGCCAGCACGTCGAGCGACCGGGTCCCGGAGATCCCGCGAGGTCGCTCGCGGGGGGCCGGTGGGCGCTCGGCCGTCCGTGCCTCGGTCATAGGTCGCGACGCTACCTGCCCGACCGCCGATCCCCTGCTCTAGGTTTCCGGCTTGGGGACGGCCCCGCCGAACCTGCGGTCCCGGTCGGCGTAGGCGGCGCAGGCCGCCCACAGGTCCCGGCGGTCGAAGTCCGGGAAGAGGGTGTCGAGGAAGACCAGCTCGGCGTACGCCGACTGCCACGGCAAGAAGTTCGACGTGCGCTGCTCGCCGGAGGAGCGTACGAACAGGTCGACGTCGGGCATCTGGGGCTCGTCGAGGTAGCGGGCGAACACCCGCTCGTCGATCTTGTCGGGATTGAGCCGGCCGGCCGCGACGTCCCGCGCCAGCGACCGGGCCGCATCGGCGATCTCCGCCCGGCCGCCGTAGTTGACGCACATGGTGAGGGTGAGCACCGTGTTGTCGCGGGTGAGCTCCTCGGCCGCTTCGAGCTCGTTGATGACGCTGCGCCACAGCCGCGGGCGCCGGCCGGCCCAGCGCACGCGTACCCCCAGGGCGTGCATCTCGTCGCGCCGCCGCCGGATCACGTCGCGGTTGAACCCCATCAGGAAGCGCACCTCGTCGGGCGAGCGCTTCCAGTTCTCCGTCGAGAAGGCGTAGGCCGACAGCCAGCCCACCCCCAGCTCGATCGCACCCTCGACGACGTCGAACAGCGCCGCCTCGCCTCGCTCGTGACCGGCGGTCCGGGGCAGCCCGCGGGCGCGGGCCCAGCGGCCGTTGCCGTCCATGACCAGCGCGACGTGGCGCGGCACCCGGTCGGCCGGGATGGCCGGTGGCATGACGCCCGACGGGTGTGGTCGCGGCGGGAGGACGGCGCGGCGACTCACGCCCGTCACCGTAGTCGGGCGGTGTCGGGGGTCGGGTCTAGCGTGCGGACCAGTGCAGCGTTTTCCCGGAAGACGCTGCTTTGAGCGCCACCAAAGCAGCGTCTTCCGGGAAGTTGCTGTGAAGATTTCGACGATATGAGGAGGAGCGGCGATGTCACTTCCGGCGGTCGTGGGACTGGTGACTCTGGGGGTACGGGACGTGCGACGCGCCGCCGACTTCTACCGGGCGCTGGGCTGGGCCGTGGCGGGTGAGGAGACTCCGGAGGTCTGCTTCTTCCGTACGGCAGGCGCTTACCTGGCGCTGTACGGCCGCGACGACCTGGCAGCCGACGCCGGCCGGCCGGACGAGACCACCGGGTTCCGCGGCGTCGCCCTAGCGGTCAACGTGGACGGCACGGCAGCCGTCGATGCCGGGCTGGCGGCCGCGGAGGCTGCCGGAGCGACCATCACCAGGGCAGCGGCGCCGACCGAGTGGGGCGGTTATTCCGGGTACTTCGCCGACCCCGATGGGCACGCGTGGGAGGTGGCGCACAACCCGTTCTGGCCGCTGG
>QHCA01000179.1:0-4490 GCA_003244095.1 Pseudonocardiales bacterium | reverse complement strand
CGCTCGAGGTGCCACTGCAGGTGGGCGGCCACCAGCCCGGAGCCCTCGCGGCGTACGGCGGGCGCACTGGCGTCGGCGACCGGCCACTGACCGGTCAGCAGCGCGCTCAGCAGCAGGACCGTCTCGGCGGAGGGGTTGACCGACCCGCTCGGGCGGCAGGTCTGGCACATCATGCCGCCGCCGGCCACGGAGAAGGCCCGGTGCGGCCCCGACGCCCCGCACCTGGCGCAGTCGCGCAGGGCCGGCTCCCAGCCGGCCACCGCCATCGCCCGGAGGAGGAAGGCGTCGAGCACCAACGGCGGGTCGTGTTCGGCCTCGGCCAGCGACCGCAGGGCGCCGATGACCAGCAGGAACAGCCGCAGCGATGGCTCCTGCTCCTCGGCGGTGAGCCGCTCGGCCGTCTCCAGGACGGCGGTGCCCGCGGTGTATCGGGGGTAGTCGCCGACCAACTCCGCGCCGTAGTTCCGTACCCCCTCGGCCTGGTTGACGATGTCGAGCGACCGGCCGGAGTAGAACTGGCAGTCGACGTGGCTGAACGGCTCGAGCCGGGCCCCGAACTTCGACCGGGTCCGGCGTACCCCCTTGGCTACCGCCCGCACCCGGCCGTGCCGCCTGGTCAGGACGGTGATGATGCGATCGGCCTCGCCCAGCTTCTGGACGCGCAGCACCACGCCGTCGTCGCGGTAGAGGGTCACCCGTCCATTGTCCGCCGCCCGCGGGGCATCGGGTCGTCCGACACGGTAAGTCTCATGCTCGCAGCCGCACCGCCTGCGGCGACGTGAACATATCGTGGGGGTCGTACGTCGCCTTGACCTTCTGCAGCCGCGGATAGTTGTCGCCCCAATAGGCCGCCGGGTAGCCGGCGAGGTCGGGGTCGGCGTAGTTGACGTAGGCGCCGCCGCTGGCGTACGCCTGCAGGGTGGCATGGAAGGTGCGTAGCCACGCGACGTTGCCGCTGACCGTGGCCGGCGGGTCGGCGGTCGCCCAGGCAGCGGTGTACTGCGCGGAGAACAGCGCCGCACGGTGCGGGAACGCCGTCGCATCCGGCGCCACCCGGCCCACCGCGCCGCCCAGGGCATCGAAGGCCACGCCGCCCTCCGCCCAACCCCGCACGGCCTGCCGCCGTTCGACGCCATCCACGACCGCTGATAGGCCGGCGGTCGGGAGCACCTTGGTGAACACGGCCGACTTGGCGGCAAAAGGCGCCCGCGGCAGCTGACCGCCGGAGGGCCCGGCCAGGTGGCACTGCAGCACGGTACGGTCCGCGCAGCCCGCCTCGAGCAGCATCGCCGAGCGGTACGACAGCGTGCTGAGTGATCTGCCGGCCGGGGTGCCGGCCTGGGCGGTCAAAGCCGCGACGAAGGCCGCCGCGGCGTTCGCGTCGAGCGCGACGACGCCCACGGTGACCTTGGGCGTGGTCGCGCCGGCCTGCGACAGCAGGTGGCAGTTGGACCACACGGCGTCGGGGGCGGTGGGCGCCAGCGCCTGCCAGGCGGCCAGTACGTCGGCCGCCCGGCGCCAGTCCCAGCGGAGGAACGCCACCGTGACCGGGGGGACCGGCCGGGTCCGCAGGGTCAGCGACGTGACGACACCGAAGCTGCCCCCGCCGCCGCCGCGACACGCCCAGAACAGGTCCGGCTCGTGCCCGGCGTCGCAGCGCCGGACCGCCCCGTCGGCCGTGACGACCTCCACCGCGGTCAAGCTGTCACAGGTGAGCCCCCAGGCCCGGCTGAGCACGCCGATGCCGCCGCCCACGGTGAGCCCTCCGATGCCGACAGTCGGGCAGCTGCCGGCGGCTATCGCCCTCCCCTGGGCGGCCAGGGTGTCGTAGACGTCGACGAGTTGCGCGCCCGGACCGGTCGTGACCGTATCGCCGGTCGCGGTCACGACCGCGAGCGCCGACACGTCGACAACCAGCCCGGGGCCGGTGGACCAGCCGCCGTAGGAGTGACCGCCTGACCTCAGCGCCAAGGGCACGGAGTGCTCCCTGACGAAGGCGACACAGCGCTGCACGTCCTGCGCCGTCGCACACCGGGCGAGCGCGGCGGGTCGTACCGCGTCGAACCGTGGGTTGAACAGCAACCGGACCCGGTCATAGCCGGCATCCCCGGGCCGGACCACCGGGCCGGTCAGTTTCAGCTTCTCCCAGGGCACCTGACCCGGTGCCGACGACGACGGGCCGGCAGGGGTCGGCGACGACCGCGCTCGGGCCGGCGAATGTCGGGTGCAGCCGGCCAGGCCGACACCGGCCCCGACACCGGCTGCAACGCCGGCAAGGCGTAGGAACTGTCTGCGGTCCAGCATGTCGGCTCAGAAACCGAGGCGCTGCAACTGCTTGGGGTCGCGCTGCCAGTCCCTGGTCACGCTGACGTGCAGGTCGAGGTAGACCCGCATTCCCAGTAGCGCCTCGATGGCCGCTCTCGCCCGGATGCCCACTGCCTTCATCCGCTCTCCTTGGTGGCCCAGCACGATGCCCTTCTGACTGGGCCGTTCGACGTGCACTGTGGCATGGATATCGATGAAGTCGTCACGGCCCTCCCGCAGGCCCATCTCCTCGACCGTGACCGCGAGGGAGTGCGGCAACTCCTCGCGCACGCCTTCCAGTGCGGCTTCGCGGATCAGCTCGGCCACCATGACCTGTTCGGGCTCGTCGGTGAGCTCACCGTCGAGGTACAGCGCCCGGGACTCGGGCAGTCGCGCGGCCAGCAGGTCGGCGAGCAGGTCGACCTGATAGGCCGACACCGCGCTGACCGGGATGATGTCGGCCCACTCCATGAGCTTTCCCAGGGAGACAAGCTGCGCGGTGATCTGCTGCGGGGTGGCCAGGTCGGTCTTGGTCAGTACGGCGATCTTGGGGGTACGCAGACCGGCGAGCTCGCGGGCGATGAACCGGTCACCGGGCCCGACCTTCTCGTTGGCCGGGACGCACATGGCGATCACGTCGACCTCGGACAGCGTCGCGCGGACGACGTCGTTGAGCCGCTCGCCGAGCAGCGTGCGCGGTCGGTGCAGGCCCGGCGTGTCGACCAGGACGAGCTGGCTGTCGGGGCGGTGCACGATGCCGCGGACGGCGTGCCGGGTGGTCTGCGGACGGCTGCTGGTGATGGCCACCTTGATACCGACCAGCGCGTTGGTGAGGGTGGACTTGCCGGCGTTCGGCCGGCCGACGAAACAGGCGAAGCCCGCTCGGAAGCCGGCCGGTTCGGTGGTCACCGCTCCATCTTGCCGTACCAAGGACTTCGTACTCATTCCAAGAACTGACACATTCCAGAAACCGGGGTTGGGTGGTGGTGATGGATCACCTTGCCGAAGTCCTCCGCACGCACGGGCCGCGCGTCACGGCGGCCCGGCTCGCGGTGCTGGAGACGCTGCGGGGCCAGGCCCATGTCACCGCCGACGCGGTGGCCGCCGACAGCCGGCGTCGGCATCGACCATGCCTCCCTGGACGTGGAAGGCCTGGTGACCCTCCGCTAACCCGCCGCCGCTCCGCCGCCGCCGCTCCGCGGTGATCATGATCACCGTGGGAGGACGGACTGCCGCGCTCAGCGCGAAGGGGGCAGCGCCGCTGGGATGACCTGCCAGCCGCCGTCGAAGATCCGGGCGTGCACCTCGGCCTCCACGATCGCCGCGATGTTGGGCCGCTGCCGCTGGGCATCGGCACCGGTGCTCACCTGCATCGGGTAGTCACCCGGCGGATCGGTCGGCGCCCGGCTGCCGGCCAGGTGCGGGTGCTGCGTGCCGGCGCCGAACCTCGCCAAGACCCGCACCGGCTCCAGCGGCCGACCGCTGCGGGTCCGCGAAGCCTCGCGCTGCGCCGGCCAGGACAGCTCGAACACCGCCTCGGTGCCGCCTTGGCCATCAGGCCGCGGCCCCGCGGCCGTGATGGTGCCGGTGCCGGCGAGCAGGTCGCAGTCGGCCTCCAGGAGCACCGCCCGGATCACCGGGGAAAGCAGCTCGACCGCCCGCCCGAAGATCTCCTGGCGGGCGTCACCGGACGCGCCCTCGTATGTCCCCGTCTGCAGGTCGCGGCAGTGCCGAAGCAGGTCCTCGGCGGCCATCAGGTCGACGCCGTCGCGTGCACGGTGCCGTCGGATCCGGCGAGCAGTAGCGGGATGCCCGCGCCGAACTCGCGCAGCACGGCGAGGTCGCGAGGGTCCACCGTCTCGGCCTCGGTGACCAGCGCGGCCGCCTCGAACGCGCGTGCCCCGCTCGATCCGGCTGCCGACACCGCCCCTCTCAACGAAGACATCGTCAGCACCGGATCAGCCACCTCGACCGTCGCGGCGGCGTACGTGCGGCCGTCGGTGTCGCGCACCGCCGCACCCTCAGCCACGCCCGTGTGGGGCACGTGTGCTCGCAGCCGGGCGGCCCGCGCCAGGGTGACGATCTTGGCGTCCTCCGGGTCAAGCTGAGCCATTGCCGGCCCTCGCCTCGGCGGCTTCGCGGGACTCGCGGGTGCGACGGCGGACCAGCACCGTGTCGATCCGGTT
>QHCA01000178.1 GCA_003244095.1 Pseudonocardiales bacterium | reverse complement strand
TCCACCAGACGGGGTCAAAGCCAAGCGGAGTTCGGGCTGAACAGTGAGGCGCTCACGCCGTTGGCGCGGGCGAAGAGCCCGCGGATTGCGTCGGCGATTCCGGTGTAGGTGGCGGTGTTGGAGCGGCGGTTGGTCGCTACGCCGGCTTGGTCGATGACGCGTGCCCCGGAGTGCTGCTCGACCAGGACGCTGACCAGGCTGCTCTTGCCGGACCCGGCGACGCCGGTGAGCACGGTGAGCACGCCGGTCGGCAGCTCGACATCCACGTCCCGGAGGTTGTGTCGGTCGGCTCCGACGACAGAAAGCGTGCCGGTCGGTGACCGAGGGTCGCTACGTAGCACCAGTGCAGCGCGCATTGGCCGCCCGGTGACCGTGGCGGCTCTGCTGAGCTGCTTGACGGTACCTTGGAAGACGATCTCACCACCTCCCACGCCTGCGCCGGGACCAGATCGACGGCGTGGTCGGCGACGGCGATGATGTCCGGGTCATGCTCGACCACCAGGATCGTGTTGCCCTTGTCGCGCAAGTTGCGTAGCAGGGTGGTGAGCCGTTCGACGTCGGCGGGATGCAGCCCGATCGAGGGTTCGTCGAAGACGTAGAGCATCTCGGTGAGGCTGCTGCTGAGGTGGCGCACCATCTTGATCCGCTGCGACTCGCCACCGGACAGCGTCGTGGTTGCCCGATCGAGACTGAGATAGCCCAGCCCGATCCCGTCCAGGGCTTCCAGCCGCTCGAGCAGGCTAGCCACGACTGGGGCCGAGGCGGGGTGCTGGACAGCGCGGATCACTGGGACCAGGTCGGTGACCTCCATCGCCGTACATTCGGTGATGGAACGGCCGGCGACCCGCACACTGCGGGCGGTCGGGTTCAGGCGGTCTCCGCGGCAGTCCGGGCAGGCGACCGCGGTGGTGAACCGTTCCAGAACGGACTGCTTGCGCGCGGACGCCTCGCCTTCGCTGTGGATGTAGATCCGGGTGAAGTGGTCGGCCAGACCCTCGTAGTCCTTCGGCACCTTGCTGCCCAGCCGTATCGCGGCCTGCTCGCCGTACAACAGGGCCTGCCGTTCGTCGGCGGACCAATCGCGGATGGGCGTAGCCGTATCGAACAGGCCGGACTCGGCGTACTGGCGGTACCAGTACTGCTTGTTGCCGGGCTTGTTGCCGAACCCCGGCAGCAGGATCGCGCCGTCCTGCATCGAGTGATCCGCGTCGAGGAACGCATCGGTGTCAGGCGTCACCACCTGCCCGATGCCGCTGCACCGCGGGCACATGCCCGCCGGGTCGTTGAACGAGAAGACGTTGGACTCGCCAACCTGCGGGTCGCCAGCGCGAGAGAACAGCAGTCGCAGTAGTGCGTAGATGTCGGTGATCGTGCCGACTGTGGAGCGGGCATTGCCCCCGAGCCGCCGCTGGTTGATCACCACGACCGGAGACAGGCCCTCGATCGCGTCGACGTCGGGGCGTCCGTAGCTGGGCAGCCGGTTGCGCACGAAGGCCGTGAACGTCTCGTTGAGCTGGCGCTGCGCCTCCGCGGCAATCGTGTCGAAGACCAGCGATGTCTTCCCGGAACCCGATACCCCGGTGAACGCCGTGATCGCCCGCCGCGGCACCTTCAGGCTCACGTTCCTGAGGTTGTGTTGCCGGGCGCCGGTCACCTGTATGTGCTCTCGGGTCATACAGCCACGCTACGAACCATTGTGGTCATATCCTGTCCACAATGGCTGCCATTCTAGGGTGATGAACGGACCGAGTGGTCGGATCCTGGAGCTGCTGTCACTGCTGCAGAACGGCCAGACCTGGCAGGGCGCCGCCTTGGCCGCGCAGCTCGGCACCTCGCCGCGCACCCTGCGGCGAGACATCGACCGGCTGCGGAACCTGGGATACCCGGTGCGCGCGGCGAGGGGCCCCCGCGGCAGCTACCGGCTCGTCGCGGGTCGAGCCATGCCGCCGCTACTGCTGTCCGACGACGAGGCGATCGCCACGGTCGTCGGTCTGCGGTACGCCGCCCTCGCCCAAATCGCCGGCGCCAGCGGCGCTGCTGAGGCCGCACTCCGCAAGCTCGAACAGGTTCTACCCTCGCGGCTGCGACACCGGATGACGGCCGTGTCCGCTTCGACCGTCGCCATCTCCCGTGCCGCCCAAAGCCTGGACCTGGGCATCCTGCAACTGCTGGCCACCTCCGCCCACGGCCACCAGCACGTCCGATTCACCTACACCAGCCGTGAAGGTCAGCGCAGCGAACGCCGTGCCGAACCATACCGTCAGGTGCTGCTGGGCCGGTGGTGGTACCTGCTCGGCTGGGACCGCGATCGCGAGGACTGGCGCACCTTCCGAGTCGACCGCATTACCGACCTCACCGTGCCAGGAACCACCTTCGCGCCACGCCAGCTACCACCAGACGGGGCAGTGAGCTTCGTGCACAACAGCGCCCGGTTCCCTCTCAGCCAAGGCCAAGGCATCGTGCGCTTCGCCGCACCACTTGCTCTGATCTCCGAACGACTGATGGCCGAGGCCGGAACGCTGGAAGCAATCGACGATGACACCTGTCGATACATCACCGCACCCGACTCCTGGGAATGGCTGGCAATCACCCTCGCCATGGTCGCAGTGCCCTACGTCATCGAAGGACCACCAGAGCTGCTGTCCTGCTCCCGACAACTTGCCGACCGCATCGCCCGCGCCGCGAAGGGCTGACCGTGAACGTCCCGCAGGACGATCCCCTTGCAGGCGGTCATGACGTGTTCGCGTCGCGCCAGGCGGTGAGGATCTCGGGCCATAGTCGGCCACGGTCGGCACGGCGAGTCCGTTGGCGCGGGCCCATGCCCGTAGGTCGCGCATGGTCGGGTCAGGCGAATCCGGCTGGACCAGGTTCTGTCCAGCACCTACGCGGCTAATACGAGTGATTGCCGCGGTCTCGGTGCTGGCCCACGCGTGGGGCGGCGGCGAGGTAGCGGTAGTCCATTCCTCGGTCAGCTGACGGGTCTCGCAGAACACGACCGGTGGTTCCGGCCTGCGCGGCAATCACTTCGGCGGGGGCTTCGTTGTAGCCGAGCATGCCGGCGTAGGCCCCGGTCCGGGTGTGCGGCGAGCGCTTCCCGAGCAGCCACCAGACCGTAGACGCCACCGGCCGGGTACCGCCAGCAGTCACCGCAAGCCCCACACCAAGATCATCGCTAACGCCAACGGCTGTACGGATCCTGCTCGACCCCCGACCTCCAAGAGCAGTGCCGTCATCAATGTTACGGACGCTCGAACGCCCTGGGCAGAGCAATTCGTGCATCCCACGGTTCCGATAGCCCGCCGCTGTTAGGGCAGACTCAGGCCCAGCTGGTCAGCCACACGCGCCCGCAACAGCAGATAGGCCGCGACGTGAGCCCGCGGGCCCTTGTGGTGAGGAAAGTCTGGCGGGCGCACGACGACCTTCGGTGGACTGACGGTTCGTCCGAGCCCGATCTGCTCACACGTCAGATCGACCTCGACGCCGCCAACGAAGCGAATCCAGTAGTGGTGCTCATCCTCTTCGCCGCCGCCGGTGAGATCCGCGAACAGGAGTTCGCCCCCGAGTAGGTCTTGAACCACCAGTGCGGTCGGCCCGCACTGCCCGACCGCCGGACGCAATGGATCCCAACGGGAGCGGCCCACCTCATCCAGGCTCGTCGTCTCAAGCGACCAGGACGCCCGAAAGGCTCGCTCCACATCAGTCAGCGTGAACGTCGTCATATCCTTCATGGTGCCAAAGTCCACGAACAGCCACCGCCGGATGAGGTCTCCACGGACGGGCCTGGGTGAATCCGGGCCGCTCAGAACCACGGTGAGGCTCTGGCCGGGTCGGGTCGGGGTGATCGCGGTACCGGCAACCGGGCCGGCGAGCAGCGCGCCGAGACGGCCCGAGAGGCTCGCCGAGCCGCGGTTCGTCGAAGGTGTGGGCGCGGTGACGTGCGGATGCCGACCGGATTGCTGGTGTAAGAAGCCAGTCTTGAGCATGTTTCGTTGGGTCTTCCCCGCCGGCCACGGCTTCGGGGCCGACTGCTGCTCGTAGCCGCCATGCTGGATCCCATCGGAGGCCGTGAGGGATCACTGGGCGGTGTCGTCCCGGCCCGGTGTTGTCGGTATGGCGTGGCTGCCGTGGGTGCGGTACCAGCCCCAGCTCGAACAGCGCACCGGCGAGCAGGATGGCGAGGAAGACGACATCTTCGCCGCCGCCGATCAGGCTGTGGCCGAGCGCGGCGCCGACCAGGGCGAGAACAGCGAGCAGGAGCCATCCCGCGCCGGTGTCAACACACTGGGCGTGTCGGCAGCGCCAGAAGTTCAGGCTGCACCCACGCGCCGCCGGCAAGGGCTGCTGCTGTGGTCACCGCGAGCCCGCTGCGCGGGGCAGGCCGTTGAGCAGCGCATCAAGGAGCTGATCAAGGCCGGGCGCCTGCTGGCCGGTGACAGGCTGCCGCCGGAGCGGAGTGCCAGCTGGCCGGTCGCGTGCGTCGTCGACGGTGTTGACCGCGCGCATCCAGCGCAGCACTGCCTTGCCGGTCAGCGCACGCGGCGCCACGGACGAATCCCCGAGTAAGTCACAGGTCCCGCTTCAACGAGGCGGCCTGCCTGGACGGCGCCGGCCGGTCGCGATGGCGGTGATCGCGACTGTGACGGCGGCGAGGATCGTGAGGGTGGTGGGTGGCCACAGCAGCGTGCTCGGGTCGACGGCGGGCAGCATGAGCGCGGTCGCCGCGAAGGCGCCGGTTCCTGTTCTGCCGAGCAGCCGCACGTCGTGTTGCATCCCGGCCCAGCTCCTGCCCCGGCCATAGCGGCCGGTGACGACCAGTGCCGCCGTCGCGTGCAGGAAGGCGGCTAGCGTGAGCGCGCTGGCCGCTACCGCGAGCACGAACGGGACCGAGGGCACTTGCCACGTGGGATACGGATTCAGCTCCCAGGTCACGTTCCAGAACAGGGTGAGTAGCGGCCATAACACGACGGTCAATGCCGCCGTACGGCGGGTACGCACGATGCCCAGCTCGGCTTGGAAGTGGGCTGCGACCTGGCTCACGGTGCCGAAGTCGGCCAGCGCGTGAGCGGTCGCGGCTGACGTGTCCATGCCGGCGGCCAGGTAGGTCTGGACGGCGTCGGCCAGGCCCGCCTGCGCTTCGGCGAGGAGGCGTTGGCGGGGCCGCCGGGGTCCGGGTAGCGACCGACCCAACGTGGCGATGAAGTCTTCGATCACGACGGTGCCTGCTGGATCATCGCCGTGATCACGGTAGCGAACTCCTGCCAGCTGCTGCGTTCCAGGTTGAGGGCTCGCCGACCGGATGCGGTGAGCTGATAGACGCGCCGCCTGCGGCCCGCGACCGTGTGCTCCTTCGCGGAGATCAGTCCGGACCGCTCCAGCCGGTGCAGGGCCGGATAGACGGTGCCGGTCGGCACGTCGAGGGCTCCGCCGCTGCGTACGTGTAGTGCTTGGACGACTCCGTAGCCGTGCAGGGGTCTCCCCTCGAGCACGGCCAGGACGAGCCCGTCGAGATGCCCGCGGATCGCGTCGGCCTTCATGAGCAACCAGCCTACTAAGTTCTCGTAGACTGTCTATATGTAGGCTGTCTATAGTTGGGCAGGTTGTACGAGGGACGAGGGAGGCGGCGTTGGGATCGACGGAGGTTGCACTGATCGTGGCCGGCGGCGAGGGCGCGGTGCCGGGGGTGGCCCGGTCCGCGCGATGGGCGTTTCGCACGGTGATCACCGTGCATGCAATCGACGCATTTGCCCAGGCGGTGCTGGCCGGGGGATTCCTCGACGGCAGGTTCGAGCTGCTCGGGCTGCACCGGGACAACGCCATCCTCGGCGTGGTCGTCCTAGGCTATCTCCAGATCCTCGTCGCAGTCCTGTACTGGCGGCCCGGCGGGGGACCGGCCTGGCCCCTGGCGGCCAGCGCGGTCATCTCGGCGGCAGAGAGCCTGCAGATCGTCCTCGGCTTCACCCGCCGGATCGCGCTGCACGTGCCCCTCGGTGTTGCCATCATCGCGGGCATGGCGCTGCTGGCCGCTTGGGCCTGGCGCGGCACCTTCGGGCAACGCCGAGGGAGTTCCCCGGAGAGCAGGCCGTGACCGGGCGGCCGCGGTCTCGACGCGGTTTCCTCGGCCTGCTGGGCGGGATGGGAGTCGCGGCCGCGATCGGAGTCGAGCTTCCGCGGCTGGTGGCGCCGAGCCAGCCCGGGCAGCTGCTGCGCAGCCAGATCCTGCTGCCGCGGCCCTTCCAGGTGCCGCTGCCGATCCCGCCGGTGCTTGTGCCGAGAACCGATGCGACAACCGACTACTACGACGTCACACAGCGAGTGGCTACCCAAGAGATCCTGCCCGGCGTGCCCACCGAAATCTGGGGGTACGAAGGCCGTTTCCCGGGCCCGACCATCGTCTCGCGCAGCGGCCGGCGTACGGTCGTCCGCCACCGCAATCGCCTCCCCGTGCCGACCGTCGTCCACCTGCACGGCGGCCACACGCCGGCCACCAGCGACGGCTATCCCACCGACCTGATCCTGCCCGCCGGCACGGGCTACCCGACCAGTCGCGCCGACGCGATGGCGGCCGATCCCCGTGCGATCCGCACTCACGAGACCCGCGTGTACGACTACCCCCTGCACCAGCGAGCGGCCACCCTCTGGTACCACGACCACCGGATGGACTTCAACGCTCCCAGCATCTGGCGTGGACTGGCCGGCTTCCACCTCGTCCACGACCAAGAGGAGCAAGCACTCCCCCTACCGGATGGCCCACGCGACATCCCTCTGATGATCACCGACCGGTCGTTCGCCGCTGACGGCTCCCTGCACTACCCATCCATCGACCCCACCCTGCGGCACACCCCCGGCGTTTACGACGGCTACCGGCAAGGGGTCCTCGGCGACGTCGTCGTCGTCAACGGCGCTCCCTGGCCGACGCTCGAGGTCGACGCGGTCCGCTACCGGTTCCGCATCCTGAATGCCTCCAACGCCCGCCGCTACCGCCTCACGCTCAACCCGCAGCCCCCCGGAGGATCCGGCCTGGTCCAAATCGGCTCGGACGGCGGCCTGCTGCAACGGCCCGTTCCCCACGACGCCATCGACATCGCCCCAGCCGAACGGTTCGACGTCGTCATCGACTTCGGTCGGTACAGGCCCGGCGATCGAGTCACCCTCCTCAACCTGCTGGGCAGCGGCACCACGAGGCACGTCATGCAGTTCCACGTGGCCCGCTCGGCACCCGACGACAGTCACGTTCCCGGCCAGCTGGCCCGGATCGAGAAGCTGCACCCGGCCCAGGCCGGGACTACCCGAGACTTCCTGTTCCGCGACGGTGGTGACGGTGGTTGGGAGATCAACGGCGAACCGTTCAGCCCCACCCGGATCAGCGCCGCCCCCAGAATCGACGAGGTAGAGATCTGGCGGTTCACCACCGACTTTCACCACCCCATCCACCTGCACCTCGTGCAGTTCCAGATCCTCGGCCGCAACGACGCAGAGCCTGGGCCCTACGACAGCGGATGGAAAGACACCATCGACCTACGTCCCGCCGAGCAGGCGGCGGTGATCGTACGATTCGCCGACTACAAAGGACGCTTCGTGTTCCACTGCCACAACCTCGAACACGAGGACATGGCCATGATGGCCAACTTCGAGATCGTCTAGACCGACGCCGGCCGGGCAGTCGGGTCCTCGATCGTGACGATGTAGTTCGTGGAGTCGACCGCCATGCCGGAGTGCCTCCAATACGCCTCCGCCGACAAATATCCGGTTAGAGCGTGTCCGCTAATTGCGGACCCGGTGGTGGATGATCATGGCTGCCAGGAGGACACCGCCGAGGTAGGTGGTGGCGTACTTGTCGTAGCGGGTGGCGATGGCACGCCATTGTTTGAGGCGGCCGAACCCGCGTTCGACGGTGTTGCGGTCTTTGTAGGTTTCGGTGTCGAAGGCCGGTGGGCGGCCGCCTGTTGATCCTTTCGCCTTGCGCCGGGCGATCTGGTCGCTGCGTTCGGGGATGGTGTGTGCGATTGGCCCTGTCCCCGGACGGTGG
>QHCA01000177.1:1602-3192 GCA_003244095.1 Pseudonocardiales bacterium | reverse complement strand
GCCGGCGAGCAGCCGTTCCAGCAGGACCACGACGCCGTCAAGCAGGTGCTCGCAGTTGTCCAGCAAGAGCAGCGTTTCCCGACCGGCCAGCCAGCCGAGGACGCTGTCCGTCGCCGAGCGGCCCTGGCTCTCCCCGAGGCCGAGCGAGTCGGCAATCGCCGACGCGATCATCAACGGGTCGGTCACCGGTACCAGGTCGGCGTACCAGACGCCGTCGGCGAACCGGTCGGTCACGTCTGCGGCGACACTGAGAGCCAGGCGGGTCTTGCCGACCCCGCCCGGTCCGACGGCCGTGACCAGCCGGTGCTCGTGTAACGCTTCGGTCAGCGCCGCCCGCTCGGCCACCCGCCCCACGAACGGCGTCAGCGGCAACGGCAGCGCGGTGGCGACTGCGGCCGCCCGACCGGCCTTGCCCGGCGGATCGGGATGCAGGTTCGCCGCGACGGCAGCCAGGGCGCGGCGATCGTGGACCCGCACCTTGCGCAGCAACGAGGAGACGTGGCTCTCGACGGTGCGGATGGAGATGAACAGCCGAGCGCCGATCTCGGCGTTGGTCAGATGTTCGCCGAGCGCGGCCAGGACCTCGGCCTCACGGGCCGAGATGCCTACCTCGGGAGGTGTCCTCTGATTGACCACGTTCAGATTGTGCACGTGGGCGGGCCGGACGACGCAGGATTCTGGCTCGCGAGCCGGCGTCCCGTAGAAACCTACGACTTGGCTACGCGCTGCATGCGTCGGGAGGCGTGGCGATTGCCGGTCGGCCGGCGGGGGAGCCGTCGTCGATCCAGAGTTGGAGTCTTTCCGGCACGAACAGCTCGTCGATGACCATGTAGGCCGAGCCGATCAGTCCGGCCCGTTGGCTCGACGGCGATCGGGCGATGCGCAGGTCTCGGGTGGCCAGCGGAAGTGACCGCCGGTAGACCCTTTCCTTGATGGTGGCGAGCAGTTGGTCGCCGGCCACGGCGACGCCGCCTCCGATGAGGACCAGCGACGGGTTGTGGACGCTGACCAGTGTGGCCAGCATGTCACCGACGAGCTTGCCGGTACGGGTGAGGAGTTCGGCACTGACCGGGTCGCCGTGCAGCGCGGCTGCTCCGACAGCCTGCCACCGAGCCCTGATCGACGCTGGCATCTCCCGCGTGGTCGTACCCCTTGCTGGCCTGATCGAGCCGTTGTCGACTGTCTCCGACGCTGAGGCCTGCGGCGCGGTGCCGATGCCGTGTGGAACGAGGACCGCTCCGTCGACGAAGCAGTGCCGGGCAGCCATGGTGACGGTGCACCGGCTCCCGCTGACGGTCCAGTGAGCGGTGGCCCTGAAGCCGTACTGCATGCGGCCCCATCTGTCAGGGATCCGTACCCTGCTCTTGGACGGTGGGCCACGGCGGTCGATGCCGCTGGTGCCGCCCGGCTTCCGGTTGGTCGGCGTAGCCAGACGTGAGCGACATGTGCGGGTCGAAGCCATTGTCGACGGATAACGCGACGGGAACGGTGGACCGGTCACGCGCCTGACCGGCGGCGGATCTTGTTGCCGAGCCAGACCAGCGGGTCGTACCTCGTGTCGACGACCCGCTCCTTCATCGGGATGATCGC
>QHCA01000177.1:0-1526 GCA_003244095.1 Pseudonocardiales bacterium | reverse complement strand
GGTGTCCAGCGGGTGCATGTCGAGCTCGGCGTAGCGGATGAAGAACCGCGGCCCGGCGAAGGCCGGCTTGTTGGCCTCGTGGTCGCGGATCACGTGGCAGACGTCCTGGCACAGGAAGCACTCGATGCACTTGCGGAACTCCTGGCTGCGCTCGACGTCGACCTGGGCCATCCGGTAGGTGCCGTCGGCCTCGCGCGGCCGGGGCTTGAAGGCCGGCACCTGCTTGGCCTTCTCGTAGTTGAACGACACGTCGGTAACCAGGTCGCGGATGACCGGAAAGGTACGGACCGGAGTGACCGTCACGGTATCTGTCTCGGGGAACAGGTTCATCCGGGTCATGCACATCAGCCGCGGCCTGCCGTTGATCTCGGCGCTGCACGAGCCACACTTGCCGGCCTTGCAGTTCCACCTGATGGCCAGGTCGCCGGCCTGGGTCGCCTGGATCCGGTGCAGTACGTCGAGGACGACCTCGCCGTCGTTGACGGCCACCGTGAAGTCGACCAGGTCACCGGCGTCGGCGTCGCCCCGCCATACCCGAAAGTGCGCGTCGTAGGCCATCAGTTCCCTTCGTCGAGCAGCGCGGCGAGGTCGGGTGGCATGACCGGTAGCGGCTGGCGGTCGACGCCGATCTCACCACCGGCCTCCCGCAGCACGAGGTTGACCTTGGCCCACTCGGGGTCGGGCTGGGGGTAGTCGTCGCGGGTATGCCCGCCGCGGCTCTCCTGCCGGGCCAGGGCCGCCCGGGCGATGCACTCCGAGACCCGCAGCATGTTGCCGATGTCCAGCGCCAGGTGCCAGCCGGGGTTGTACTGCCGGTTGCCCTCGACCGTGAGGTGCTCCGCGCGGGCCTTGAGCTCGCCGATCCTGACCAGGGCGCTCTCGATCTCCTCGGCGGTACGGATGATGCCGACCAGGTCGTTCATCGTGTTCTGCAGGTCCGCCTGCAGGGTGTACGGGTTCTCCCCGCCCTGCTCCTCGAACGGTGCCAGCGCGGCGGCCGCCGCCACCGTGACGTCGTCGCCGGCGGCCACCGGCCGGTCAGGACCCAGCCCCACGGCGTACTGCGCTGCAGCCAGCCCGGCCCGGCGCCCGAACACCAGCAGGTCCGACAGCGAGTTGCCGCCGAGCCGGTTGGCGCCGTGCATGCCGCCGGCGACCTCGCCCGCGGCGTACAGGCCCAGCACACCGGCCATCTCGGTGTCGGGGTCGACCTCGACACCGCCCATCACGTAGTGGCAGGTCGGGCCGATCTCCATCGCCTCGGCGGTGATATCGACATCGGCCAGCTCCTTGAACTGGTGGTACATCGACGGGAGCCGCTTGCGGATGTACTCCGGTGTCCGCCGTGAGGCGATGTCGAGGAACACCCCGCCGTGCGGCGAGCCGCGGCCGGCCTTGACCTCGGAGTTGATCGCGCGGGCCACCTCGTCACGGGGCAGCAACTCCGGCGGCCGGCGGTTGTTGACCTTGTCGTCGTACCATCCGTCGGCCTCGGACTCGCTGTCGGCGGTCTCCTTGGCGAAGAA
>QHCA01000176.1 GCA_003244095.1 Pseudonocardiales bacterium | reverse complement strand
GAGAGCGGGTAGCCGGCGTCGAGCATCCGGGTACGGACGAGGTGGGTGGCGATGTCGCGGTCGCCCAGGCCGAACCAGGTCGGCTCGGCGCCGTACGCCGCCAGCTCCTCCCGGACGAGGAACGACTCTTCGCGCCGGCCCCAGCCGCGCTCGGGGTCGATCCCGTCGCCGAGGGTGTACATGACGGTGTCGAGGTCGGGGCAGATACGCAGCCCGTGCATCGTGATGTCGTCGCCGGTGTTCACGATCGCCGTCACTTCGGCGTCCGGGAGGGCCGCGCGCACGCCGAGCAGGAAGCGCGCCCCGCCGATCCCCCCCGCCAGCACCACCACCCGCATAGGTGCAGTGTCCCAGCGGCGCCGGAGCAACCGTCGGCCGCACCCCCGATCCACCCCGAAAGGAGGCGCTCGACATGAAGCGGTTCGTGCTCACCGGTGCGCCCGGCTCCGGCAAGACCCTCCGTGCTGCGCGTGTTGCAGAAGCGCGGGGTCTCCCGCCGTCGTCCAGACCCGCGAGGCTACGACGCGCTGCCGAGGGTAGGTTGCGTGCGTGAGCGGTCACCCCAGGACGATCTTCGCGTTCTCCGGGATGCTTCGCTCCGAGTCGGACACCCGAACGAACTTCGACCTGACAAGCCACGCGCTCAGCCTCGCGGGCAAGGCTGACGGTCAGCGGGTCTGCTATGTGCCGACCGGCGTGGGTGACTCGCCGCTGTTGATCGAAGCCCAGAAGGCGACTTTCAGCCGCGAGCGGCCGGACGTGGAACTCAGCGTTCTCCAGCTCTTCACCCAGCCCAGCGTCGCGAACGTCCGCGAGCACCTGCTATCTCAGGACGTCGTCCTCGTCGAGGGCGGCAGTGTGGCTAATCTGGTCGCCGTCTGGCAGGCCCACGGACTGGCCGGGATCATGCGCGAGTGCTGGGACGCCGGCGTCGTGCTGGCGGGACCCAGCGCTGGAAGCCTGTGCTGGCATCAGGGCGGCCCGACCGATTCCTTCGGCGACGCTCTGACCGCGTTCACGGCCGGACTGCGGTTCCTGCCGTACAGCAACGGCGTCCATGACGACTTCGCAGATCAGCCCCGCAGGACCACTTATCGTCGACTCGTCGCCGACGGATCTCTCGAACCTGGCTACGCGACCGAAGACGGCGTGGGCCTGCACTACACCGGCACGCGGCTGCACGAGGCAGTGACCATCCGAGCTGGCGCGAAGGCGTGGTGGGTCGAGCCGAACGGAGCCGGGGGCTATGCCGAGCGAGCTATCACGCCGCGCAACATCTGATGCGAAGGCGGTGTGTATCGCCCGGACGAGTTGCACCGGCAGCTCACAGTGAATGGGCTCGCCCCATCGGGGGTTCAGGTAGTCCCGGGGAAATTTTCAAACGGATTTGCCCGACCCTCACTGATGCGGGGGTCGGCACCAGGTTTCCTGCTCACCGCCACTACGGTGTGGACCCGTTTACTGGTGCGGGGAGTGGAGGTTGATCGGTGTCGACGCGGATGTTTTCCGAAGATCAGCTGGACCAACTGCGGTCGTTCCAGTTCGGCATCGACCAGCCAGATCTCGCTGCCGTCGTCGAGTGCGGTGATGTCGAGCGTCCGGTTCTTGAAGTCGGCGGTCTCGTGGAACACGCCGTCGAAGCACACGGTGGCCTTTTCCGGTCTGTTTAACCTCGAACCCGTAGCTCACCGTCTGCCCGCCAACCGATCTGGAAGCCAGACGATCTCGTCGTAATGAAGTGAAGGCTAAAACCGCAACGACTGTTGGTCTGCCGCTGTCGCGTAGGACGTTCGGCGTACGGGACGGTTGGCTGCCGGCGTCAGCGCCTGTGTCCAGGGCTGGACCGAGACACGGGTGCTGGGGGCTGCGCCATCGACCGACGGGGCAATCCTGGACGCAGCTCGCCTACGATGACGCCCATGGCCGCGAACCGAAGGACGGTCCTCACGCCCCAGGCGGAGGACTTTCCCCGTTGGTACCAGGACGTCATCGCCAAGGCGGAACTGGCGGAAAACGGACCGGTGCGCGGCACGATGGTCATTCGCCCCTACGGCTACGCGCTGTGGGAGCGCATCCAGGCCGAGATGGATCTGCGGATCAAGGCGGCGGGGGCGGAGAACGCCTACTTTCCGCTGTTCATCCCCGAGAGCTACCTGCAACGCGAAGCTGAGCACGTCGAGGGCTTCGCCCCGGAACTGGCCGTTGTCACGCACGCGGGTGGCAAGCAGCTGGACGAGCCGATCGTCGTCCGTCCCACCTCAGAGACGATCATCGGCGAGTACATGGCCAAGTGGATCCAGAGCTATCGCGACCTGCCGCTGCTGTTGAACCAGTGGGCCAACGTGGTGCGCTGGGAGCTGCGTCCGCGCCTGTTCCTGCGCACGAGCGAGTTCCTGTGGCAGGAGGGGCACACCGCGCACGCGACCTACGACGACGCCCGTGACTACGCGGCGCTCATCACCCTGGCCGTCTACCGCGCGACGATGGTCGACGTGCTCGCCGTTCCCGTCGTGATCGGGCGCAAGACGAAGCGCGAGCGGTTCGCGGGCGCCATCAACACCACCGCGCTCGAAGCGATGACCCGCGACGGGAAGGCCCTGCAGATGGGGACGTCGCACGAGTTCGGCCAGAACTTCGCGAGGGCCTTCGACATCGACTACCTGTCGGCGCAAGGCAGGCAGGAACTCGCGTGGACGACGTCGTGGGGCTCGTCGACGCGGATGGTCGGCGGTCTGATCATGATTCACGGTGACGATCAGGGCCTGCGGGTGCCTCCGGCGCTGGCACCCGTCCAGGCCGTCGTGTTGGCCGTCAAGCCCGAGACGGTCGAGGCTGCCCATCGCGTCGGCGACGAGCTGTGCGCCGCCGGAGTGCGTGTTCGAGTCGACGACCGGGCGGACGTGCCCTTCGGGCGGCGCGCGGTGGACTGGGAACTCAAGGGCGTCCCGGTCCGCATCGAGGTGGGCCCGCGGGACGTGGCCGAGAATCAGGTGACGCTGGGCCGCCGCCTCACGGATGAGGCGAAGCAGCCGGTGCGGCTCAGCGCAGTGGCCGCCACCGTCACCGCTGCCCTGCAGACCGACCAGCGCACGATGCTCGAGCAGGCCACTGATGCGCAGGACGCCCGCATCACTGAGGTCGCCACCGTCGAAGAGGCAGCCGAAGCTGCCGCCACAGGATGGGCCAAGCTGCCGTGGGATGTCGTGGGCGAGGAGGGCGAGGACCGGCTCGCCCAATCCGCTGTCACCGTGCGCTGCCTGCAACGGGCGGACGGAACAGTGCCCGAGCGCGACGACGAGCCCGAACTCGTCGCCTTCGTTGCCCGCTCGTACTGAAAGTGTAAGTGGGCGCCTGCCGAGCCGTTCCGCGCGAAGGTACTCGACGCCCGCAGGTCCAGGCCCCCGGGGTAACCTCGTCGAACAGACCACCACGTGATGAAGACACGTTGAGTTCCTCGGTATCGCGGCGAGGGAATCGCGTTCCGTATAGCGATCCCGGAGCGGGACTGTGCAGCCCGCGGGAAGTCGGGCAAGAGCTGGACATTGCGTGTTGTGGGTTCTGGCCATATGTGTCCGATGTTCACGGTTCCGAATATCTGACACAACCGCGTAGGTT
This sequence comes from Pseudonocardiales bacterium, assembly GCA_003244095.1. Classification (GTDB taxonomy): domain Bacteria; phylum Actinomycetota; class Actinomycetes; order Mycobacteriales; family QHCA01; genus QHCA01. Next base: position 3,230 of record QHCA01000176.1, on the reverse strand, counting down.
GTCCGCGTGTCTGCTCTGGTGGAGGACGAGGGTCTGCGGGTCGCACGACTAGTCGAGGCTCAGCACAATGCCGAGGCGCTGTTCGAACATGTTCAGGCACAACGGCTGGTCTCGCCGGGTTCTACCGAACGACGCATCAGTGACGAGATTCGGGACCTGGCCGCAGACAGCTTCGGAACGTCCCGTTGGTGGCACAAGCGGATCGTTCGATCAGGTCCAAACACACTCTTGCCGTACCGGGCGAATCCACCGGACCGCGTCGTCGATGACGACGACATCGTGTTCCTTGACTTCGGCCCGATCTTCGAGCAATGGGAAGCGGACTTCGGTCGCACCTACGTCCTGGGCCACGACCCGGCCAAACACGCGCTGGCGGCCGCGTTGCCGGACGTATGGGCGGCCGGGCGGCAGTTCTTCGAGAGCACACCCGACATCACGGGCGAGCAGCTCTACGACCACATGGTCGATCTCGGCCGCGACGCAGGTTGGGAGTTCGGCGGTCACATCGCCGGCCATCTGGTGGGGCAGTTCCCGCACGAGAAGATCTCCGGTGACGACGTCGGCGAGCACATCATGCCGGGGTCGGATCAACCGATGCGCCGCCATGATCGTGCCGGGCTGGCCTGCCACTGGATCCTCGAGGTCCACCTGGTCGATCGAACACGCCAGATCGGCGGCTTCCACGAGGAGCTGCTCGACATCGGCAACGACCAGCCGACGCCATGAGACGCGGACGGCCTCGCATCGAGCCCGGAGCGGGCATCGTCCTGTTCTCCTCCGGGACATTGCAACAGCCTGAGGTACAGCTGTCGGTGTTCGGCACCCACCCGCCGGGCCGGCCCGACGAGATCCGGGGCTACCGGCTCGAATGGCTGACCATCACCGACCCGCGCGTCGTCGAAGAAACCGGCGGGAAGGCCGGAAAGGGCCTTTGAGGTTGGCGGCACGAGGGCCCCGAGCGGCAGGCCTCGGGTCGTGACGCGGCGATCAAGGACGGCGTAGAATATGTGATCAAGAACGTGGACGGCACGATCGGGGAGAAGAACACCTCCCCCCGTGGGCATCCGCCGATTTCCTCGACAGGATCGTCAACCTGCAACGGGTGCGGCAGCAGCAACAGACCGGCGCCCGCGGACGACCGGGCCACGGCCATCGAGGCGCTGATCGCCGCCTGGTCCTGACATGGGTCGCCTGAAGTAGCCGGTGTCGGGTCAGGACGTACCCTGACCCGAGGATTGCCGACTCCGGAGGCCAGCAGATGTCATCGCCCGACGACCACAACACCGCGATCATCGAGGAGTTCCGGGGCAACCAGGGCAAGGTGGGCGGCCAGTTCGAGGGTGCCCCGCTGCTGCTCCTGCACAGCACCGGCGCGCGGACCGGCGAGGAACGGGTGCACCCGATGATGTACCGCCGCGTCGGCGACGACTACGCCGTCTTCGCCTCCAAGGCCGGTGCGCCGGTCAACCCGGCCTGGTACCACAACCTGCTGGCCCACCCTGAGGCCACTGTCGAGGTCGGGACCGACATCATCCCGGTGACCGCCCAGGTGGCCGGAGGCGACGAGCGGGCCCGGATCTGGGATGCCCAGAAGGCGGACTACCCCGGCTTCGCCGACTACGAGCAGCAGACGACACGAGAGATCCCGGTCGTGGTCCTGCACCCGGTGCCGTAGGCCCGATGCCCGCCGATTCAGCCCTTCGCCGGGCGCTGCGCCGGGCCCGCGACGGCGTGCTGCTGGACGTCACCGAGGCCGCGGTCCTGCTCCGCGCCCGCGCCGCGGATCTCGACGATCTGCTGGCCAGCGCCGCCCGGGTACGCGACGCCGGGCTCACCGACGCCGGCCGGCCCGGCGTGATCACCTACTCCCGCAAGGTCTTCGTACCCCTGACCAGGCTGTGTCGCGACCGCTGCCACTACTGCACGTTCGCCACCGTGCCGCACCGGTTGCCGGCCGCGTTCCTGGAGCGCGACGAGGTCCTCGAGATCGCGCGGCAGGGCGCCGCGCACGGCTGCAAGGAGGCACTGTTCACCCTCGGCGACCGCCCGGAGGAGCGCTGGCCGGCCGCCCGCGAGTGGCTCGATGCCCGCGGCTACTCCTCCACGCTCGACTACGTGCGGGCCTGCGCGATCGCCGTCCTCGAGGAGACCGGCCTGCTGCCGCACCTCAACCCGGGCGTGCTGTCCTGGACCGAGTTGCAGCGACTCAAGCCGGTGGCGCCCTCGATGGGGATCATGCTCGAGACGACGGCCACCCGGCTGTTCTCCGAGCTCGGTGGCCCGGGCTTCGGCTCGCCGGACAAGGAGCCGGCGGTGCGCCTGCGGGTCCTGGAGGACGCTGGCCGCCTCGCGGTGCCGTTCACCACCGGGATCCTGGTCGGCATCGGCGAGACGCGCACCGAGCGGGCCGAGTCACTGTTCGCGATCCGCAAGGTGGCCCGGGCCTTCAGCGGAATACAGGAGGTCATCGTCCAGAACTTCCGGGCCAAGCCGGACACGGCGATGCGCGACGTCGCCGACGCCGACCTGGTCGAGCTGGCGGCGACGGTCGCGGTGGCCCGACTCGTGCTCGGGCCGGGCATGCGGATCCAGGCGCCACCCAACCTCGTCGACGACCAGTACGACCTCCTGCTCCGGGCCGGCATCGACGACTGGGGCGGGGTGTCACCGGTCACCCCCGACCACGTCAACCCCGAACGGCCGTGGCCGGTCATCGAGGAGCTGGCGCGCCACACGAGCGCCGCCGGATTCACGCTGGCCGAGCGACTGACCGCCTACCCCCCGTACCTGCAGGAGCCGTGGCTGGACCCCCGGCTCCGGCCGCACGTCGACGCCTTGGCGGCACCGAGCGGGCTGGCCGACCCGGCGGCGCGACCGGTGGGACGACCGTGGCAGGAGCCCGACGGCGGCGGCCTGGCGGCGAGCGGCCGGGTCGACCTGCACGTGACCATCGACAGCACCGGGCGCTCCGCCGACCGCCGTACCGACTTCGACGATGTCTACGGCGACTGGGACTCGCTGCAGGTCCCGGCACCGGTGATCCGGCTGGCAGGCGATGTCAGAGCCGCGCTGGCCAGGGCCGCCGACGACCCGGCCGGGCTGACCGACGGGCAGTACGAGTCGCTGTTCGCCGCCGACGGCCCGGCCCTGGAGGTGCTGTGCGCCCTCGCGGACGACGTGCGCCGGGACACCGTCGGCGACACCGTGACCTACGTCGTCAACCGCAACAT
>QHCA01000175.1 GCA_003244095.1 Pseudonocardiales bacterium | reverse complement strand
TATGCCCGTGATCGAGCGCTCCCGCACCGGTCGGGTGATCATGCCGGCCTGGCAGAACCGGCAGCCTCGGGTGCAGCCGCGGAAGATCTCGACGCTGGCCCGCTCGTGCACGGTCTCGGCAAGGGGTACCAGCGGCTGCTTGGGGTACGGCCACGCGTCGAGGTCCATCGTGGTGCGCTTGTGCACGCGGAACGGCACATCGGCCCGGTTGGGCACCACGCGGCGGATCCGCCCGTCGGGCAGGTAGTCGACGTCGTAGAAGCGGGGTACGTAGACCGATTCGGTCCGAGCCAGCCGCAGCAGCACCTCGTCGCGCCCACCGGGACGGCCCGCCCGGATCCACTCCCCCACCACGTCGCTGATCTCGAGCACTGCCTCCTCGCCGTCGCCGAGCACCGCGGCGTCGATGAAGTCGGCGATCGGCTCCGGATTGAAGGCCGCGTGCCCGCCGGCGACGACGATGGGCTGGTCGACCCTGCGGTCTTTCGCTTCCAGCGGCAGGCCGGCCAGGTCGAGGGCGGCCAGCATGTTGGTGTAGCCCAACTCGGTGGAGAAGGAGATCCCGAGCAGGTCGAAGGCGGCCACCGGCCGGTGGGCGTCGACGGTGAACTGCCCGATGCCGCGCTCCCGCATCAGTGCCTCGAGATCGGGCCACACGGCGTAGGTCCGCTCGGCCAGGACATCCGGGCGCTCGTTGAGCACCTCGTACAGGATCTGCAGGCCCTGATTGGGCAGCCCGACCTCGTAGGCGTCGGGGTACATCAACGCCCAGTGCACGTCGACTGCGTCCCAGTCCTTGATCGTGGAGTTGAGCTCACCGCCGACGTACTGGATCGGCTTCTGCACGCGCGGGAGCAGTGGCTCCAGGCGGGGGAAGAGCGACTCGACAGGCATGGAAGTCCAGCGTACGCGTGCGGGCGTCGGCCGCCGGGGTCCGGCAGGCGCCGACAGCCCACGGGGATGTCGCTCCCCGAAACGAGACCACCCCCAGAGCGTCGGCACCGGCCACGCCCGCCCAGCTGCTGGACTCACTGGTGCCGAGGCGGACGTTGCGCCGCTAGGAGTCCCAGATCGGGCCGAAAGCCGGGATCCCGCAGCGCTCCAGGCCGTGCACCACCTGCCAGGTGACCTTCTTGTTCGCGATGCAGATGACGGCCTCGGCTTCGGCGAACACGTACGCGGCGTACGCCAGGGCGACCATGTCGGGCTTGCCGCGCTCGTCGGTGTTCCAGAGGGTCGCGTCCGGATGGACGGTCAGGATCTCGTCCACCAGCGCGTCGCCATAGGTCTTGCGAGGGTCACGCGTCACCCACACCAGGCGCGACGGCACCTCGTCGGCCAACAGGTGGGCGAGCATCGGGCCGATCCCGCTGCCGGTGGCCACGTAGACGACCCTCCGGAAGAGTTTCCGGACGTTGGCCATCCCCGCCGTGGGGATGCCCCGCACCCACACGTGCGTCGGCGGGTGGTCGATGAACGCTCCCGTCCAGTCCCCGGCTCGGGAGACGGCCATGCGGTAGCCACCCGGAAACCGGACAGGAGCAGGGATGTTGGCGAACGTGTGCCAGCCCAACAGCGGGTGGCGACTGATCGGCCGGACCGACCCGATGAAGGGCGTCACTCCGTGGTCGAAGCCGACAAGTACCACGTGCGAAGACGGCTTCTCGACGGTGATCGGAACCCGACGCAGCCGCAGCCACGGTAACGCGGTGGACGTCGTGGTGATCACGAGTATCCAGACGATCGGCGCGGTCGACACCGCGGCGATAACTGAGGCGCCATCACGTTGGCTGCTGACGAACAGCAGCGTATTTGCCCAGACCAGCACCAGGGCCGACCAGCCGCCGAAACGGTGTGTCGTCTCGAAGCTATCGTGAGCGCGGGCCCGCAACGGCGGGAGAGCCGTCGCCACCATGACGACGAAGAGCGTCACCAGCAGGTACGAGACAACGATGTTTCCCACCGACACGTTGCCCAGGCCGCGCACGGCGCTGACGGTCAGCGAGCCGACGAACACCAGGTACCACAGTGTCCCCGATGCCGCCGCACCGACGTGCAACCCGCCGACGTGGTACACCTTCGCCAGGAACCACCGGACCTTCAACGGCCAGCTGGTGGGTGCCCGGGTGGCCAGCCGGCAGACAAAATTGATGACGTACTGTTGCCGGACGATGATGGCAAGCGCGAAGTTCGCCTGCGCGACGGTCGCGATCGCCTTCAGGGCGATGCCGTGGCTCGACCACCAACCGGCGCCGGAGAGGCCGTACCCGAAAAGCCCGAGGTTTGCCGCCAGGACGAAGGCGATCAGGCGGTTGTAGTGCATGAGGCGCGGGTGTTTGAGGACGCGCCGGATAAGCGCCGCACGCGAGGGCAGCGCCACGGTGCCGCTGATGCCTCGTTCCATCGCGACGGCAACGTTTGCTTCCACGCTGGCCCCCCGGTATGAGATGGAATGCACCATTTCAACCGTTGGATGAGCGCTGCATGAGCAGGAGGCCTCTGATTGCGGCAGGATGCTGTCACGCGGCACCCTGCCGCTGACGAAGGCGCGCCACTCGGCGGGTGTGAACCGAGCCATGAGTGACGGCTCGCCAGTCCGCCCGATCGAATACGTCCCTCCGCGCCCAGCCGTAGCGGGTCAGGGCTCGTTGCTGCTGAGGTGGACGTTCAGCAGGAGGCCGACGGCCATCAGGTTGGCGAACATCGCCGACCCGCCGTACGACACGAACGGCAGCGGCAGCCCGGTCACCGGCATGATGCCCAGCGTCATCCCGATGTTGACGAAGCTCTGGAACGCGAACCACGCGGCCACCCCGGTAGCCACCAGCCGGCCGAACAGGTCCGGCGCCCGGGCCGCGATGGACAGGCCCCGCCACAGCACGACGCCTAGCAGCAGGATGATCGTGCCACTGCCGAGCAGGCCAAGCTCCTCACCGGCCACCGTGAAGACGAAGTCGGTCTGCTGCTCGGGTACGAAGTGCCCGTTGGTCTGGCTGCCCTTGAACAGTCCCTTGCCGGTGAGCCCGCCTGAGCCGATCGCGATCCTGGCCTGCCGGGTGCTGTAGCCGGCCCCCTGGGAGTCGGTGGCGGGGTTGGTGAACGCCTTGAACCGGTCGAGCTGGTATTGCTGGAGTACGCCCAGGTGCACGGCGAGCACGGCACTGAGCAGGCCGGCCAGCACCAGCCCGGCGATCCACCGCCCCGATGCGCCGGACACCGCCAGCACGCCGAGAATCACGAAGGCCAGGACCATGGTCGTGCCGAAGTCCGGCTGCAGCATCACCAGCCCCATCGGCACGGCGGCCAGCGCGAGGACCAGCACGACGTCCGACCCGCGCGGGACGCGCTCGCCGTCCCGCTTCTCGCCGAGCAGCATCGCCATGCTGACGATCAGGCCGACCTTGGCGAACTCCGCCGGCTGCACCTGCACGCCGCCGCCGATCACGATCCACGAGTGCGCGCCGTTGATGGTGGTGCCGACGACGAGGACCGCGACCAGCCCGATGCAGGACGCGACGTAGACGATCGGCGCGTAGGCCCGCAGCATCCGGTAGTCGAACTTCGCCGTGACCAGGCCGAACACCAGGCCGATCGCGAGGTTGATCAGGTGCCGCTTGAGGAAGCTCTGCGGGTCCATGCCGGCCGACTGCATCCGCTGGCGGGTCGCCGACCACACGAGCAGCGCACCCAGGCCCGCCAGGGCAAGCACCGCGGCGACGAGCACCCAGTCGAAGCGGCGCAGGGTCGATCCCCGGCGTGTCGCCCTGTCGCGCAGGGAAGGCGCCGGGCGGCCCAGCCGGACCGAGGACGTGCTCACGGCGCCCTGGCCCTGGCCTCGGCGACAGCCGGTGCCACCGCTCGGCCACCGCCGGAAACCCCCATCTGCGGTGATCTTGCCCGCGTGCCGGGCGATCCGCCGGGCAGGTCCGGCAAACGTGCATGATCACCGCTAGGGGTCGGGGCAAGGCTCGCCGGGATGACTGCCATCGTCCCGTCCGGCCTCATCGCGGGCAGCGCCGCGGGGATCTTGCCGCCGGGATAGATCGCCGGCTGGCCGCTGACGCCGTAGATCCCGTTGAGCACCCGGCGGACGACCTTGGCCGCGTAGGCACCCCCCGTACCCACCTGCTCCAGCATGTTGACGACCACGAACTGCGGGTCGTTGGCCGGGGCGAACGCCGCGAACCACGACGTGTCCTGCCGGCCGGTCTTGGTCAGGCCGACCTCAGCGGTGCCCGTCTTGCCACCGACGGGGATCGTCGCCTGCGGCCAGTCGGTGAAGGCGCCGTACGCCGTGCCGCCCGGGAGGGTCACGCCGGCCATCGCCGAGCGGATGTAGTCCAGCGTCGGCCTGTCCAGCGGCAGCTTGCGCACCGGCTGCGGGGTGGCCCGCCACGTCACCTGGCCATCGGCGCCGATCACCGCCTTGCCCACCTGCGGGCGGTAGACCGTTCCGCCGTTGGCCATGGCCGCGTAGGCGGTGGCCAGTTGCAGCGGCGTCACCAACACGTCGCCCTGCCCGATCGCGAAGTTCACCGCGTCGCCGGCCCGGTAGGTGTAGCCGTCGGCACAGAACTCCCGGTCGAGCTGGCGGTGCAGCGCGTCGAACTTCGGGTTGCGCGCGCCGGCGCAGTAGTCGGCCTTGCGCAGCGTCCAGAAGGCCAACTTGTTCGCCCGGTCGGGGATCCGGCCGGCGGCCTCCTCGGGCAGGTCGATGCCGGTGGGCGCCGCGAAGCCGTACGCCTGTGCCGTACGGGCGAACAGCTCCTGTGCCTGCCCCTTCGCCGGCTTCAGGCCGCCGTCGCGCAGCCACATCTGGTAGCCGAAGTTGTAGAACACCGTGTCGCAGGACTTGATCAGCGCCGTGCGGACGTCCATCGGCCCGTAGGTGTGCGCCTCGAAGTTGGTGAAGCTGGCGGAGCCGACGTGGAAGACGCCGGGGCACTGGTAGGTGCCGCTGAGCGGATAGCCGCCGCGAACGGCCGCCGAGGACGACACCAGCTTGAAGGTGGAGCCGGGCGCGAACTCCCCCTGAGTCGCCCGGGAGATTAACGGCACCCCGGCGGACTTGGCGGTCAGCTTCGCGTAGTCGGCCGTCGAGATGCCACCGGTCCACACGGCCGGGTCGTAGGACGGGTAGCTGGCCATCGCCAGCACCGCTCCGGTCTTGGCGTTGAGTACGACGACCGCGCCGGAGTTGGCCTGGAACGGCCGGCCGTACTTGTCGTGGCCCGTGCGCGCGGTCTGCAGGCCTTCGAGCAGCGACTGCTCGGCCAGCGCCTGCACCCGCTGGTCGAGGTTGGTCACCAGATCGCCGCCGCGCACCGGCGCGGTCTGCGACAGGGTGGCCGTGACGCGGCCGGAATGGTCGACGGCTACCCGCTGCAGCCCGGGGGTGCCGCTCAGCCGGCCGTCGTACTCCTTCTCCAGCCCGGCCACGCCGACCAGGTCGGTGTCTCGGTGGCCCGCGTACTGCTTCGTCTTGAGCTGCTCCGGGCTGACCGGCGCCAGGTAGCCGAGCAGGTGCGCGGCCTGCGCGTGGTTCGGGTACTCCCGGACCGCCTGGAAGTCGGCACTGACTCCCGGGAAGTCCTCCTGGTGCTCGGCGATCCGCAGCGCGATCTGCGGAGAGGCGTCCTCGATCACGGGGACGGGCTGCAGGGGTGAGCCGTTCCAGCACGGCCGCGGCACGGCCTTGCCACACGGGGTGACCCGCTTACGCAGGTCACCTGCCGGCATCCTGACCAGCGCGGCGAGCCGCTGC
>QHCA01000174.1 GCA_003244095.1 Pseudonocardiales bacterium | reverse complement strand
TCTCGGCCGTCGCACCGGCGACGGCAGCGACGGCAGCGACGGCGACGGCGGGCCGGATCAAGAGCATCGGGTACGGCGACGGCCAGTTGAAGGTGAACTTCGGAGTCAACGGCGGCACGTCCGGTGCGAAGTTCGACGTCGGCTCCATCGGCCTGAGCCTCGACGGCCGTGCGCTCAAGCCCGCAGTCACCGACGCAAACGGCGGCCGGTCGCCGGCCAAGCGCACGGTGGTGCTGGTGATCGATACCAGCCGCAGCATGCTCGGGTCCAAACTGGACGGCGCCAAGCAGGCAGCCGAGGACTTCCTGAACGCGGTGCCGGCTGACGTGCAGGTCGGCCTCGTGGCCTTCTCGGACAAGGCCGTCGTCAAGCAGCAACTGACCCCGGAGCACCCCCTGGTGGGTCTCGCGGTGCAGCAGTTGCAGGCCGAGGGTGGCACTGCCCTCTACGACGGCGTACAAGAGGGTCTCAAGCTCCTCGGCTCCACCGGCATCCGCCTCCTGGTCGTCCTGAGCGACGGGGACGACTCGGGCAGCACCATCAGGCCGGCGATCCTGTTGGCAAGGGCGAAGACCTCGAAGACCACGATCGACGCGATCGGCTTCCAGGCGAATACGCAGCGAAGCCGCGACCACCTCCAAGAGATCGCACAGGCTGGTGATGGCCAGCTGATCCAGGCCGCAGCGGCTGACGACCTCCCGACGCTATTCAAGGACGAAGCGACGACGCTTTCCAATCAGGTCGTCATCTCGGCCGAGGTCCCGCCTGAGCTGGCCAACCATCAAGTCACGGTCCTGGTCACCGGCAGTTACGGCGCCACCGCGGTGCGGGACTCTGCCGAATACGTGATCGGCGCGGCCAAGGCACCGTCGCGGTCGCCCTCCTCGGCACCGGCCGCGGGGCTCAAGCCGGTCGACGATGCGGCGGCGAGGTTGGCCACCAAGGATGTCTTCTACGTGGCCACCGGGGCGATCTTCCTCGGGCTCCTGGTGCTGCTGGCGTTGCTGTTGCGCAGGCCGCCCGACAGCACCGATGCCCCGATCCGCCGCCGGCTGTCGATCTACACGCTGTCGGGCCGAGCCGCCCAGGAGGCCACCCAGGAGACCAGCGTGCTGGGCGGCAACGCCCTGTCCCGTACCGCGGTCGACTTTGCCGGGCGGGTGGTGCGCCAACGGAACTTCGAGACCAACCTGGCCCGCCGGCTGGAGGCGGCCGGCGTCCCCCTCAAGCCGGCCGAGTGGCTCCTGATCCATCTCGGCGTCGCCGTCGGGGTCCCGCTTCTCGCCCTGCTGCTGACCGGCGGTGACCTCCTGATCTGCGTCATCGGCCTGGTCGTGGGCGTACTCCTGCCGTTGGCCTATCTCAGCTTCAAGGAGGGCAAGCGCACCGCGGCCTTCCTCAACCAGCTGCCAGACACCCTCCAACTCGTCGCCGGCAGCCTCTCTGCGGGCTACTCGCTGCCGCAGGCCATCGACAGCGTGGTGCGCGAGGGCGCGGAGCCGATAGCCGGGGAGTTCCGGCGCGCGCTGATCGACGCCCGCCTCGGCGTACCCCTGGAGGACTCGCTGGAGGCCGTTGCCGAGCGAATGAAGAGCAAGGACTTCACCTGGATCGTGATGGCGGTGCGCATCCAGCGTGAGGTGGGCGGCAATCTCGCCGAGGTCCTCACCACGGTGGCCGCCACGCTGCGCGATCGCGACCGCATCCGCCGGCAGGTCAGTGCGCTCTCGGCCGAGGGCCGGCTGTCAGCGGCGATCCTGTTCAGCCTGCCCGTGGTGTTCGCGATGTACCTGCTGCTCGTCCGCCGGGCGTACATCCGCGTGCTCTACACCGATCCGCTGGGCATCGCGATGCTCGTCGTGATGCTGATCCTGTTGGGCGTCGGCGGGCTCTGGCTCCGTGCGGTCGTCCGGGTGGAGGTCTGAGGCATGACTACCGCCCAGACGATCCTGTACGCCGGGCTCGCCGCGATCTTCATCGCCGTGGTCCTCGTGCTCGCCGCCCTCGGCGGGGCGACCGGCAAGCGTGCTCAGGTCAGCCGTTCGCTGGCCGCCATCCGTGGCCTGGCCTCGGTGCCACCGTCCATGCGGCGCGAGGAGGACAAGACCTTCGAGGAGCGGGTACTCGGCCCCGGGATGGCTCGGTTGACCAGGATGGGCCGCCGGTTGACCCCCGCCGGCCAGACGGACAGGTACCGGCGCAAGCTCGAGAACGCCGGCAGCCCTCTGCGGTGGGACACCGATCGGGTCCTGGGCGTCAAGATGCTGGGTCTGGTCGGCGGAGCGGCATTGCTGCTCCTGCTGGCCGTGGCCCTGTCCGGCGGCATCCTCGCCATCGTGGCGGTGACGGCCGTCGGTGGTGCCACCGGGTTCTTCGCCGTCGACCTGTGGCTGTACCAGAAGGGCTACAACAGGCGCGAGCGCATGCAGCGCGAGTTACCGGACGCGCTGGACCTGCTGACCATCTCGGTCGAGGCTGGCCTGGCCTTCGACTCGGCACTCTCCCAGGTCGCCCGCAACACCGAGGGGCCGCTCGCCGAGGAATTCCAGCGAGTGCTGCAAGAGATGCAGATCGGCGTAGGCCGGCCGGCCGCCATGCGGGCGCTGGCCGAGCGCACCGACCAACCGGAGTTGCGCGGGTTCGTCAGCGCGATGGTGCAGGCGGACACCTTCGGTATCCCGATCGCCAACGTCCTGCGCATTCAAGCCTCGGAGATGCGCCTCAAGCGGAGCCAGCGGGCGGAGGAGAAGGCCCAGAAGGTCCCCGTGAAGATCCTCTTCCCGCTCATCTTCTGCATCCTGCCGGCGCTGTTCGTGGTGGTCATCGGACCCGCGGCGATCAGCATCGTTCGCACGTTCACCGGTGGCAGCCCATGAGCCGCCTGCTGATCGTCTCGTACAACGCCGCCATCGCCATGGCCTTGGCGTCCGAGGAGCATGTACTGGTCGTCCGGCCACCCGACGCGACCGATGCCTGGCGGGGCGAATTCGCCCGGGTCGACGCGGCGGTGCTCGATCTCAACAACCCCCTGTCAGCGGGCCCGCTCCTCAGGGGACTGCGCCGCGACGGCCACAAGGTGCCGATCGTCGTCGCGACCTCCGGCGAGCCTCGATGGGACAAGGTGCGCTCCCTCAAGCTGCCCGGGGTCACCTTCCTCCAGCATCCGCTGTCGACGCAGTCCCTCGTCACGGCGATCCGTGCGGTGCTGCCCGGCAATCCGGTCCGGACCGATCCGGTCCCGGTGCGGCGACCGGCCGGTACGGATGCCGGCGCGCCGCCCACCGTCGGCGGCGTGCTCAGAGCGGCTCGGGAGAGGCTGGGCCTGACGGTACGTGAGGTGTCCCAGCGCACGTTGATCATGGAGCAGACCGTCCGGCAGATCGAGAACGACGACTTCGCCGGCAACGCAGACACCTATTTCGCCCGGGGGCACGTCCGCGCGATCGCTGCCGCCGTCGGGCTCGACGCCGGCCGGATCGTCGCCGAGTTCGACGCGCTGCTCGGCGCGACGCAGCCGCCGGCGCAGCAGCAACCGCGTCCGCAGTCGACCCCGCCGCCCAAGCCCCGCCGGCAGCGAGCGCCCAAGGTGCCGGTCCCCGCGCGAGCCCAGCCACCCCGCCCAGCCGCGCACAACCCGTCGCAGGCACTTCACCCTGGTGGCACACCGCGGCCGAAGGCAGCCCCCAAGGGAGCAGCCCCGGCTACCCGAGCGAGCCCGGTCGAGCCGGTTCCGGAACCCGCGCCGGCCCGGTCGATCGTCCCGGCCGAGACACCACCTGCACCGACGGTCCAGCCGTACCTCGTCGCAACGCCGGCCGAGGTCACGCGACGCCCGGCAGCCGAGCTCGATCAGCATCTCCTCGGTGTCCTGGCCGCCGCTCCGGCCTGGGCTGGGGTCGGGGAGACGGCGGAGGCGGTCCTCGTCGAATCGATCGAACGGTCCGGCGCGGATGCCGGATGTGTCCTGCTGCCCGAGGCCGGTGCCTGGCTGGTCTGTGCGAGCTCGAGCCTGCGGCCCATCGAGCAGGGCGCGCGGCTGGGCGAAGACCACTGGCTGGTGCGCGAGGTCGTGCGCCAGGAACACGCCTTCACGGTGATGGACTCCGACATCCTGCGGGCCCGGCTCGCGAACGCCCCCCTGGCGGCATGGCGGCACCTGATGGGCGTGCCGATACGCGAGGTCGAGGGCATCGTGCTGCTCGCCCGCGACAAGGTCGCCTTCGTCAAGCGCGACCTCGACGCCGTCGTCGGCGTGGCGGTCGAAGCGGCGCCCCTGCTGACGACGGCGCTGCTGGTCCGGCAGCTCGCTCGCGCCCTGGCGGAGTTCGGCGAGTAGCCCACCGGTCCGTGCGGGTCCGGTCGACCGCCTTCGCCAGCGGCAGAGGGCAGCGTACGGTATCGCCGTGGCTTCTCAGGCGGCGCTGACGGTCCAGGCGAGGCCGCAGCGAGTCGTCTGGGTCTTCCGGGCCGCCCTGCTCGCCCTGTGCCTCGTCGTCGCTGTGGCCGTCTCGCACTTCGTCACCGCGACAGCGAGCGTGACGGTCCTCGTGGCGTTCGCGGTCACAACCGGCCGCCTACCCCAGGAATCGGCCCCGGCCCGATACGCCAGGGCTGGCGAGGTGCTGCTGATCTGCGCGGCGATCCTGCTCACCGGACGGTCGATGAGTCCGTTCTTCCTCGTGCTGACGGTGCCGGCGCTGGCCGCAGGCCTGTTCTCCGGGGTCGCCGACGCGACCATCATCACGGGCCTGGGAGCGGCCACGCTCCTTTCGGCCGGTGTCCTGTCCGGTGGGCTGGACGTCACCTACGTCAGTAGTACCGGCCAGGGCGTCGTGCTCGCCCTTGCCGTCGGGCTGGTCGCCGCTTGGGCCCGCCGGCTGTTGCGGCTGCAGCCGACGGTCGAGCAGCCGCTGTTCGGGACCGCCTACCGGCTGCTCACCCAGTTGCGTACGGTGGCCCGCCAGCTACCCGGCACGCTGGATCCGGTCACGATCTCGGCCCAGCTGGTCGAGGACCTGGCGGCGACGACGTCTGCGGATCGGATCGCGGTGTTCGCCCGCACCGGCGGCGGGCGGCTCGTGCCGCTCGCCGGGGATGCTGAGGCGGCACATCGCTGGGACGTCGACGTGCACGGCGACTCGGTGTTCGCCGAGGCGTGGGCAACTCAGGAGTACCGCTCGACGGCGATTCCCGGGGCCGGCTGGCTCGTCGTCCTGCCACTGATCGTGGGCGTCCGGACGATCGGCCTCATCGGCATGGAGATGTCCGACTCGGCACCGACCGGAGCCGTCATCGACCAGCTGTCCGGCACGTGTGCCGACGCCGCACTGCGTCTCGAGACAGCCCTGCTGTTCGACGACATCCGCGAGCTCGCCACGACCGAGGAGCGGCAGCGGGTCGCCCGCGAGATCCACGACGGCATCGCGCAGGAGCTCGTCATCGTCGGCTATGGCATCGACCATGCCCGCGCGGAGCTGCCTCGCGAGGCGGCCCCGGCCCGGGCCGCACTGGACGAGCTCCGGTCGGAGGTCACCAGGATCATCTCCGAGCTCCGGCTGTCGCTGTTCGACCTGCGCAGCGACATCGACCCGCACGGCGGTCTCGGCGCGGCGATCTCCGCGTACGTACGCACGCTGGGCACGACGTCCGGGCTGACCGTCCACATCACCCTGGACGAGTCCACCCGGCGGCTGCCCGCGGCGACGGAGGCGGAGCTGTTCCGGATCACCCAGGAGGCGGTGACCAATGCCCGCAAGCACGCCCGCGCCAGCAATCTGTGGGTGAGCGTGGAGGTGCAGCCGCCCCGGGCGGCCATCACGGTCGAGGACGATGGGGTGGGCATGACGAACCAGAAACGCCAGGACAGCTACGGGCAGTCGATCATGCAGGAGCGGGCCGTCCGGCTCGGCGCACAGCTGGACGTCGACGGACGAGACGGACAGGGCACCCGGGTCCAGGTGCGGGTCGGGCCGCCGCCGACACCCCCTGGGCGTACGCTGGCCGCCCTGGATGGCGCTACGGGAGGGGTGGGGGATGCCGACCGTCCTTCTCGTCGATGACCACGAGCTGATCAGGCAGGGCCTGCGGCGCGCCTTCGAGCGCGCCGGTGACTTCGACGTCCTCGGTGAGGCCGGCACGGTCGCCGACGCGATGACCAGGGCCGACGAGCTGCAGCCGGACGTCGTGGTCACCGACATCCGGCTGCCCGACGGCAGCGGCCTCGACGTCACCCGCCGGCTGCGGGCCGCCCAGCCGAGCCTGGGCATCGTCGTGCTCACGATGTACGCGGGCGACGACCACCTCTTCGGAGCCCTCGACGCCGGCGCCTCGGCCTTCGTACCGAAGAACTCCCCCGTCGACGAGGTGGTGGCCGCGGCGCGGCACGCGTACGTCTCGCCGAATGCCTTCAGCGCGGCCGAGCTGGCCGAGGCGATGAAGCGGCGCCTCACGCCGAGCGGACCGCAGCTGTCCGCGAGAGAGAGCCAGGTCCTTTACCTGCTGGCCGACGGCATGTCGGTCGCAGGAATCTCGAAGAAGCTCTACATCAGCGAGTCGACCGCCAAGACGCACATCTCCAAGCTGTACGGCAAGCTCGACGCGGGCAACCGGGCGCAGGCGCTGATGACCGCCTTGCGCCTGGGCCTCCTGCGGACCGGAGTCGCTCCCAGTGAGTAGCCAACGGTCGGATGTGTCAAGGGGCCGATCGGGCGAAGTTGTCCGCCCACGCGACCGATCCCTGCACGCCCCCGACGTCCGCAAAATGTGTACGGCTGCCCTCGAGGGGGGGGTTCAGCACCGAGAGCAGTACCCCATCAATCGGCTCCCTGGAGGACCCCCGTGCTGGCATACATCCGCAGAATCGTCGAGTTGAAGAAGCACCAGGACAAGGGCGCGTCCGCGGTCGAATACGGCCTGCTCGTGGCCGCGATCGCCGCCATCATCGTAGTGATCGTGTTCGCTCTCGGCACGGTCGTTAAGACAAGCTTCAGCAAGACGTGCAACGCCATCAACACGGCACAGAACGGCGGCAACAACTGCCCGCCGTAAACCACCGGGCAATTGGGGCCTTCTCCAGTGCTCGCCGGGGGGCTCCCCGTCGCACACGTGTTGGTCTCGTGGTGCCGAAACGATCCAGAATTGGCGAGTCGGAAACCATTCGATCGGGAACGGGCCACCGCACCCCTGCGAACTCAGCAGTGATCTCTGGCGGGAGGACAGCATGCTCGCTCTTATCCGCAACGTGATCGCGTTCCGGAGGGGCAGCGACGGCGGTGCGTCCGCCGTTGAGTACGGCCTGCTCATCGCCGCCATCGCTGCCGTCGTCGTCGTGATCCTGTTCGCCCTGGGGGGCGTACTGAAACATGCCCTCGAGAACACCTGCGACGTCATCAACGGCAACGGCACCGCGGGCACCACGACCAACTGCGCGACCTGATCGGGTGCCGGCGAGTGGTGTTGGTCAACAAGCCGGCCCGACCCGTTGCACCGCGGCCTGAGCGCACGGGGCCGACGGTCGGGCCGGACCTGCCGACCGCCCAGCCCGGAGAGTTCGTCCCGTGGCTGCTGGTCGGTGCCTTCGCGTTCGTCCGCGGGCTGGTGCCGCTGGGTGATCCGGACGTCTGGTGGCATCTGCGTACCGGTGAGTGGATCGTCGACCATCGTGCGCTCCCGCACAGCGACCCGTGGTCCTTCGCCTCGGGCAGGCAGTGGATACCGCACGAGTGGCTGTCGCAGCTCGCGATGTACACGGCCTACGCCCTCGGCGGTTACCACGGGGTCATGGCGCTGCATGCCCTGCTGCTCGCGGTGATCGCCGCCACCGTCGTACGCCAGGCCCGGCGGCGATCGGGCTGGCTGGTCACCACCTGCGTGACGATCGGGTGCCTGATCGGGGTGTCGCCGGGCGCCAACGAGCGACCGCAGTTGGCCTCCTTTGCGCTGCTCGCCTACTTCGGACCTCGCCTGCTGCGCGCGATCGACGACGGCAAGCCGCCCTGGATCTTCGTCCCGCTGATCTTCGTCTGGGCGAACCTCCACGGGCTCTGGGCGGCGGCGATCGTGCTGTACGGCGCTGTCGTACTGGCCCGTGCCGTGCAGCTCGGCCGGCGTTGGCGGGTCGCGGTGCCCTTCGTCGTGGTGGGCGCGGGGATGGTCGTGGCGGCCGCGGTGACGCCGAGCGGCCCGCGGCTGCTGTTGACGCCGCTGACGGTGCGCAGCTATGCGAGGTTCTCCTCGGAGTGGGTGGCGCCGTCGATCTTCCGGGTGTGGACCTTGGCCTGCCTTGCCCTGCTCGCGGTCGTGGTCTGCGGCTGGGCCCGTTCGGGTCGGCGAGTGCCGGTGACCGAGCTGGCCTACGTCGTGACGGCCTGCCTGATCGGGTTCGGCTACAACCGGACCCTTCCCGTGGCAGCCGTCCTGCTCGCGCCGCTGGCCGCGTCCGCCCTGGCCGGCCTGACCCGGTCGCCGGCCACCGCGCACCCGTGGCCCGCGCCGCTGAAGGCGATCGCCGGGGTCGTCGCCGTGGGTGCGGTGCTGGCCACGGCGGCGTACCTGCCCTCGGCGCGCGGCATCGAGTCGATCGCGGCATCCCCGGCGGCCAGCCGGCGGCTCGATGCCCTGCCCGGCCACGCCCGGGTGCTCAACGAGTACGAGTTCGGCGGCTGGCTGCTCTGGAATGCCCGCGACGTGAGCCCCGGCGTCGACGGCCGTACGGAGATCTACCGGGCGGCCTACATCCAGCGGTACTACGACACGCTGGCCCTGCGCGGCAACTGGCGCGGTTTCGTCGGCGACGAGCAGTTCGGCGCCGCATGGCTTTACCGGCAGACACCGCTGGCCGGTGGCCTCGTCGACGAACTGCACTGGAAGTCCGTCTGGTCGGACCAGCGGACGGTCATCCTCGTCCCACCCGACCACTGACCTCAGTGAAAACTTCATCCCGAGCTGCGGAAACTTTCCCTGGCTATCGGCAGCAAGAGTTTCCGCAGCCCGAGGCATTCCGGCCCGGCGCTCAGGTCTGGAGCAGGCCGGCCAGGCGCTCGGCGACCATGTCCCAGCGCCAGTCGCGCTCCACCCAGGCGCGGCCCTTGTCGCCCATCGCCCGGGCCAGCGCCGGGTCGGCCAGGAGTGTCGACACCCGATCCGCCACCGCGTCGACCGACCGGCCGTCCACGACGAATCCCGTCTCCCCCTCGAGCACGGCATCCGGCGCGCCACCGGAGTCACCGGCCACTACTGGCAGGCCGGTCGCGGAGGCCTCCAGGTAGACCATTCCGAGACCTTCGACGTCGAGGCCACGGCGGCGGGTGCGGCAGGGCATCGCGAACACGTCGCCGGCGGCGAAGTACGACGGCAACTCGGGCCAGGCCGCCGGGCCGGTGAACACCACGTCGTCGCCGACACCGGATGCGGCCGCCAGCCGCTGCAACCGGGACCGGTCCGGGCCGCCGCCCACCAGCAGCAGGGCCGCACCCGGCACGGCGGACCGGATCGCCGGCAACGACCTGATCAGGATGTCCTGGCCCTTGCGGGCGACGAGGCGCGAGACGCACACGACGACCGGCCGGCCGGCCAGGCCCAGGCGTGCACGGACGGCGGACCCGTCCACAGACGGGGAGAACGTCGACGTGTCGACGCCGGGCGCCAGCCGCTCCAATCGCACCGCGGGGCCCATGGCCATCGCCAGCCGGGATCGGGTGTACGCCCCCAGGTACGTGACCACGTCGACCGACGTACCGATCCGCCGCAGCAGGGCACGCGCTCCCGGCAGCGCCGCCCAGCCCACCTCATGACCGTGAGTCAGGGCGACCTGGCGGTCCACCCCGCCGGCCCGCAGGAACGGCGCCAGCAGGCCCAGTGGTGCAGCGGCGCCGAACAGTGCCGCGTCGCAGCCCTCCGTACGGGCCAGAGCGGAGACGACCCGCGCTACGGCCGGCGTCGGGAGCAGCATCGACCCGGGATGCCGGACGATCGGGAAGGCCTGGGCGGCGTCGAAGGCTGCCGCCCCTTCCGACGACGAGGTGTAGACCAGCACGGAGTCGGCAGGCTGTCGCGAAACGAGCGAGTGCACGAACGCCTGGATCCCTCCCGCCCGGGGCGGGAAGTCGTTGGTGACCACCAGGGTGCGCGTCACCGGTCGTGCAGCTTCGCCCAGTTACGCGCCAGGGCGATCCGCTGCGGGCTGGTCGGGTGGGTGAAGAACAGCCCGTAGACGAGCGGGTTGGGCTGCAGGTCGGAGAGGTTGGTGACCGCCAGCCGCTTCTCGCTCTCGATGAAGGTCGGCGAGTCGTGGGTCAGGTCCAGCGAGTGCACGTCGGCGCGCGCCTCGATCCGCCGCGACACCAGCGTTTGCAACGGCATGCTCAGCAGCCCGCCGATCGCGACGAGCGCCAGCAGCAGCGCGACGGAACGGCCGTCGCCAAGCTGGGCCACCCCGGCCCGGCGCAGCAGCCAGGGACTGCTGAACAGCAGGTACGCCAGACAACAGGCCGCCGCTGCTCCCAGCGCCCCGATCAGGGTGCCGTGCAGGACGTCGTTGCGCTTCGCGTGCCCCAACTCGTGCGCCACGACCAGCCGGACCTCCGCCGGCGGCGCGCCGTTGACCAGGGTGTCGTAGAGCACGATCCGCCGGGTCGAGCCGAAGCCGGAGACATAGGCGTTCAGCGACGTGGTCCGCCGGGACGCGTCGGCCACCAGGACGTCGCGGACCGGCTCGTGGTCGGCCCGGGCAAGCTGCAGCAGGGAGGTACGCAACTCGCCGGCCGGCAGCGGGGTGAACTTGTTGAACACCGGCTCGACCACCACCGGATAGAGGAACGACAGGGCGACGACCAGCACTGCCGACCCGACGGCGGTCCAGGCCCACCAAGTACGCGGCGCCGCGCGCACGACGGCAAGGAACGCGACCAGCACCACGGTCGTGATACCGGCGCCCAACGCGAGTCCCTTGAGCAGGTCGACCGTCCAGCCCCCCCAGTCCTGAGTGGACAGCCCATACCTGCGCAGCACGCTCTCGCCGTAGACCGAGAGCGGCAGCGTGACGAGCTGGCCGATAACAGCGAGGGCCAGCGAGCCGAGCACCAACTGCCATCCCCAGCCGCCACCGAGCGGTCGGGCGAGCGCGCCGACAAGCCGCGCCCCGAGCGGGGTCAGGCCGAGCAGGACCGCCACGAACAGGCTGATCGCGACGCTGGCGTAGGAGGCCGGCCGGAGCGCCCGGTGAAAGGCCTGCTCGCGGTGCACCTGCTCGGGAGTGAAGTCCCGCGAGACCGATACCGGCGCCGGCCCGCCCGGTGGCGGGTCGAGGGTGCGCCACGGCGTGGTGACCGCGATCGCGACCACCAGACCCACGCCCAGGCACGCCAGGGCCACCGCAGCCGCAAGCCGCGGGCTCACACCAGCTGTCCCGACAGGTAGGCACGCCACCGAACGGTGAACTGCGCCAGACTCAGGTGGAGTTGCGTACGCAACGCCCCCTCGACGCCGGTGCCGGACGCATCGGGACTGCCGCCGACCGTCCGGTAGAACCGCACGAGCCCGGCCTGCCCGACCGAGGCCGCGATGAGGCGGCAGGCCAGCCAGGACATCTCGTAGACCTGCGCGAGCCCGGTATTGGCCCCGCTGAAGTCGGCGTCGGCGGGCAGCGACTTGGGCGCGCGGCCGGCCCTGATGTCGACGGCCAGCTCCCGCCCCGCCGACGCTACGGACACACCCGAGCCGAGATACCCGACGTAGTCGGCGAATCCCTCGGCCAGCCAGGTGGGGGTGGTGCCGGTCGTGGCCGCCCGGGCCGCGACGTGGGTGATCTCGTGCCGCAGGACCACCTGCCGGCCCAGCGAGCCCAGCTTGGCGAAGTTGGGTGGGTTGACGATGATCCGGTCCCCGGCCGGCACGCCCGAGCCGCCGGCGAGTTCTGTCGTGGCGACAGCGGCGATCTGAGAAAGGTCGTTCCCCTCCTGGATGATCTGGCTGAGCTCGGCCTGGGTGTCCGGGACCAGGATGACCACCCGGCCCTCCCAGTCGCTGCCCCAGACGGCACTCACCCTGGGGATCGCCGCGGACGCCACTTGGGTGATCGTGTGCAGGGCGTCGCGCGAGCCGGGATGGCCGAGCACCAGCGTCGTCGCGGTACGCGAGACAACGACCGGACCGAAGTCCCACAACCCCCGCGCCGTCCGGGAGCCGGTGTCGTCGAAGTCGTCGTCGGCGCCGATGTACCACCTGCCCGCCCGCTGGACGAAGGTGAAGTACTGCCGTTGTGAGGTGTCGCGGCGGTCGAACTCGGCCAGCCGGTAGCTCACACTCACCTGCGGTGCCCACACCGGCGCGTGGTAACGGGTCAGCCGGCTCCCGGCCTGCGACATCTCCCGGTCGGGGTCGACGTCGTAGGACCAGGCACCCAGCGGGACGCCGCTCAGGTTGTCGAACAGCTTCGCCTGCCGGGTACGGAAGGCCGGGCTGCCGGCATCGATGCCGGCCAGGAAACCGGCCCGGTCACGGTGCAGCAGAGCGGCACTGCGCTGCCCGAGCAGCCCCCGGACGGCGCCGGCCCAGCGGGCGCGCTCGGCTGCCGAGATGTGCGGGACGTCGCCGACGATCCGCGGCGCGGGGCGGCCCCGTGTCGTGGCCGGCGCCGGCGCTGGACCGCGCTCGTCGGCAGCAAGGTAGGCAGTACCCACCACACCTGCGGTGAACTGCACGACGATCGCCAAGGCCAGGGCCGAGACCGCCCAGCGGGCAGGCTGCCGTGCTCGCTGCTCCGCCGTCACGCCGCCATGCTACGGACCCGCCAGGTCAGGGCCCGCTCGGCTACGGCCGGACGGCTCCCACGTAGCCGGACTGGATGGGCGAGATCTGGACGTTCTCGCCGAAGTTCGGCGCGTGGATCATCCGGCCGTTGCCGACGTACATGGCGACGTGGTGGATCGGACTATAGAAGAAGAGCAGGTCACCGGGCTGCAGCGCCGACCGGGCCACGTGCGGGCCGCTGCTGAACTGCATGCGGCTCGAGTGCGGCAGCGACACGCCGGCCGACGCCCAGGCGTACATAGTCAGGCCGGAGCAGTCGAAGCTGCCAGGGCCCGCGGCGCCCCACTGGTAGGGCTTGCCGAGCTGCGCGTAGGCGGTCTGCAGCGCCTTTAGCGCGTTGCCCGAGGCGGGACCGGTATAGGTGCCGCCGACGGCACTGCGGGTGGACCGACTCGCCCGCGGGAGGAGATTCTGCACCGTGGCCAGGTCCTTCGTGATCTGCGCCTTGCGCGCCTTGAGCGTGGCGACGTTCGTGGCCTGCGTCGCCAACTCGTCGCTGATGTGCGCCTGACTCTGCGCGAGCTGCCGCCGGGCAGTGCTTAGCTCGTTGAGCTGATTGCGCTGCGATCGGCTCAGGTTGTCGAGCATCGACATCTGGTCGAGGAAGCCCTGCGGAGATCCGGTCCTCAGCAACGACGACATGACGTCGACGCCCGCACCGCGATAGACCGAGGCGGCGAACTTGGAGACCTGCGCCGAGTAGGCGTCGACCTTCTTGGACTCCTGCAGCGCCTCGGCGCGCAGATCCTTTTCGTGCGCCTTGCTGCGCGCGAGCAACACGCTGGCCGTGTTGAAGTCTTCGGTCGCCTTCTCCAGCATGGTCTGCAGCTCGGCGGTGGAGTGCCGGACCTGGGTCGTCGTCTGCGTCGGGGCCGCGTTGCTCGTGGCGGGCATCAGGACGAGGGCCAGAAGGCCGGCTGCGACAAGTGCGAAAAGGCGGTGCGGACGAACGGCGGTGAGCCTGCATGCCACGGAGGTGGGGCTCCTCTTCCTCGTCTGCCTACCGAGTTAGCTGACGGGTTCGGGCCGGAAGAAGCCCTACACTCCCCGACGTGCGGGAGCGATTCACCCCAGATGTGCTCGGGTTCCCGGCTCAGTCGTCTGGCTGACCACACGAACTGATTCGGCAGAGCCGCCCGGCCTCGTCCAGGTTGAACGAGTACGCACCGTGACAGCCGAACGGAACTTTATGGAGCCGCGGCCCGCGCCGCAAGCCCGCTGGCCCGCCATTGTGGAAGGAATTGAGAGTTTATGGTTACTTTGGCCTCACGAACCCCCGCATCTCACTCTGTGCTACGCAATGTAACCAACGGCTGTCTATCCCGCCTGCCGCTCGCCGGTCGGTGGACACCGGGGAACCAGCCGCAACCGAGGGATCAACCCGCCTTCGGCGAGCGCATCGAGCGCCTGACGCTCGGCGGCGTCGAGCTCCACCCCCTCTGGGGGGGCACCGAGCAGCACGGTCACGACACAGTCGCCGCAGGCCAGGCCACGCAGCTGGCAGGCGTCGCAGTCGATGAGCATCTCGTCTCCTCACGATCGGTGACATGCACCGGCGGGGAAGTGCCGGCGCCATGTCCAGACCGACGTTAGGAGAGGGGTACGACACTGCTCCTGCCGTACTGGCCGGCAGCGGCCGGTCACCGGGTGCCGACCGCATGCCTCAAGCGTGCTCAAGATGGGCCAGGAGCGCCGCTGAGGCGACGGGATGGGCCCCGGCCCCGCGGGCGGCATCGGCGACCTCGCCGTCGGTGGAGACCACGACCACCGGACGGCCGAGTGGCTCGGCGCCGACCAGCAAGCCGATCAGATCATCGGCGGTCTGGCCGATGTCGCTGAACCGCACCCGCACGCCCCGCGGCGACGCGGGCGCCACCGGCAGGCGTTCGGCGCCGTCGAAGACCACGGTCACCTCCGCACCGGTCTGGGCCGCGACGGCACCGAGCCGCGAGACCAGGCGCTGACGCTGCGCCTCGAGCGGCAGGTCGCCGTACCCGGTCTTCGTCACGTTGTAGCCGTCGATGATGAGGTGCGCGCGCGGCATGGCCAGCAGCTGCTCGAGCGGGAAGGACGGGCCGGGCGCCGCGGTCGGCGTACCCGCCGAGGCGAGCACGGAGTCGGCCGGCCGCTCGTCGGTAGGCGTGAGCGCGAGCTCACGGCGCAGCCCCTGCGCAGCGTTGACGAGGGTGTCCAGGAGCAACCAGAGCCGCATGTCCTCACCGGTCCGGCCCTCCCGGCTGCCCCGCCGGGCCGACTCGACCACCGCCTCCGCCGCGCCCAGCTGGACCCGGAGGCGCCGGAGGTCGGCCTCCAGCCGTGACTGGGTCGCTGCCCATCGCTGGCGCTCGGCAGCCAGTCCCGCGATAGCCTGTTCGGACTCGGCCGCCGCCTGCTGCGACTTCTTGCCCAGCTCCCGGAGATCCCGGCGCAGGGCGTCGGCAGCGGCGGCGGCCTGCGCCGAGTCGGCCCGGAAACGGCGTGCCTGCTCGCGGACCTCGGCGCGCGAGGCGGCGAGCTGCTCGGTGAGCAGGCGGACCTGCTGGCCGGCGGAATCGTCGGCCACCCGCCGGGCCCGGATGTCGGCGACCGCCTGCGCCTGCTCGATCAGTGCGACCCAGCCCTGCGGGCGCAGCAGGTACGCCAGCGCCGCCGCCTGCGCCGGGTCCGCGGCCGGCGGCACCGCACCCGCGCCGACGGCGGCGGCCAGCGGGTCGCTCGCGACCGTGCCCGCCACCCGGTGCCGGAACTCCGGGTCGTCCTCCAGGGCGGTGGCCAGTGCACCGGCCGCGGCACGGGCCCGGCGGCTGGGCGTGAAGCGGGCAAAAGGGCGCAGTGCCCGCGGCAGCTCATCCTCGGGGAGGGTGCCGAGGGCCGCCGCGGCAAAGGTGAGCACCCGGGCCCGCACGTCGTCGGTGAGCGGCGGCGGGGTCTCGCTCACAGCACACCTGCGGCGCGCAGCTCGGCGATCTGCTCGGTCGTCCGCCCGAGCGCCCCGAGCACCGCGTCGGTGTCCGCACCCAGCGCTGAGGGCGGGCCACCGGCCCGGCCGGGCGTGCCGACCAGGCGGGGCACCACGCCGAGCCGCCCGGCGCCGTCGACCATGCCGCGGGCCGTCGCATGGCGGTCGACGAGGACTTCACCGAGGTCGAGGACCGGTGCCACGCACGCGTCATGGCCGGCGAAGAGCTGCACCCACTCGTCGCGACCACGGGTGGCGAAGGCCGCTTCGAGCCGCGCAGCGAGATCGCCCTGCCGGGCCGGGTCGAGGTGCGCGTCCATCAGCTGGGGCAACCCGAGCACCGCCAGCAGCGCCGCGAAGAACTTCGGCTCCAGGGCGCCGACCGCCAGGTGCCGGCCGTCGGCGCAGGCGTACACCCGATAGCAGGCGTAACCGCCGCCCAGCAGTCCCCCGCCCGGTCGCGGCGGCTCCCCCGACACCGCGAACGCGCCGGCGTGGATCGACAGCCACGACAGCACGCCGTCGGTCATCGACACGTCGCAGAACTGTCCCTCGCCCGTACGCTCCCGTACCCGCAAGGCGGTCATCGCCGCGATGACGGCCATCATCCCGCCGCCGCCGATGTCGGCGATCTGCAGACCGGGCTGTCCGGGGCCGGCCAGTGAGCCGGTGAAGGAGAGCGCGCCGGCGTGGGCCAGGTAGTCGATGTCATGGCCGGCAAGGTCGCGATAGGGCCCGTCGTAGCCGTACCCGGTGATCGCGACGTAGACCAGTCGCGGATTGGCGGCGCGGAGCACCTCATAGCCGATGCCCAGCCGGTCCATCACTCCCGGCCGGTAGGACTCGACGAGTACGTCGGCAGCCGCGGTCAGCTCGATCAGCAGGTCGCGACCCTGCGGCGTGCGCAGGTCGAGGGTGATCGAGCGCTTGCCCCGGTTGAGCGCCTGGTGCATCCCGGACTCGCCGTCGGCCCCGAACGGCGGGAACCACCGGATGCCGTCGCCCCGCCCGGGCTCCTCGACCTTGACCACGTCGGCACCGAGGTCGGCCAGCAGCAGCGTCGCGTACCCGCCCGGCAGCAGCCGGGACAGGTCCAGCACCTGCAGGCCGGTCAGCGGCGGCTCACTCATGACGGCCGTCCACGTGAGCGGGGCCGTCGGGGCGCGGCACGACCTCCACGGTGTCGATCCCGCCGCACCAGCGGCAGGTCACGTGCTCGACCGTGTCACCGAGGATTTCCCGCTCCTCCACCGCCGGCTCACCCGAGAGGCCGACGTGGAGGTACTCCTTGGCCCGGGTGGTACGGACGACGTCGAAGCGGGTCAGGTTGCCGCACTGCACGCACCGCCACCGGGTGCCGTCGTCGGGTGAGGGGACAGGCATCTGGTCAGTGTTACAGGCGGTGCGCCTCCCCCGATTTGTCGGAGGTCGCACCTAGCGTCCGCAGCATGGCCCCATCGTCCACGCTCGCCGGCCCGCACTACGTACAGGCGAGCTTCGACGAGTTGGGTGAGCCGCTGCGCGAGGTGACGTTCGTCGTCGTCGACCTGGAGACCACCGGTGGCGCGCCGGCATCGTGCGAGATCACCGAGATCGGTGCGGTCAAGGTGCGCGGCGGCGAGGTGGTCGGGGAGTTCCAGACGCTGGTCAACCCCTGTGTGGGCATCCCGCCGTTCATCGCGGTGCTGACCGGCATCACCGACACCATGGTGGCGAGCGCACCCAGGCTCGGTGCGGTGCTGCCTGCGTTCCTGGAGTTCGCCCGGGGCAGCGTGCTGGTCGCCCACAACG
>QHCA01000173.1 GCA_003244095.1 Pseudonocardiales bacterium | reverse complement strand
GCCCCGACCCCTGCCCCTGCGGCCCCCGCCGCGGCCACCTCGACCCCGCCGCCCGGCGCGCCCGCAGCGACCACCACCGACCTCGACGACCTGGCCCGGAAGCTGTACGACCGGCTGCGGGCGCGGCTGGGCACCGAGCTGCGCCTGGACCGGGAACGTGCCGGCTGGATCACCGACCTGCGGCACTGATCCGGACAAGTCCATGCAACCAAGAGGAGGGACTCCATGAGCGACCCGACCGCCGACCCGGCCATCAGCGTGTTCTTCAAGGTCGAAATCGACGGGAGGCCCCTTGGCGCGTTCACCGCCTGCGAGGGCATGGGCGTCGAAGTCACCATCGAGCAGCGCGAGGCGGGCGGTAACAACGCCTTCATCCACCAGCTGCCCGGCCGGCTGAAGTACACCAACGTCAAGCTCACCCGCGCGGTCAACGCCGACACCCAGCTGGTCGCCGAGTGGTTCTCCACGATGTCGGGCACCGTCACGCGCACCAACGCCCACATCGCGGCGCTGCGCAGCGATGACCACAAGACGCCGATCTGGCACTGGGACCTCACCGGCGTCATCCCGGTGCGCTGGACCGGCCCGTCGCTATCGGCCGACACGGCCAAGGTGGCCACCGAGACCCTAGAGCTCGCTCACCACGGGTTCCTGAAGGGCTGAGGAGATGCCCACCATCGAACCCGCGTACCTGAAGTTCCTCCAATCCTCCAAGGACGGACCGGGCGGCCCGACCAGCGTCAACGGCAAGGGCCACCTGGATTTCGGCTTCAACCCGAAGGAGTACACCGTCGCCAAGACGGCGGAGTGGAAGCGCAACGCCAGCAAGGGCGCGAAGCAGAGCTCCATGCCGGAGTTCGTCGGGCCGCAGGCCCGCACGATCACGCTGGAGATGTTCCTCGACGCCGCCGAGAAGGCCGGCAAGGACGTCGTCGCCGACATCGAGACCCTGATGGCCTGTCTGGTGCCGCTGCCTGCCTCGGGGCCCAAGGCGCTGCCACCGTTCGTGCAGTTCGGCTGGGGCAAGCTGGTGATCCTGACGGCGTACGTGAAGTCGGTGAGCGTCAAGATCACGATGTTCCGGGCCGACGGCAGCCCGGTCCGCGCGACCTGCTCGCTCACCCTGGAGGAAGTCCCCAACAAGAAGGTCAAGCCGCAGAACCCCACCTCGGGCGCCCTGCACGCGAGCAGCAGCCACGTGATCGTCGCAGGGGACAGCCTGGCCTCACTGGCCTACAGCGAGTACGGCGACCCGACCCTGTGGCGGGCCATCGCCGACGCGAACCGCATCGACGACCCGCTGCGGCTGCAGCCCGGCCGGCGGCTGGTGCTCCCGGCCATCGAAGAGGTATCGGCGGCGATCTCCGCGGCCGTCCCGGTCGGCACCGCGGTACGGGTCTGATCAGGGACGACGATGGCCGACCAGCAGCAGACCGCCACCAACACCTTCCGCGTGGAGGTGGCCGGCTCTCCGCTGCCCGACGACGTCGCCACGGCGATCGTCACCGCCGTCGTCGACTGCCACGTGGCGCTGCCCGACGCCTTTTCGCTGACCTTCCGCGACCCGGCCCGCTCGGTGATCACCGACGGGAAGTTCACGATCGGTGCGGCGCTGAAGATCAGCGTCATCAGCGAGGCCGATACGGGCAAACCGCTGCTGGCCGGCGAGGTCACGGCGCTGGAGGCCGAGCACGACCCGACAGGCACGTTCACGATCGTCCGCGGCTACGACCAGTCGCACCGGCTGCTGCGCGGCCGCCGTACGGAGACCTACACCGACGTGACCTACGCCGACGTGGCCCGCAAGGTCGCGCAGCTGGCCAACCTGCAGGCCGGCACCATCGACGCCACCCCGACCGTGCACCCGCACGTGTCGCAGGGCAACGTCAGTGACTGGGAGTTCCTCTGGGCACTGGCCCGCGAGGTCGGCTTCGAGGTGGCGGTCTCCGACAGCAAACTGCACTTCCGCAAGCCGGCGCCGGCTGCCGAGGGCCCGGGTGCCGGGTCGCTCACCTCCACCAACCCGCTGCAGCTGTCGCTGGGCTCCAACCTGCTGCGGTTCCGCTCGGTCGTCACGTCGGCCGAGCAGGTCAAGGAGGTGCAGGTCCGCGGGTGGGACGTCGGCACCAAGAAGTCGCTGGTGGGCGTGGCCGCCGCGACTTCCGGCAGCGCGCAGCTGTCGGTCTCCCCGGCGGACGTGGCCGGCAAGTTCAGCGCGCCGCCGTACGTCGGCGTCGACGTGCCCTACCGCAGCCAGGCCGAGGTGGACGCCGCGGCCAAGGCGGTCGCGGAGCAGATCGGCGGGGCGTTCGCGGAGTTCGACGGCGTGGCCCGCGGCAACCCGTCACTCAAGGCCGGCACCGCGGTCAGCCTGGCGCTGGTCGGGGACCCCTTCGACGGCAAGTACACGCTCAGCTCGGCCCGGCACACCTACGACGCGAGTACGGGATACACCACGGCGTTCACCGTCAGCGGCCGGCAGCAGCGCAGCCTGCTCGGCCTGGTCGGGGGCGGCCGGAACGGCACGTCGAACGGCCTGCCCGGCGTCGTGCCGGCCCAGGTCACCGACGTGCACGACCCCGACGACCTCGGCCGGGTCAAGGTGAAGTTCCCCTGGCTGTCCGACACCTACGTCAGCGACTGGGTCCGCCTGGTGTCACCCGGCGCCGGGTCGTCCCGCGGCGGCATCTGGCTGCCGGAGGTCAACGACGAGGTGCTGGTGACGTTCGAGCAGGGCGATCTGCGCCGGCCCTACGTCATCGGCGGCCTGCACAACGGCGTCGACAAGCCCAAGCTCGGCGACGGGCTGGTGGACGGCTCCAGCGGCGCGGTGAAGCGGCGCGGCTTCGTGTCCAAGAAGGGCCACGCACTGCTCTTCTTCGACGACGACGCCGACGACGGCGTCGCCGTNNTGACCGGAGACTCCAAGCTGCGCGTCTCCCTCAACGGCGGCAAGCAGACCATCAAGATCTCCAGCAGCGGCAAGGTCGAGATCGAGGGGCAGACCGACATCACCATCAAGGCCGGCGGCAACCTCACCCTGCAGGCGCAGGCCAAGCTCGAGCTCTCCGGGGCGCAGGTGTCGATCAAGGGAAGCGGGCCGGTCGAGGTCAGCGGCACGCCGATCAAGCTCAACTAGATCTCTCAACAGCAGGAGGAGGCGGACATGGGCACCCCCGCAGCGGTGGCGGGCGATCAGGTGACCGGCACGTGCGCGATCCACCAGATCCCCAACCCGGCCAGCGGCGCGCCACAGCCCGGGCCACCGTTCCCGTTCAGCGCGCCACTGACCCTGGGGCTGGCCACCCGCACCCTCATCGCGGGCAAGCCTGCAGTGGTCGTCGGCGCGAGCGGCCTCAACACCCCGCCGCACGTCGGCCTGCACCCGGC
>QHCA01000172.1 GCA_003244095.1 Pseudonocardiales bacterium | reverse complement strand
GCCTCCATGACCCGCAAGGTGGCGATGGCCGGCCTGGCCGGCGCCGGCTTCGGTGCGGCACTGATCGCCGCATCGGCGGTGCCGGCCTTCGCGGCGGCCAACGTCGACGTCCAGGCGATGCAGACCGCCGCGTCACTGGAGAACCTCGCGGTCGTGACCTACCAGACCGCGCTGACCCTGCCGTACATCAAGGGCGGCAACGCGGTGGTCAAGGCGTTCGCCCAGACCACGATGAAGCAGCACTCGGAGCACGGTGCGGCGTTCAACGCGAAGGTCAAGGAGCTCGGCGGCAAGGAGCAGACCAAGCCGAACCCGAAGTACACCCCGATCGTGCTGGGCATGGTGCCGAAGCTGAAGGCAGGTGGGCCGGCCGACGTCGTCGGCCTGGCGATGCTGCTCGAGGACATCGCCACGTCCACGTACGTCAAGGACATCCAGACCGTGACCGACCCGCAGGTCCGCCTGCTGTTCGGCACGATCGCGGGCGTCGAGTCACAGCACCTCGCGACGCTGCTCGCCGTGGGAGCACTGGTCAAGGGCGGTCTCGCCGCCGAGATCAAGCTCCCGCCGAACGGCGCCAAGCTGCCGGCGGCGGCCGGCTCCGTGGGCTTCCCGGAGTCCTTCAAGAAGACCGACAAGGCGAGCCCGCCGGAAGAAGGGGCAGTTGCATGACCAAGCGCAACGACATCCACATCACCGAGGGTGAGCTCGACGCCATGACCTCGGACCTCGAGGGCATGCACCAGGACACCTTCCCCAAGATGCGGGAGGCGCTGGCCGACTTCGGCGCCTCGATGCGGCTCAAGGCTCCGGCGACCCGGCGCAGCTTCCTCGTCGGTGGCGGCGTCGCGGTAGGCGGCCTGGCCCTGGGCGCCTGCAGCAGCAAGAAGAGCAGCACCAGCACGTCGACGACCCCCGCACCCAAGGGCGGCAAGGACAACGCGGCGCTGGCGACCAATGCGAGCCTGGAAAACCTCGCGGTGTTCGCCTACACGACCGCCCTGACCGATGCCGGCAAGGGCAAGTTCGGAGCGGTGCCGCCGGCGGTGGCCAACTTCGCCACGGTGGCCATGAAGCAGCACACGGAGCACGCCACGGCGTTCAACTCCGCGCTGACCAATGCCGGCGGCAAGGCCTTCACCAACCCTGACCCGGCCCTGAGGGACGCCGTACTGAAGATGTACGGCGACATCAAGGACCTGCCCGGGCTGCTGAAGCTCGCGCTGATGCTCGAGGACACGGCAGCGGCCACGTACACCAAGCAGATGGGCACGCTGACCAGCCCCGACGGCCTCGCCGCCGTGGCGACCATCGCACCGGTGGAGCGCCAGCACGTGGCGATCCTGCACTTCGTGCTCGGTGAGTACCCCGTGCCGGACACGTTCGTGAAGCTCGACATGGCCCGGCCGGACACCGATGCCGGCGTCAAGTAGGTCGCGGCGGCTCATCGCTCTGATGGCCGCGGTCCTCGTCGCTGGAGCAGCCCTGACCGGCTGCTCCAGCGGCGGTGCCAAGAAGGCCGGTGGCACAGGCGCGGCGAAGTCGACCAACACCGTGCAGATCAAGAACTTCAAGTTCGTACCGGCCGTCATCAAGGTCAAGGTCGGGACGGTCGTCACGTGGACGAACGCCGACGACGTGGAGCACTCGGCGACGGCCACTGACAAGACGTTCGACTCGAACCTGTTCGGCAAAGGCAAGTCGTACTCGTTCACGTTCACGAAGGCCGGCAAGTTCGACTACTTCTGCTCGGCCCACCAGTACATGACCGGCACGGTCATGTACTGGTGGGCTCCGAGTCGACAGCGGGCGCCTCCAACAGCGTGGGGCGCCCGCTGTGCTGTCTAGGCTCTTCATGTGCCGCTCACCCGCCGTCGTTTCCTGGCCGGGTCCCTGCGGGTGCTCGGTGGCGGGACAGCCCTGGTCGCGGCGAGCGCCTGTGATCCGCTGGGCCGCTCGGGGCCGCGCCCGCGCCGGAGTCCCTCCCCCGGTCCGGATCCGCTCCTGGAACTGCTGGCGGCCGAGCGGGCGCTGCTCAGCCAGTACGACGTCGTGCTGGCCCGATTCCCCGCAGCACCGGGGGCCGCAGCCGTGCGGGCCGACCACGCCGCGCACGTCGATGCCCTGCGCGCCCTGGTGCACGCACCGGCCGCCGCCTCGCCCGCGCCGGTGAGCCCGCCGGGCACGACCGCGGCGGCGGTGGCCATGCTGCGGGCCGCCGAGACCAGCGCCGCCGCGCGCGCGACCGACGCCTGCCTCGCCGCCCCGGCGGCGCGGGCCGCCCTGCTCGGCAGCATCGCCGCCTGCGAGACGGCCCACCTGGTGCTGCTCCGATGACCGCTTCGCTGAGCTCTGGAGCCGCCGCCGAGACCGCGGCCCTGCAGCAGGTGCTCGCTGCGGAGCACGCCGCCGTCTGGGGGTACGGCGTGGTCGGCGGGCTCCTGCCCGCCCCCGCGCAGGAGCCGGCCCGCAGCGCCGACCGGGCACACCGGATGCGGCGCGACACGCTCAGCGCCCTGCTGGCTGGGCGGGCGGCCACGCCCGTCGCCGCCGCCCCCGACTACGACCTGCCGTTCTCGGTGGCCGATGCCGGGGCCGCCCGGCGGCTCGCCGTCCACCTGGAGAAGGGCACGGCGGCGGCCTGGCACGCCGCCTTGGCCGCCCTCACGACCGCCGACCTGCGCCGGCTCGCCGTGACCGGGCTGACCGACGCGGCGACCCGGGGCCTGCAGTGGCGGCTCACCGTGCCCGGCGAGGCCTCCACGGTCCCCTTTCCCGGCTCGGCTTGACAAACAACCACAATGGTCATGCAGCAACGTCCGCGATGATCTGGTTTGGGAGTCTTCAGTTGAGAATCAATCCACTTTTGGCTGTGTTGGCCCTGGCTGCGTTGACACTCGCACCCTCCAATTGCAGCGGCACCAGCACCGGCGGCGGCACGCCGCCGCCGGGCAGCTCACCGTCTCCCGGTGGCTCACACCCCCTCAATGCCGCTTCCCGCGTCCTCGGCGCGGCCACGTGTCCGAAGGTGAAAGATCTCGAGGGCGTCTTCACCAAGTCGTCGCAGATGGACAACTACCTCGCCTGCCTGATTCCCGACGTCGAGCAGTGGATCGATGCCGTCCACCCGAACACGCCGCACCCCGAGGGCTACTACTTCATCCCGCAGGGCGTGACCGGCAACGACGGAGCCTGCAAGTACGACGACGCCACGCTGGCCTACTGCCCCGGGTCGGAGAAGGTCTACTTCGGTGAGGTGGCCGTGTGGACGCAATACACCAAGCACGGCGATGCCTCCGCGGCGCTGATCATGGCCCACGAGGTCACGCACCACTTCCAGCGGCTGGCGAAGATGCCGCCGGCGACCGTCCCGCACGAGCAGATCAGGTACGAGAACCAGGCCGACTGCGGCGGTGGCACCTTCATCCAGTTCGCGACCAGGAAGGGCTGGCTGAACGTCAAGGACGACATCGTCGACGTGGCCGGCACGCTGTTGGCAGCCGGCTCGGCACCCGGCCCCAAGCGCGATCACGGGTCGGCCCCGGAGCGCCTCGCAGCCTTCGGTCTAGGTGCGGTCGGCGCCCCGCCCAACCCGTTGCGATCCTGCAACCGCTACGTGCCGGAAGTGCCACTCGTGCAATGACGGTGCAGTGACCTACTCACCCGCCCACCCGCCTGCCGCCCCCGGAGAAGAGCGCGGCTGACGCCAGGCCTGCACCAAAGGCAGCAGGTCGGCCAGCCGCTGGATCGTCGCATCGGGCTCGACGTCGTGGTCGGGCACGGCGCTGTGCGGGATCAGCACGGCCCTCATGCCCAACGCCTTGGCACCGCCGATGTCGTCGATCGGCCGGTCGCCCACGAAGACCACCCCGGCCGGGTCCTCGGCGCCGACGGCCCGCATGGCGGCGTGGAAGGCCTCCGGGTGCGGTTTGGTGTAGGGCATCTCGCTGGAGTACGCCGCGCCGTCGAGCAGGTCGAGCACCCCGTCGCGGGCGAACACTGCCTCGTGGTGCTCCCGCGGCCACAGGGTGTTGGAGAGCACCCCCACCCGGATCCCCATGGCACGGAGCGCGCTCAGCACGTCGGGCGCGTCGGGATCGAGATAGGTGTGCGGCGTCCAGAAGTCCAGATAGGCCTGCATCGCCGCCTCGTGCCGCTCGCCGGCCGGCTCGACCCCGGCGGCCCGGAGCAGGTCGTCGAGGGTGCCACTGCGGTGATGCTCCTCGGCCCTGCGCCAGGCCGCGATCTCCTGGTCGCGCAGGGCCGAGGCGAGGTCATCTGCGTGCGTCGGGTCGTAGACCGCCGAGTAGGCCCGCCACTGCGCGGCCAGGTCGATGGTGTGCCAGGGGGTGAGGGTGCCGCCCCAATCGAAGATGACCGCCGAGACGCTCATTCAGCCCGACAGCCGCCCGACGACGTCGGCCAGCGGCACGTCCTCGCGCTCACCGGCTGCCCGGTCGCGCACCTCCACGATGCCCTCGCCCAGCCGGCGCCCGACGACCACGATGGTGGGAATGCCGATCAGCTCGGCGTCGGTGAACTTCACCCCCGGCGACACCCCCGCCCGGTCGTCGACGAGCACCCGCAGGCCGGCCGCCTGCAGCTCCTCGGCCAGCCGCAGGGCCGCCTCGATCTGCTCGCTCTTGCCGGCCGCGACGACATGGACGTCGGCCGGGGCGATCTCGCGCGGCCAGCACAGACCCTGGGCGTCGTGGTGCTGCTCGGCCAGCGCCGCGACGGCCCGCGAGACGCCGATGCCGTAGGACCCCATCGTGATCCGGATCGGCTTGCCGTCCGGGCCGAGGGCGTCGAGGCCGAACGCGTCGGCGAACTTGCGCCCGAGTTGGAAGATGTGCCCGATCTCGATGCCGCGGGCGATGCTCAGCCGGCCGCCGCAGCGGGCGCAACGGTCGCCGTCGCGGATCTCCACTGCGCCGATCTCGCCGTCGGGGGTGAAGTCGCGCCCGCGCACGACGAACGCCGCGTGCTGGTCGGCCTCGTTGGCACCGGTCACCCAGGCGCTGCCGGGAACGACCAGCGGGTCGACCAGGTAGCGCACGCCGATCTCGCTGAACAGCTGCGGCCCGATGTAGCCCTTGACCAGCCGCGGCTCGCGGGCCAGGTCGGCCGGCTCCGCCTGCGCGACGACGACCGGCTCGAGCTGGCCGCCGAGCCGCTTGAGGTCGATCTCCCGGTCGCCGGGCACGCCGACGACGAGCAGCTCCCACTCGGCCGCACCGGGCCGGCGGGTCTTGAGCACGACGTTCTTCAGCGTGTCCGCGGCGGTGAACTCGCCCAATCCCTGCTCGCCCAGCACCGCCACCAGAGTTGCGATCGTCGGCGTGTTCGGCGTGTCGAGGACCTTGGCCGCTGGCTGGCCGGCCGGATCCTGCGGCTCGGGCACGGCAATCTCGACCGCCTCGGTGTTGGCCGCGTAGTCGCAGTCGGTGCACTCGACGAAGGTGTCCTCGCCGTACTCGGTCGGCGCGAGGAACTCCTCCGACGACGACCCGCCCATGGCGCCGGACACCGCGAAGACGATGCGATAGTCGAAGCCGAGCCGCTCGAACGTACGAATGTAGGCCACCCGGTGCAGGTCGTAGGCGACCTGCAGCCCGGCGTCGTCGAGATCGAAGGAGTAGGAGTCCTTCATCACGAATTCCCGGCCGCGCAGGATGCCGGCCCGCGGCCGGGCCTCGTCGCGGTACTTGGTCTGGATCTGGAACAGCACCAGCGGATAGTCCTTGTACGACGTGTACTCACCCTTGACGAGCAGGGTGAAGAGCTCCTCGTGGGTCGGTGCGAGCAGGTAGTCGGCGCCCTTGCGGTCGGCGAGCCGGAACAGCCCGTCGCCGTAGTCCGCCCACCGACCGCTCGCCTCGAAGATCTCCCGCGGGATCAGGGCCGGGAAGTGCACCTCCTGGGCGCCGATGCGCTCCATCTCCTCGCGGACGACCCGCTCGATGTTGCGCAGGACCAGATAGCCCAGGGGCAGCCAGGAGTAGATGCCCGGTGCGACCCTGCGGACGTATCCCGCCCGGACCAGCAGGCGATGGCTCGGCACCTCCGCGTCGGCCGGGTCCTCGCGCTTGGTACGCAGGAACAGCGTCGACATCCGCAGCAGCACAGCCAGCTCCCAAAATCCTCGACGTACGACGGATGCGCGGGGGATCACGCGCGCCCAGCGTATCGGGGCGGCCCGCCCGGCCTCGCCCCGATTTCCAGCACCGCCCACTGCTCGTCAGTCAGGTCAGAGGGGTAGCGCGGCATGCGGTCACGGCACCCAGCAGCCCGGTGAGGCGCAACTGGCATTCTGTGCCGCCGCAGGGTAGACACGCACCCAGAGTTGTTGCCGGCGGCACCACGCCGCAGTTGACCGGATCGATACGGCTACGCCAGATTCACCTCGACCCGTCGGGCTGGATGGTCCGTGGACATGGACGCCGCACTCCGAGTTGCCCAACGGCGAGTGATGATGGGCACGATCACCAAGGCCCAAGTTCAGCGGCACTGCGGGCCCTGGGACAGGCACGTTCCCCTGCAAGCACGGTCCCCAGACGAGCCGAGACCATGGGAGGTCTGATCATGCGGAAGCTGATAGCGACAGTGTTCAACTACTCACTCGACGGCCTGCTCGCCGACGAGGGCACCGAGTTTTGGAAGTTCTGCTTCGACCTGCCCGAAATCCGTGAGCCCGACGACCCGGCACAACTCGACTTTCTCCAGAGCGCGTACGCGCACGTCATGGGCCGCGCCGCCTACGAGGCCATCGCCGGGTCCATGACAACGTCCACCGACCACCCGTTCGCCGACATCCTGAACGCCGGGCGCAAGGTCGTCTTCTCCCGGACCCTGAAGACGGCCGAGTGGCCCAACACCACCATCGCCGCTGGTGACACGGCAGAAGAGATCGACAAGCTCAGGCTGGGCGGCGACGGCCACATCGTGGTCTGGGGCGGCGTCAGCCTCTGGCGGTCGCTCATGCGGCTCGACCTGATCGACGAGCTCCGGCTGAGCTTGTTCCCCTACGTTGCGGGCGAGGGCACCCGGCTGTTCGACGGCGTCCCCAAGTCCTACCAGCTCGACCTGATCTCAAGCACCGCCTCCGGCAGCGGGATCGTCGAGTTGCGGTACCGGCGGCACCGCTAACCCAGCGGCCGGCCAGTCCGCAAGGAGGCTGTGATGGTGTGCACGCGATGACGCTCGTGCTGCGGTAGTGCATTCGTGCCGGGCTCACCTTGTTGTGTGACGGGGGCGCTCGGCCCGAGAAACTGTCCAATCGGATCCGTCACCCTTTGTCAATAGGCTGTTAGAACAGTACGGACATGAAGGTGCCGGCCGGGGTGAAGCCGACCCGCTCGTAGGCACGGCGGGCAGCGGTGTTGTGCGCGTTGACGTACAGGCTGACGACGGGGGCGACGCTGCGCAGCGCCTCGCTCACGACGGCGGCCATCCCGGCGGTCCCGAGCCCGCGCCCACGCATCCGGGGTGTCACCCACACACCCTGCACCTGGCACGCCTGGTTGGTCGCCGCGCCGATCTCGGCCTTGAACAGCACCTCGCCGTCGTCGATCCGGGCGACCGAGTGACCGGCGGCCACCAACTCGGTGACCCGGGCCCGGTAGCCGGCCCCCCTGTCGTGACCGAGTGGCGAGACGCCGACCTCCTCGGTGTACATCGCGATGCAGGCCGGCATCAGCGTGTCGACCTCCGCCGAACGGACCCGGCGGACGGCCGGGTCCGGCGGGACGGCCGGCGGCGTCGACGTGACCAGCAGCGGCTGGCCGGTGCGGACCTCCCTCGGCGGGGACCACACGTCGCTGAGCATCTGCCACAGCGGCCCGACGAACTCCTCACGGCCGACGATCGATGAGCAGATCCGACGCTCGTCGCGGGCCCGGACGGCGAACGCCTCCAGCGCCGCGGGGGTGGCACAGACCGGGACGAGGTTGGCGCCGTGGTAGCACAGGGATTCAAGGCCGTCCTCGCCGTAGTACCCCCACAGTTGGGCCCCCAGGCGCCAGTGCTCGAAGCCGTTGGCGTGCAGCCGGGCGGCCACAAAGAGGTTGCCGACCGGGTCGGCCGAAAGGATCTGCCAGGCCGCTGCGGCGTCGCCCACCTCCAGCAGGCGCACCGAACCCGTCCGCAGCAACCCCACAGTGGGCCAGCCTAGGAGACCGTCACCTGCGGGCTGCCCTCGGCCGCGCCGACATCGGTCATCTCCTCGGCGATGCGCATGGCCTCGTAGATCAGTGTCTCGACGATCTGCGCCTCGGGGACGGTCTTGACCACCTGGCCCTTGACGAAGATCTGCCCCTTGCCGTTGCCCGAGGCGACCCCCAGATCGGCCTCGCGGGCCTCGCCGGGACCGTTGACGACGCAGCCCATGACCGCCACCCGCAGCGGAACCTCGAGGCCCTCGAGGCCGGCGGTCACCTCCTCGGCGAGCTTGTAGACGTCGACCTGTGCCCGGCCACACGACGGGCAGGACACGATCTCGAGGCCGCGCTGCCGCAACCCCAGGGACTCGAGGATCTGGTTGCCGACCTTGACCTCCTCGACCGGCGGCGCCGACAGGGAGACCCGGATGGTGTCGCCGATACCCTCCGCGAGCAGCGCACCGAAGGCGACGGAGGACTTGATCGTGCCCTGGAATGCGGGGCCGGCCTCGGTGACGCCCAGGTGCAGCGGGTAGTCGCA
>QHCA01000171.1 GCA_003244095.1 Pseudonocardiales bacterium | reverse complement strand
GTACTGGTCGTCGCCGAGCGCGAGGACGTAGTCCGGGTTGATCCGGAGGATCAGGTCGGAGGTGAGCTTGTTGCCGCCGGTCTTGGACATGGTGGAGATGTCGCCCGCTGCCACGACCACCGGATCGGCCAGCGCCGCGGCACCGGTCGTCACCGCCGGCTGCCGCGGGGCCTCCCCATCGCGGGCCACGGCAGCGGGAGCGGGCCCCGAATACAGGGTCGCTGCCACCAGGCCGGCGGCGGTGAGGGTCATCAATGCTGCTAGGTGACGCCGTCGCACTCGCGGCATGGGACACCTAGCCTTTCACCCGGACGAGGCGAATCCCCGACCGGGACATGGTAGCGGGGCGCGACACCAGAGCGATGGGAGGTGCGAACACCTCATGTGGCGGCCGGGTGAACACGAGGACACTCCGGAGGTTCAGGTCGTGCCGATGGCACCGGAGCACCACGACGAGGTCCTGCGCATCTACCAGGCCGGCCTGGACACCGGCAACGCCAGCTTCGAGACGCACGCGCCGGACTGGGCCGGGTGGGACGCGCGCCACCTGGCCGCACACCGCTGGTGCGCCGTCGACGCCGACGGCGGGGTGCTCGGCTGGGCCGCGATCAGCAGGGTGAGCGACCGCCCGGTCTACGCCGGGGTTGCGGAGCACAGCGTGTACGTCGACCCGGCGGCGCGCGGCAGCGGCACGGGCCGGCGGCTGCTCGACCGCCTCGTCACCTCGACCGAACAGGCCGGCGTCTGGACCTTGCAGAGCGGGATCTTCCCGGAGAACACCGCCAGCCTGCGCCTGCACGAACGGGCCGGGTTCCGCGTCGTCGGCGTGCGCGAACGCCTCGGGCGGCACGGTGACCGATGGCGCGACGTCGTGTTCGTGGAGCGGCGGGCGCCGTGAGGAACTCACCGAACGGCGACTCCTGCCACGCGGCCACCCTCCGACGGGCTCATCGGGAAGAGTCGCCCGCACCCGGTCCGGCGGCGCCGCGGCGGCCGAGCACGTAGAAGGCCACGGCCGCGGCCGCGGCCACATTGAGCGAGTCCACGCCGGCCGACATCGGGATCCGTACCCGCTGATCGACGCGACCCAGCGCCGCCGGCGACAGGCCCGGCCCCTCGGCACCCAGGAGCAGCGCCGCCGGGCCGGTCGCGGACAGCCCGGCATCGTCCAGAGCCGTGGCGGCCGGGTCCGGGGTCAGGGCCAGCAGCCGGAACTGGGCCTCGCGGAGCAGGTCCAGATCGGCCGGCCAGGACTCCAGCCTGGCGTACGGCACGGCGAACACCTCACCCATCGACACGCGTACCGCCCGCCGGTAAAGCGGGTCGGCACAGGACGGGCTGAGCAGTACGGCGTCCATCCCGAGCGCGGCCGCGCACCGGAAGATGGCCCCGACGTTCGTATGCGTGTTGACGTCCTCGAGCACGGCGACCCGGCGCGCCACCGACAGCAGGGCGGTCGGTGGCGGCAACGGCCGGCGGTGCACCGAGGCCAGCGCGCCCCGGTGGACCCGGAAGCCGGTGATCGCCTCAAGCACCGCGGCCCCGGCGACGTAGAGGGGCGTGTCCGGCGGGAGGCCCAACCTGGGGAGTGACCGCAACCAGGCCGGGCTCAGGAGCACCGAGCGCAGCCGGTAGCCGGCCCGGACGGCCCGGCGGATCACCAGCTCACCCTCGGCGATGAACAGCCCCCTCGGCGGCTCGAACTTTGTCCGCAGGTCGACGTCGGTCAGGCACAGGTAGTCGCCGACCCGGGGGTCGTCGGGATCGGTGATGTCGACGGGCGGCACTGCTGAATCGTGCTCCCGACGCCCATCCGCGCGCAGGGCGGGTCAAGCCGGCGCCGTGCGCGGCCGACGAACGAGGCGTGACGTCCTCTCGTACGTGGCCCGCCAAGCTGCTGGCCGTGGTGGTGACGGCCGGCATGACGGCGACCCTGACCGCCGCCGCGACGGCGGGGCCGGCCGCCGCGGACACCTCCCGCGAGGCGGCCGGCCGGGCCGCCGTGCTCGCCGCCCGCATGCACGTCCTGCAGGGCCGGACCGATCTCGCACTGCAGCGCTACCAGGCAGCTCTGGGCAGGGTGTCCGCCGACGTCAACACCGCCGCGACCGCCGCGGCGCAGCAGCGCTCCGACGAGCAGACGGCTCTCACGGCACAGGACACCGTCGACCAGCGGGTGCGCGTCCTCTACATCTCCGGCGGCCGGGCCGGCCTGTTTGCGTCGCTGGTGACCTCGCACAGCCTGGTCGACCTGACCAGCAGGGTCGGTGCCATGCAGCATCTCGTCTTCACCGGGCAGGCCTCGGCCGCCGGTCAGGCCACCGCCGCCGTGGGCGCCCGCAAGGCCGCCACAGCAGCCCGGACACAGGCACTGGCCAGCATCAGCACGGCCAAGGATGTGAGCCTCGCGGCCAATTCCCTGCAGGCGCTGCTCGACCAGCAGACGGCGCTGCTCGCAACCGCCGACGCGACCGTGCGCCGGCAACGGGCCGCCGAGGTCGCCGCTGCGGCGCTGGCCGCCGCGCAGGCGGCAGCCGCTCGGATCACCTCCAGTGGGATCCAGCGGATCGGGCCGCTGCCCGGATCAGCGCTCTACTTCGGCCTGTACCACCTGGCGGCACCGACCTGCCCGGGCATGTCCTGGTCGCTGCTGGCAGCCATCGGCCAGGTCGAGTCCGGCCACGGGCGCAACCCCGGCACCTCGTCGGCCGGCGCCCGCGGGCCGATGCAGTTCCTGCCGGCCACCTTCGCCGCCTATGCGGTCGACGGGGACCACGACGGCCACCTCGACATCGACAGCCCGGCCGACGCCATCTACACCGCCGCCCACTACCTCTGCGCGAACCACGCCGGCATGGGCCCGGCCGGGGTGCGCGATGCGGTGTTCCGCTACAACCACGCGCAGTGGTACGTCGACATGGTCGTGGCGCTGGCTGCCCGCTACGCGGGCGGCTGACCGGGCGGGTTGGACATGCCGGCACTGAAGTCCGGCCCGGGAGTGGCCGCCTCGTTGGCCGCCTGCTGCGCCTGCTGAGCCGCCGCCTCCGCTTCGAGCACGGCCTGCGACGGGCCGGAGTCCGGCCTCGGCGCCGGCCGGGGGCGAGGCGGTGACGGGCCGTCGTCGATGCCCCGGCCGAGCAGGCCGCCGAGCCCCTTGAGCGCCTCCCCCAGCTCCGAAGGGACGATCCAGAGCTTGTTGGCGTCGCCCTGGGCGATCTGCGGCAGCATCTGCAGGTACTGGTAGGCCAGCAGCTTGGGGTC
>QHCA01000170.1 GCA_003244095.1 Pseudonocardiales bacterium | reverse complement strand
TTTCCG
The DNA here is from genome assembly GCA_003244095.1 of Pseudonocardiales bacterium. Lineage (GTDB taxonomy): Bacteria > Actinomycetota > Actinomycetes > Mycobacteriales > QHCA01 > QHCA01. The sequence goes on along the minus strand of QHCA01000170.1, from coordinate 2,823 downwards.
GCGACCGGGCAGCCCTCCGTGACGCCGGTAGGATCGCCTGCCCATGGACGGGAACGCGGACAGCGAGATGGTTGCCGTCCCGGCGGGGCATGTGACGCTGTCGGACCGGCGAACCCAGCGTCGTTGGTCGGTCGAGCTTGCGCCATACGAGCTCGCGGCGTTCCCGATCACCCAGGCGCGCTACGCACAGGTCACCGGCCAGCGGCCGAGCACCGCGCAAGGCGACCGGTTGCCCGTCGAGGGCGTTTCGTGGTGGGACGCGGTCCGGTACTGCAACGCGCTGTCCCGACGCGAGGGGATGGTGCCCGCCTACCGCCTCCATGCTGACGGCGAGGGTATCGAGTGGGACGCATCCGCTGACGGGTATCGGCTCCCTACCGAGGCCGAGTGGGAGCACGCATGTCGTGCCGGTACGACGGGCGCGCGGTACGGGCAGCTCGACGAGATCGCCTGGCATCGCGGCAACTCACACGAGCGGGTTCACACCGTGGGCGGCAAGCAGCCCAACGCGTGGGGCCTGTACGACATGCTCGGCAACGTGTGGGAGTGGGGCTGGGACGTCTACGACGCCGAGGTCTACGGCGCCTACCGGGTGCTGCGGGGCGGTGGGTGGTTCGACGAGCGCTGGAGCTGCCGCGCCTCGGTGCGGCGCCGCAGCCACCCGACCTTTCAGACGGACGACGTGGGCTTCCGCATCGCTCGTTCCGGGGATGCCTCAGTGCCGGCAAGCGGGTCCGGGTCAGGCCGAGGTGCGGCGCTCGCGGCGGGCGGCCAGCTCGTCGGAGGTCATCGTCTCCTGCACCGGCAACCCGTCGGCCCGCTCATGCGGCAGGGTGGCGAGTGATCCCTCGAGCTCGCGGAACGCGCCGCCGAGCGCGATGCCGAACACGCCCTGCCCGCCCTGCAACAGGTCGACGACCTCCTCGGGCGAGGCGCACTCGTAGACGGTCGTGCCGTCGGAGAGCAGTGTGATGCCGGCCAGGTCGTCGGTGCCGCGGGCGCGCAGCTGGTCGACGGCGGTGCGGATGTTGTGCAGCGAGACGCCGGTGTCGAGCAGCCGCTTGACGATCTTGAGCACCAGGATGTCGCGGAAGGAGTACAGCCGCTGGGTGCCGGAGCCCGTTGCGGGCCGGACGGTTGGCTCGACCAGGCCGGTGCGGGCCCAGTAGTCGAGCTGGCGGTAGGTGATGCCGGCGGCGTTGCAGGCGACCGGCCCACGGTAGCCGATCATCTCGTCGGGCGGGCTCGACAGCCCCTCGGTGAACAACACCTGCTGGTCCGGGGAGGTGCCGCGGTCGCGAATGTCCACGCAGTCCCTCCCGGTGATTGGTGCGAGCCGTGATCCTAGGGTGCCGTGCCGGTGCGAACCTCGTACGGCGACCGTAGATCGGCCGGCAGAGGGAATCAACGACCGGCGGCGGCGTGGCGGGGTCTAAACCTATAGTTGACGGTCAGCGTCAGGGTGGGCCACCGCTGGCCCCGAAGTCCTCGGGTGAGATCTGGTCGAGGAATTCGCGGAACCGTTCGACCTCGTCCTCCTGCTCGTCCGGCACCGCGATGCCGGCCTCGTCGAGCACCTGCTCGGCACCGTAGATGGTCACCCCGGTGCGCATCGCCAGGGCGATGGCATCCGAGGGCCGGGCGCTGACCCGCACCCCGCCGGGGAAGACCAGCTCGGCGTAGAACACGCTCTCCCGCAGCTCGGTGATGTTGACCGCCTGCAGCGGCCGGTCGAGGGCGGTCAGGACATCGCGCAGCAGGTCGTGCGTCATCGGCCGGGCCGGCCGGACGCCTTGCTGTTCGAAGGCGATGGCGGTGGCTTCGACGGCACCGATCCAGATCGGCAGGTAGCGCTCGCCGGCCACCTCGCGCAGGAGCACGATCGGCTGGTTGGACGGCAGCTCGACGCGGACTCCGACGACGCTGAGTTCGAACACGTAGGCCTCCCCACGGCAGCGATGATCCGGCTCACACGAACGTACACGGCCGGACCTTGCCGCGATGCGGCTTATCCGCCGAGTTCGGATCGAAGCCCGGCGCGGACCAGCGTGGCGTGCAGCCGGATCGACAGCGCGGCCAACTCCCGAACCGTCTCCTGGGCCCGGACGCGCGCCTCGGGATTGCGCTGGCGGGTCATCGGCGTCACCACCTGCTCGAACAGGCCGATCTCGCGATCGGCCGCGCTGCGGTAGGACCGCAGGTGCCGGGCCTCGATGCCGAAGCGGCTCATCTCGGCCACCGTCGTGGCGACCAGCAGCGCATCCCCGTCGTAGTAACCGCTGGAAGGCCGCGCGATCAGGCCGTACTGCTCGATGGCGCGCAACGCGTCGTCCTCGAGGCCGGCCTCGGTCAGCAACTCCTTGCGCGACAGGCGCACCCGCCCGGCGTCGGTGCCGAAGTCGTCGGCGGCCGGCAGTCCGTCGGTCGAGACCAGCGCGCGCGGGACCCGCGGGGCACCGCCGCTGACATCGGGGGGCTCGAGCCCGCGGTCGATGGCCTCCAGGTGCTCCTTGATGACCCGCAGCGGGAGGTACTGGTCGCGCTGGGCGGCCAGCACGTAGCGCAGCCGCGCGACATCGTCGCGGGAGAACTTGCGGTAGCCCGACGCCGAGCGGTCGGGCTCGATCAGGCCCTCCGCCTCCAGGAAGCGGATCTTGGAGATCGTGACGTCCGGGAAGTCGGTACGCAACTGCCCGAGCACCTCACCGATGCTGAGGAACGCCCGCGCGGACGTGCCCGCCGGGCTCACGACGCCGCTCCCGAGCCGGCCACCTCCGAGGACCGGGGCCCGGTCAGGAAGACCAGGCGGAACTTGCCGATCTG
>QHCA01000169.1:2101-13988 GCA_003244095.1 Pseudonocardiales bacterium | reverse complement strand
GGTCCGGCCAGCCGACAGTGCACTGCTCGATGGTGGTCGCCAGCCACGAAGCCGACACTTCGTCGCCGTAGTCTTCGAACGGGCAGAACTCACCCCATCCAGCGGGGCCGCGCAGCAGCATCCCCTCACGAACAGTGATTCCGCGAAAGCGCGTGAGCATGGGGATGGCGTAGATGCGAGCACCGTCGTAGTCGATCTCGTCGACATTCACCTCGTGGAGTCCGAGTCTCGCTCACCGCGACGGGTCATCATGCCCTCCTCGGGGTGCCCATCAGAGCAACTCCACCAGCCGGTCGAGGAATGGCCGCTGGCCCGCGACGATCTTCTCCGCGGCATCGGCCACGCTCAGCCAGGCGACCCGGTCGACCTCCGGGAAACTCTGCGTACGGCCGGAGCCGCGCGGCCACTCCATGTCGAAGGTGCCGGGGACGACCAAGCCCGGGTCGAGGTCCCCCTCGACAGCCCAGACGGTGACCACCTTGCCCGCGGACTGCCGCACCTCGCCCAACTCGTGGTAGTCACCGGAGGGCGGCGACAGGCCGAGCTCCTCGGTGAACTCCCGCCGGGCGGCGACCAGCGAAGTCTCGTCCGGCTCGTACTCACCCTTGGGTACGGACCAGGCACCCGCATCCCGGCGAGCCCAGAACGGGCCGCCCATGTGCGCCAGAAGCACTTCGATGTCTTCGGCGGGCAGCCGTCGAAACAGGAGGACCCCCGCGCTGCGCTTGCCGGCCACGCGCCCAGTCAAGCAGGAGCGCGATCGTCGCCTCGACACGACTTGAACGTGTGGCCTCCCGCTTCGGAGGCGGGCGCTCTGTCCTCTGAGCTACGAGGCGTAGGTACGGCCTGCCCGAGATCGGATATGGAGGCGGTCGCCCCGCGGGCAGTCGTACGCGGGACAGGTGTGGATTTCGAACCGCTGGGTGCCAGAAGTATCCGCTGTCTGCGCACCGCACGGACGTATCGGGGATGCCGAGATCTTCTGCTCGACTCGGGAACGTTAGGCGCTCCCACCGGCATCCCGTGCGTGTCGTGAACTATCCACTGTGGACCTGGCCGGACTCGAACCGGCTGCCTCTCCTTTGCAAGAGGAGTGCTCTCCCTGATGAGCTACAAGCCCTTGTCGGCGCGCATCCGGGAGCCGAACCCGGCAGCCCGGCCTTATGAGGGCCAGGAGGCCAACCTGCATGCGCGGTGGTCGTACTCCGTACGCGGAAGACCGGGGAGTCGAACCCCGCCGGGCCATCGACCCTCCCGAGTAGCAATCGGGTGCAGTCGCCAACGCTGCTCGCCTTCCTCTGTGTGCTGCGTACCGCTCCCCGGACTCGAACCGGGACTGGACGCGTCCTCAACGCGCTTCCTCTACCATTGGGATAGAGCGGTGCGGAGAGCAGGAGAGTCGAACTCCTCTGAGCGGTCAGGCTCGTAGCCGTTTTCGAGACGGTGTGCCATGCCAAGGGGCGAGCTCTCCAGAGCCTGCTCGTACTCCGACCGAGAGTTGAACTCGGGCTTCCTCGTTGAGAGCGAGGGGGGCTGCCGCTACCCCACCGGAGCCGGTGTTGACGGTCCGTCGCCGTGGAGTCGAACCACGCGCTACACCCGTATCAGAGGTGCCCCTTCACCGGTTGGGTAACGACGGTCGGTACGACGGAGAACTGCTGCCAGAGCTGGAGTCGAACCAGCGCGCCCACGGGTCAGGGCCGTGGTTGGGATGCCGACACCCACCTGGCAAAGCTGTCGACGGCGGCAGACCGCCTGCGCCCACGACCGGGTTCGAACCGGCGGCCTCCTGCTTGACGGGCAGGCGAGCACTCCACTGCTCCACGAGGGCATAGCGTGCTGATTTCTCCTGCAGTCCGGGTGAGAGGATTCGAACCTCCGTGTGTCCGTTAGCCTTTCGACTGGTTCGTAACCAGAGGGCGTACACCCGGTTGGTCGAGCGAGCATCGAGCGGAGCGAGATGACAGCAGCTGACCTAGCTGGATTCGAACCAGCACAAGCCCGGGTAACAGCCGGGTGCTCTTCCGGTTGAGCTACAGGTCAATGTTGTTCAACAGCGGGTGCGCGACCGAGGACTCGAACCTCGGACCGACTCCTTGTAAGAGAGCTGCTCTGCCACTGAGCTAGCCGCGCTGGTGGTGCATCTGCCAAGAGCCGCCGCTCAGGATCGAACCGAGGGCCTGACGCGTACGAGGCGTCCGCTCTCTCCCGACTGAGCTACAGCGGCATGTTCCTTGCGTGCGGACGGGGAGAGTCGAACTCCCTCAGCCTGTTTGGAAGACAGGTGTGCGGCCGCCAACACTTCGTCCACTCGTCGGTCCACTATGGATTTTGCGTACCCCCGGCCCGACTCGAACGGGCGTCCCCCGGTTAAGAGCCGGGTGCTAACGCCATCTCAGCTACGGAGGCAAGTCCCTGTCTTGAGTCGCGCCACCCAGCGTTATCCCGGATCTTGCTGGCCAGGGATGGGCGCAGAGCCCGGCGGGGGTGTCGAACCCCGCTCACCACTCCGGGTTGCAGCCGGAGCGCCCGCCGCGGGCACCGAGCGTGTGGACCAACGTGCGCCTTCCAGGGGTCGAACCTGGGATGCCAGGGGCGGCCGCTTTACAGGCGGCGGAGCGGCCAGTCGCTCACAAGGCGCTTGGGGTGATCGGCCGGAGTCGAACCGAGCCTTCCCGGGATCACGACCCGGACCCTTCCCACGACGGGAACGACCACCATGTCGCCCGTACGAGGATCACGTACGGGTCGGTCGGAACGGCAGGACTCGAACCTGCGTCGCCCTCATCCCAAATGAGGTGGCTTAGCCGCTTGCCCACGTCCCGATACCCCGGGGATGGCGGCCCCGGGGATCATGTGTGCTTTCGCTGTGGAGTTGTCAATGTGCTCTTGGACGTGCTTTGTTACAGCACGGACGGGAGGGGTCGAACCTCCGGACTTCGGGTTTGGAATCCGGGCCACCGCCGCGGCTCGTCCGCTCATATGCAATTGTGACCCGGAAATGCCGAAAGCCGCCTCGCTGCGCTCTCGGGCGCTGCGGGCGGCTCTTGGGTCAGCCGATATTGAGGCTACCCAAATGCCGCCTGCGAACACCCGCGGATTGCGGGCTGGTAGGCGTGATCAATCGAATTCCGGCCGGCGGGCATGACGACGAGGCGCGTAGAGCGCCAACTCGCCATGCTCTCGGAGCGGGTCATCGATGATCTCCTTGATCGGGTGGCTGTGTGCCGTGAACAGAATGAAGGTGCGGACACCCACAAGCAACAGGGTTTCGGCTGAATGTGTTCCCTGCGCGCACCAGGCGCTGACGGGCACACCCGGGCCCGCCATCGCTGGCGGATCCGGGCGTGCTGGTCGGCGTGGTTCGTGCCTGGCTTGCTAGCCGACGGTAACGGCCTTGCGATCGCTGTGGCTGGTGAACACCGTCTGCTCCTCTTTTGCGCGGTGTCCGTACATCAGGCCCATGATCGACAGCAGGATCAGCACCCTCCGCCGATGAACGGGACGATGGCGCCGATGCCGGCGAGCGGGCCCATCGTGCCGAAGGCGTAGGCGCTGAGCAGCAGTCCGCTAAGGGTCTCGCCCGGGTCTCGCCCTTGGACATCGTGTTCACGGTGCCCTGCAGCTTCGTGTCGGTCGGGTTGGCCCGAGCCTCCGTGCTCAGCTGGGCGTAGGTCTTGCCGCCGCCGGACCGCACTCAAGATCGACAGGACAGATCCTCGCACCCAACGACCACCGAACGCGCCGCTTGTTGAGCATTGGACGCTGCTGGGTGACGAGCTGGAGCTGAGGGCTCACGACGAATTAACTCCTGGTTGTTGCGGCGTGTCGTTCGGGAGCAGGGGTGTAGTTCCATCCGCCGGACGTGGATCCGGGACCTGCGCGAGCACGTCCATCAAACCGGCGAACCCGATCTGCCGCGTGAAGACGTGGACGGCGTGGGTTGCGCGGGCAGGGCTGACATCGGAGAAGATGACATCGACGGGTGCGGTCCTCGGCTCGAAGGTAGGACTAGAGAACCGCCATCAAAACCGTGAAAGCCGCACCCGTCACCATGCCCACGACGCCGCCGCTCACCTCAAACTCACAGCTCACAGCTCACAGCTCACAGCTCACAGCATGATCAACTGACTTTGCCCGGAGCCCCGGGGCCCTGGGGGTAGACCCGACCGCGACCGGTGTCGAACGGGTGAACCCTGGTTCTGGGAAATTTCTTGCTGGGCCCGACAAGAAGGGAAGCGGCATGACCGTTAGGTGATGTCGGGGTCCTTCTTGAACTGGATTAGGGCGAGCGAGTTGCGGTGGGGATCTTCAAAGGCGGCCGTAAACGCGAAGCCTACATCGGCGATTCCATCCTTGGTGTTGAGATCGGGGAAATCCAAGATCTCAACACCGTGTGCACGGAGTTCGGCAACCTCGGCGGATAAGTCATCTACGCGCCAACAGGCTTGTGTCTGCTCATCCGACGTACCAACGGTGCTCTTCGTCACGACGACGCGACTGTCGCCTGCGCACTTGAAGGTTACGAAGACGTTCTCCTCCTCGAACAGTATTTTCAGACCGAGCTTAGCTCCGTAAAACTCCTTAGTAGCTTCGAGGTTAGTTGACAGCAACATGACATCGATCGTGTGTTCACCTAACATTTTGCGCCTCCTAATTTGCGCTGGTCTAGCCGAGCCACCCTCGGCACTGCGCCCAACGCCATAAGCGGGTCAGCCACTGGGGACGGTTGATGCCGGCCGTCCCCAAGTCATGGCGCGTGACCCTGTCTGGCCGGCCATAGCCAGGCACGCAGTGCCCGAGTGAGGATCGGCATGATCAGGTAGGTCATTGCGAAGGTGATGACCAGCGCTGCAGGCACGGGGCGCAGCGCCAACGGTAGCGAGGTTAGGTGAGGGGCCACCCACAGACTGACCGGCACCAGCAGGGGCACGATTCCGATCCAGCTGGTGATTGCCATCTTGAAGCGGGGGGGCGGTCGCACCAGTTCTGCACCGGGTAGCCGGAACCAACCTTCGAGGCCGGCACTCTGCTGAGTCTCCAGCATGTCGTCGCTGTAAGCGTCGGCTTCGGCCAGGAGCGTGGCTCGTACAGATGAGGTGGTCCAGGCCTGAAGTTCGAGCTTAGATCGGAAGTGGAGGACGAGGACGTAGGCCGTTCGGCCATCCGGCTCGGGACGCAGGATCGTCACTCCCTCGTGGCCGGGGAAGCGCACTGCCTGATCGGCGATTCGGTGCAGTACCGCCTCGAATGCCTGCTCCGACCCAGGCTTGACGCGCCGAGTGAGGACCACTGTCACCGGTTGCGGCCTGGGGTCACTCGTGGCGCTGGTCATTCTTCGAACCAATAGTCCAGGGTGATCTCGGCGTTCTGGCCGAGTTGGGCTGTGAACCCGCCTTCGCCCCGCAGCCCGACGAGCTGCCCAGTGCCGGACCGGGGAATCACGAACCAGATACCGGAGACGGTCGAGCCGTCGAGCGTGCCCTGGTCCTGCAGGGTGAAGCTGCCGGACCGGTCGCCGATCGAGCCGGTGACGCGCTCAAGGCCAACGAAGCTCGCCGACCCGTCACTGCGGACGCTCTGTAGGAAACGCACAGAGCCCTCGGCTTGGATGTCGCCGGAGAACGTTTCACTGACCCGGATCTCGACCAGAGTCGGGCCGTCGGATGGCTCGTCGTAAGGGGCTGGCTCGTAGGACCGGACCTCGATGTGGCCGGTGGCATGGATCCGGTCTGCTGTATCGGTCATGATCACTCCCTCAGTGGGCATCGTCAGTGCGAACGGTGAAGGCAGCACGTCAGGCGCGGCCGTCGATCGCATGGACAGGTGCTGCCAGTCCCGGGATCACCCCAGGTCAATTCACACAACTCCAAGGCAGCGAGTTGCCCGCATGGTGCCGGCCCTCGACCGCCCCCAGAACGACGTTCACCCCTCGGTCGCGGCTACGCGGGCGACGTGGACCTCCGCTCAGCACGGCCCTGATCCTGGCCGCGCGCTCCCGCGGCGGCAAGTACGGACATTTCTTTCCCTATACAGTGACCGCGTGCCGATACCTGAGGGGCAGGCTGGCTGGAGTCCTGACCCCTTCGACGCTGATTGTCCGTCGCGCCAGGTGCTCGCTCTCATCGCCGACAAGTGGTCGGTCCTCGTGCTGTCCGCTGTCGCGGACGGAACCCACCGCAACGGCCAGCTTCTACGTCGCGTCGGTGGCATTTCCCAGAAGGCGCTTACCCGCACCCTGCGCGCATTGGAACGTGACGGCCTGGTCCAACGCTATGACCACAGGTCGGTACCGCTGCACGTGGACTATCGGTTGTCTTCGACCGGAGAGAGCATCCGGCCGATATTCGATGCGATGTGCGAATGGGCGATCATCCATATGCACGACGTGGAGGCCGCCCGCCGACGCCACGACACCAAGCCCGCACCACGTGCGTCCAGCAGTCCGGGCCGGGCAGCCGCCAACTCCTAGTGGCATCACTCACAGCCGCGGATCTTAGATGCTGGGTCGTGAACTGCGCCGGCCCCGCGATGCGATCCGAGTGCGGCAGCAAACCGCTGCTCGACGAGCTCATCCGGGCGGGTGACGCCTGGCCCGGCCCGCTCGGGATCGGACTCGACGCGACCGAGGATGGCCAGGTACGCGGCGACGACGGGGCGGCTCGTCCCTGGCTGTGGACCCTTGGGACGGCGCGGCGCCGATCCACGCGTGAGCAGCCGGGCGCCGTCTCGTTGAACCCGTGGAAGACTGCCTGCGTGTACACAGGCATGAAGAGATTTTCCCGGATTGTGTTGATCGGCCTGCTCGCCGCCGGTGTACTCGCGGGCTGCGGTAACTCCTCCGGCGGCTCCGGCGGAGGCGGGAACGCTCCCTCACCGGCTAAGTCACCGGCCGGGGGCGGCAACAGCGGCGGCGGGTACTGACCGTGCACCGTTAGCTCCCGTGCGGTGCTCAAACGAGGCGCCGGACTGCGATGGGGCTTGTGTGGCTTTGCCGGATGCCTTCCCGTCCGGTGCCCAAGCACACCGAGCGGTCGCAACGCCTGGTCCTGCGACAGCCCCGCCACCGTGTTGACCCCCGTGCTGCGAAGAAGTTCAAGAACTCGATCGCCGTCTCGTGGGCGGTCAGATTCGTGTGGCCACGGCCTGAGCGGGAACCCCTTCCGGAGTGCACAACGAAAGGGAAGCCGATGGCTTCGACATCAAGAACGAGAAGCGGTACGAGGCGCTGAAGGACAAGGGGATGTCGACCGAGCGTGCCGCCAGGATCGCCAACTCCCCCGACGCCGCCAAGTCCTAGTCACCGGAGGCCGACATGCCGCAGCAGGCGTGGAGCAAGAAGCGTGAGCGCCAGTACGACCACATCAAGGAAGGCCTGCTCGACTCCGGCCGCGGCGAGGACACCGCCGAGGAGATCGCCGCCCGTACCGTCAACAAGGAGCGGGCCCGCGCCGGCGAGGCCAAGGCGGCGAGTAGGACCTCGACGCAGGACATTTCCTCAGGTCGGCGCGGTGGCCTGCGCTCCCATCGTGGTCCGGGTGGCCGGACGAAGGCGCAGCTGTACAGCGAGGCCAAGCGCAAGGGCGTTAAGGGGCGTTCAAAGATGACCAAGGCCGAGTTGGAGCGGGCCGTCGGCCGCTGAGCCCCGCATCCGTCGGCACCCACCCCGCTCGCCACCCTGCGACTTCCCGGAAGTTGCTGGATACCCGCTCCCCAAACCAGCGTTTTCCCGGAAGTTGGCGGATAACCGGCCCCCAAACCAGCGTTTTCCCGGAAGTTGGCGGATAACCGGCCCGCATACCAGCGTTTTCCCGGAAGTTGCGGAGTGGTTGCGGAGTGGCAGGGGAAGGCGCGGCGCGGCGCGGGCGGGGGCGTGTCCGCTAATCCGGCGACGGCGGGTGGGCGCCCGGAGTAGCCTCCGCGCATGCGCTTCTATTGACTGCCGTGACACCGAAGTTCGACTGATGCCCGCCGCCTGACCCGCCTGGCGACAGGCTGGGCGCTGCTCGCGGACGCCGTACCCATCTACCCGCTGTATGCGCTGCTGTTTGCCGACACCGGGTTGTCCGAGGGGCAGATCTCGGCGCTGTTCACGATCTGGTCCGCCACGGCCATCCTCGCCGAGGTGCCCACCGGGGTTCTGGCCGACCGGTTCTCCCGGCGCGCGTCACTGGTGGCCGCCGGACTGCTGCAGGCCGCCGGCTATGCCGGGTGGGCCCTGTCGCCGGGCTTCGCCGGGTACGCCGGCGGCTTCGTCCTGTGGGGCGTCGGCGGTGCGCTCGTGTCCGGCGCGTTCGAGGCCCTGCTCTATGACGGGCTGGCCGCGGCCGGTGCACGGGACAACTACGCCAGCGTCCTCGGCCGGGTCTCCGCGGCCGGCCTGGTGGGACAGCTCCCCGCCGCGGGTGCGGCCACCGTGCTGTTCGCGGCCGGCGGCTTCCGGCTCGTCACCTGGGTCAGTGTCGGCTGCTGCCTGGCCGCCGCGGGCCTGGCCACGCGGCTGCCTGAGGCGCCGAGCGCTGCCACGATCGGCGAGGACGACGACGCCGAGGTCGGTTTCCTGGCCACCCTGCGAGCCGGGCTGGGTGAGATCGGCGTGCGGCCTACGGTACGGCGGGCGGTGCTGGCCGTCGCGATCCTCAGCGGTGTCGACGCGATTGACGAGTACACGCCGTTGCTGGCCCGGGACTGGGGAGTACCCACCGCCCTGAACCCGCTTGCCACCCTGGCCATCCCGCTCGTCGGGGCGGCCGGGGCCGCGCTCGGCGGGGCCGCGGTCCGCCTGGGCAACCGCAGGCTCGCCCTGGTCCTCGGCCTGGCCGCGCTGACCCTCGGCGCAGCCGGCGTGCTCCGGCGCCCTAGTGGCCTGGCCGCCGTCGCCGCCTTCTACGGCCTGTACCAACTCGTGCTGGTGGTCGCCGATGCCCGCCTGCAGGAGCGCATCGACACCGCCAGCCGGGCCACCGTCGCCTCGGTGGCCGGGCTGGGCACCGAGGTGTCGGTGTTCGGGCTCTACGCGGCCTGGGCGGCGGGCGGAGTCATCGTCATCGCAGCGCTCGTACTCGTCCTGGCAGCGGCGGTGCCGTATCTGCTCAGGACGTCAGGCCGCGGTCGTTCAGGACCTCGCGCAGGCGCCTGGCGACGGCCGGGTCGCCCGGCAGGGCGAACATGATCCACTCGTACCGGCTCAGCTTCAGTCCGACGACGCGGCCGGTGTCGACCGCCGACGCGATCCGCGACCACGGTACCCGCCCCTCGACGACGCCCGGAACGTCTCTGGCCACCCCAGCGTCGTCGAGCGTCACCGTGCCCGGTGCGGTCAATCTCTGCGCTTGTGCCGACCACAGCCGGTACGGCTGCCGCCAGGTCAGAGCGACCAGCAACGCGACGAACAGCACGATGCAGGCGCCGACCAGCCGAGGGCCGAAGGCCACGGCAATGCCGCCGCAGACGATCAGCCCGGCCACGGCGAGCCACATCGGGAGGCGCAACTGCTTGCGCTGCAGGAGCCGCGACAGCTCGACGTACTCGTCGCGGGTCAGCGCCGAAGGGATGACGAGTGACCCGTGCGTCTCGGTACTTTCCACACTATCCACGCCGCGAATATAGCCGGGCGGACCGGCGGCGGATGGGATCGGCTTGGCAGTCGCTTAGCCATTCGGCTAAGTTTTCACATATGTCCACCGAACGCCACATCGCCATCGCCCAGTACAGGGTCAAGGCCGGGGGTGAGGAGAAGTTCAAGGACGTCCTGCGACAGCACTCTGCGACCCTGCGCGCGCTCGGGCTCATCACCGAGCGGCCGGTCGAGGTGTTCCTCGGCACCGAACGCAAGCTCGAGGGACCGTTCTTCGTCGAGATCTTCGAGTGGGCCGGCGGCGAGGAGGCGGTCGGCCTGGCCCACACCCACCCGCAGGTCACCGCGCTGTGGGAGACCATCGGCGAGTTGTGCGAGCCGCGCGGCGGCAAGCCGATGTTCGAGTTCGTCGGCGTCGCGCCGCTCAGCCTGTCCTAGACCGCGATGGCGGACCGGCCGCAAGGTCTCGTCGATCTCGACGAGCTCGACGCGGTCTTCGGAGCGCTCTCGCACAAAGCCCGACGGCACGTCCTGCAGGTGCTACACGCCCGACAGGGCTCCATGACGGCCGGCGACCTCGCTGCCCGCTTCAGTCATTCCTGGCCCACCACCACCCGGCACCTCGGCGTGCTGGTGCGGGCCGGTCTCGTCACCGTCCACCAGGAGGGTCGGCAGCGGCACTACGTGCTCAACGCCGATCGCCTCGCGGCGGCCCTCGACCTGTGGCTGCCCAGTGTCGGCCTGGGTCCCTCACCCAAGCCTTTCCGCCCACCGCCACCCGGCCGGACAACAGGGAGCACCGCATGATCATCGGCCAACACTCGATCATCTACACCGCAGACGAGGACGCCGACCGCGCATTCTTCCGCGACGTCCTGGAATTCCCCGCTACCGACGCCGGCGGCGGCTGGTTGATCTTCCGGATGCCGCCGGCCGAGCTCGCATTCCACCCCACCGAAGGGAATGCCGCCCACGAACTGTTTTTCATGTGTGACGACATAAGCGCCACCGTCGACAGCCTCACAGCAAAGGGCGTCGAATTCTCCGCGCCGATCTCTGATCGAGGCTGGGGATTGCTGACCTCGCTCAAGACTCCGGGTGGTAGTGAGATCGGGTTGTACGAGCCACGGCATCCCACCGCTATTTGATATCCACGCCGCGCCTTCCTCCGGTGATGACCGGGTGGGAGCCGGGCGAACCAGTCGACCGTGCTCGGCGCGCCCCTGATCGCCCGGGCCGACGCCCGGGCGTCGGCACCCTCCCGCGAGCCGCAAACCGTACAGTGACCCCATGCGCAGACCCGTTCTCATCGCGGTGGCCGTGATCGCGGTGGTCTTGCTGGCGACCGTCGGGATCACCTACCGGACGCACCACAGGTCACCGAGCAGCGCCAACTGCAAGACCAGCCGCTCGGACTACTCCACCTCGATCAAGAACGCGGCTGCCATCCAGCGCCAGTCCGTCCCCGACACTCGCGGCCTGACCGGCGACGCCCTGGCCAAGGCACCGTGGAAGCCCGGCACGCCGGATTACGACAAGGCGGTCTTGACGAAGCAGGGCCGGGCTGCCGCACAGGCACGGTTCGCCGGCTATCTCACCCGCGAGGACCGGCATTGCTTCACCGTGCGCGAGCGGGCACGGGCCGACACCCAGCTCGGCATCCTCGACAGCCCTCGCAACCACTAGAGCGGCCCACCCTCCCAGCCGGGCGCAGCCCCCGCAAGCACCCACTTCACGTTGATTTTACGGCCCTAGGAGACCTTGCCCTCGGAGCGCGCAACCCCAGGGCTGTCCGCGCGCGCCGTCGGCGTCTGACCACATCAACGCCGGCTGGGGGCTTGCTGAGGGGTGGGATCAGTACCGTGCGTAAATCCTCGTTTAGGGCTCTGGCGGGAGTGGGTGCGTTCCTCATAACCGTGGGGCTCGCGCCGCTGCTGCCGACGGCCGCGCAAGCGGCACCGGGACCGGTCGGGTCGGGATTCACGGTCAATGCCGACGACCTGGCGTTCATCCTCAAGCAGATCAAGATCGCGGAGGAGCACGCGTTGACGCGGACCGACGCGAACCCCTGCGGGACGCTGATCAACAAGCCCGGGGACGGCATCCCGGACAACCTGCAGGTCCCGGACGCGCTGACCTCCTACGGCCTGCGGACCGTCGACGGCACCTGCAACAACCTCCTTCCCGGACGCGAGAAGTTCGCCGCGTCCGATGTGTCCTTCCCGCGGCTGACCACGCCGGACTTCCGTTCGGCTGAGCCTGCTCCTCCGGGGTTCCCCGCGCAGGCCTCGTCGTCCTACGCCCAGAAGT
>QHCA01000169.1:0-2080 GCA_003244095.1 Pseudonocardiales bacterium | reverse complement strand
CCCAGCCGCCATCGCGGCCGCGACGGTGCCGGTCCGGACGCAGGACCACACGCCGTCCGCGACCCCGTGCACCACGGACCCGCAGGTCGGGCCGCCCGCGGTCGCCGGCGTGCCGGCCAACTGCACGCCGTCGCACCAGACGCTGTTCATCCCCAACGTGACCACTGACGTCGGCCTGTCACCGCCGTACAACAGCCTGTTCACGTTCTTCGGTCAGTTCTTCGACCACGGCGTCGATCAGACCGTCAAGAGCGGTGGCACCGTGTTCGTGCCGCTCAAGGCCGACGACCCGCTGATCGCCGGACCGGACCACGTCTTCGGCACCGCCGACGACCTCCCGCCGCAGTTGCAGTTCATGGTGCTCACCCGGGGGCAGAACCAGCCCGGGCCCGATGGCGTCCTGGGCACCGCCGACGACATCCAGAACGCCAACAACACCGACACCCCGTGGGTCGACCAGAGTCAGACCTACACCTCGCACCCCTCGCACCAGGTCTTCCTCCGCGAGTACGTGAACAACTCCCTCGGCAAGCCGGTCTCGACCGGCAAGCTGCTGGGCGGCCTCCCGGCGGGCCAGACCTACGCAGGCTCCCCAGACGGCACCCACGGCATCGGTACCTGGGCCGCGGTCAAGAAGCAGGCTCATGACCTGCTCGGGCTGCAGCTCGTCGACATGGACGTTCTCAACGTCCCGATGCTGGCGACCGACCCGTACGGCAAGTTCATCCCCGGTCCGCTGCGCGGGCTGCCGCAGTACGTGACCTCGACCGGCCTGGTCGAGGGCAACATCGCGAGCCCCGTCCCGGTGCCGGCCAACGTGTTGCACATGGACACGCCGTTCCTGACCGACATCGCGCACAACGCAGACCCGAGCCCGCAGGACACCGACAACAACCCGAGCACGCCTCCGGTCGCGCCGGTGCCTGACTCGGACAACACGCCGTCCGCCGACTTCGCCAACCAGGCGCCCGGCACCTACGACGACGAAATGCTGAACGCGCACTTCTCCTGTGGTGACGGTCGCTGCAACGAGAACATCGCGCTGTCGACGATCCACCAGGTCTTCCACTCCGAGCACGACCGGTTGGTGGACGACATCAAGAACACCCTCTCCAACGACACGTCGCCCACCGGCGTCGCGGCACTGGCCGAGTGGAAGCTCTCGACCGGTGACCCCAACGGCGGCTGGAACGGCGAGCGCCTGTTCCAGGCGGCCCGCTTCGTCACCGAGATGGAATACCAGCACCTGGTGTTCGAGGAGTTCGCACGCAAGGTGCAGCCGGCTGTCCGGCCGTTCCACGTCTACTCCCCCGACATCAACCCGGCGATCAAGGCGGAGTTCGCCCACGCCGTATACCGCTTCGGTCACTCGATGCTCGACGAGGACATCGCCCGGACCAACGCGGACGGCACGCCGAACAACATCCCGCTGCTCAACGGCTTCCTCAACCCGCCGGCGTACTTCGACGGTGGAACCGCCGGGACACTGACACCGGAGGCGGCGGCCGGCTCGATCGTCATGGGATCGGCCGACCAGACCGGTAACGAGCTCGACGAGTTCGTCACGGACACCCTGCGCAACAACCTGCTGGGTCTCCCGCTCGACCTGCCGACGCTCAACCTGACCCGGGCCCGTGAGGCGGGCGTTCCCCCGCTGAACGACGTCCGCCGGCAGATCTTCGCCCAGACCAACGACGGCCAACTGGCTCCCTACACCAGCTGGTCGGACTTCGGACAGCACCTGAAGCACCCGGAGTCGCTGATCAACTTCGTGGCTGCCTACGGCACCCACCCGTCCATCACCTCCCAGTCGACGCTGGCGGGCAAGCGCGCCGCTGCCAGGGCGATCGTCAACCCGCTCGCGACCGACGTCCCGCCGGCAGACGCTGCTGACTTCATGTTCAGCAACGGTGCCTGGGTCAGCCCGGCCAGCGGTGTCACCACCACCGGCCTGGACAGCGTCGACCTGTGGGTCGGCGGCCTCGCCGAGATCACCAACCTGTTCGGCGGCCTGCTCGGCAGCACCTTCAACTACGTCTTCGAGACGCAGCTGGAGAGCCTGCAGGACGGCGACCGGCTG
>QHCA01000168.1 GCA_003244095.1 Pseudonocardiales bacterium | reverse complement strand
TGCGGGACGGCCGGCGGGATGTGCGTGCACAGCACGTCGACCTCGCCGGTCGCGCTCACCTTCGCCGCGTAGGCGTCCTCGTCGATCTCGTAGGGGGTCCGGTACGCGGAGGGCAGGCCGCCGCCGACGAACCCGAACAGCCGCTCGCCGATCTCGGTGGTCTCGCCGTCGAGCACGTTCAGCCCCTCGCGGCTGAACTCCTGCCACAGGCGCGGGATGTCGACGTTGCCGTAGGTCAGGTACGTGGGCGTCGGCAGCACGGCGAACATCGCGGCGTACTGCCGGCGCACGGCGTCTTCGATGATGCCGGCCCGGTCGCCGCCGAGGGTGGACCACAGACTCCTCGACCACTCGCGGGCGGCATCGAAGCGCTGAGCGGTACGCAGCTCGACCAGCGTGGTGACGGCGTCCGGCCCGAACAGCTCGCCCATGATCCCGGCCCGGTGGTCGGCGTAGTCGATGAAGCAGATCAGGTCGCCCAGGACGATCATCGCGTCGGCGCCGTCGCCGGCCCTTGCCAGGGCATCGACGCTGCCGTGCACGTCGGAGACGACATGAACCCGCACCCCATCAGCCTAAGGCCGCGGCTGCGCCCGCCCGGTGGGCTCAGAACACCTTGCCGACGAGGATCAGCAGCCCGGACAGGGCGAGGGAGCCGAACAGGCCGACCGCCGTCGCGAGGCACAGCCGGGCGGACCGGCCGAGCCGGGACAGATCGCCGACCAGGGGCAGCCGCAGGCCACTGCCCGCCGCCGTGCCAAGGCCGCCGAGGAAGCCGGCACCGCACGTGACACACGCCGTCGACTCGAAGGCGTTGTTGGCCCCGCACGCGACACACGGCCAGCCCCGCGCGTGCTTGCCGGGCGCGGCGGCATTCGGCACGGCGACCGCAGCGTCCGGCTCGGTTGGCAGGACCGGCACGGTCGCCAAGGCCGGCACGGGTGGGGGCCGCAGATCACGGTGGCACAGCAGGCACCAGGGCGCGGCGGGACGTACTGCCGCACCGCACGACGGACAGCGTGACGTGCTCATGCCTGCGAACTCGGCAGATCGTCGCCGGCACTTGACCGGTCGGCCAATCGGTCTTTGAAGGCAAATCCCACCTTGTTGACCTGTATCTGGCGGCGGTGCACCTCCCTCCGGACCGTCCGGCCCGCCGCAGCGGCCGCCTGGCCCGGCGGCAGATCCGCCCGCAGGTAGCAGTGCACGATCACCCCGTCGCCGTACTGCTGGAGCCACACCTCGCAACTGCCGACGAGCGCTCCCGAGCAGTTCCAGCGGATCCCCTGGACCCCGCGGTCCTGATAGACGGTCAGGGCCAGACCCGGCCACAACTCACGCCAGAACGCCTCGTCGTGCACCGCGGCGGCCACTCGGGGCGGATCGGCGACGACAAAGGTGGCGCTGACGAGATCGACCTGCGGCACTGCGTGAGAATGCCACGGATGGCCGGTAGCGTCTGGCCTGCAGTGACAGTCGACGTACCCGGGGAAGAAGGCAGACGTGCGCGAGTTCAGCGTTCCCTCCATCGCTGAGGTTGACCCCGAGTCCAACCTGACCGACGCGGTGTGGGTCAACGCCGCCGAGGTGCCCCAGCATGTCGTCTTCAACCGGCGGATCGACGGCGCCTGGCAGGACGTCACGGCGGAGGCGTTCCGCGACGACGTGATCGCCGTGGCCAAGGGCCTCATCGCCCGAGGGGTGCAGCCCGGCGACCGGGTAGGCGTGATGAGCAAGACCCGCTACGAGTGGACCCTCCTCGACTACGCGGTCTGGGTGGCCGGTGGCGTCACCGTGCCGGTCTACGAAACCAGCAGCACCGAACAGGTCGCTTGGAATCTCGGCGACTCCGGCTGCGTCGCGATGATCGTCGAGACCGCGGAGCACGCGGCCGTCGTCGAGTCCGTCCGCGGCGAAATCCCGACGGTCAGGGACGTGTGGCAGATCGAGGCCGACGGCGTCGGCACGATCCGCGGCCTCGGTCGCGACATCCCGGACGAGCAGGTCGAGGAGCGGCGCCGACTCGCCCGGCCGGACACGCTGGCCACGATCATCTACACCAGCGGCACCACGGGCCGCCCCAAGGGGTGCGAGCTCACCCACCGCAACATGCTGTTCCAGGTGCTGACCACGGTCGACGGCCTCACGTCGATGTTCAACCCCGAGGGCTCCACGCTGCTGTTCCTGCCCTTGGCGCACGTCTTCGCCCGGTTGATCCAGGCCGGCGTCGTGCAGACCAGGACCCGCCTCGGGCACACCGCCGACGTCAAGAACCTGCTGCCCGACCTCGCCCAGTTCAGGCCGACGTTCCTCCTGGCCGTGCCCCGGGTGTTCGAGAAGGTCTACAACGTCTCCAAGCAGCGGGCGCACGACGGCGGCAAGGGCGGCCCGTTCGACAAGGCCGAGGACGTCGCCGTCGCCTACAGCCGGGCCCTCGACAAGGGCGGCCCCGGCCTGGCACTGCGGGCACAGCACGTAGTATTCGACAAGCTCGTGTACGCCAAGCTGCGGGCCGCCCTCGGGGGCCGGTGCATCGCCGCGATTTCCGGCGGTGCGCCGCTCGGCGAGCGGCTCGGGCACTTCTTCCGGGGCATCGGCGTAACCGTCTACGAGGGCTACGGGCTGACCGAGACCACCGCCGGCGGCTGCCTCAACATCGAGGGAGCCGTGAAGATCGGCACGGTCGGCCGGCCGGTCCCCGGGATCTCGGTCCGTATCGCCGACGACGGCGAGATCCTGCTCAAGGGCGACAACATCTTCCGCGGCTACTGGCACAACCCCGAGGCGACGGCAGAGGCGATAACGGCGGACGGCTGGTTCCGTACCGGCGACCTCGGGGAGATCGACGACGAGGGCTATCTAAGGATCACCGGGCGCAAGAAGGAGCTGATCGTCACCGCCGCCGGCAAGAACGTCGCACCGGCCGTGCTCGAGGACCGGCTTCGCCGGCACGCGCTGGTCAGCCAGTGCATGGCGGTCGGCGACGCCCAGCCCTTCATCGGCTGTCTCGTGACGATCGACCCGGAGGCGTTCCCCAGCTGGAAGCAGCGCAACAGCAAGCCGGCTGACGGCACGGTCGGCGACCTGCGCGAGGACCCCGACCTGCGCGCGGAGATCCAGAAGGCGGTCGACGAGGCCAACAAGGCGGTATCACAAGCGGAGGCCATCAAGAAGTTCCGCATCCTGCCGCACGACTTCACCCTCGAGGGCGGCGAGCTGACCCCCAAGCTCAGCCTCAAGCGCAGCGTGGTCCTCAAGCAGTACGCCGATGAGGTCGCCGCGATCTACTCTTGAGGGCACTGCGAACCCGGCATCGCGACGCCCTCCCCGGCTCCCGGCCGCTCGACAGTTGAGGCACTTAACAACCGGTTTTGCGCAATCCGGCCCGGAGTGCCGCCCCCGTCGCGCAGACTGTCGATCATGGCGCTGGTGGAGGTCCGCGGGCTCTACGTGAGTTTCGGCGCCGTGCATGCTGTCGTCGACATCGACCTCACCGTCACCGCAGGTGCATCCGTGGCGCTCGTCGGCCGCAACGGCGCCGGCAAATCCACCACACTGCGAGTGCTGGCCGGCGTGCAGCCCCCGTCAGCGGGAGCCATCAGGGTCGCCGGCATCGACGCCGCCCGCGAACCGGCCGCGGTTCGCGCCCGGGTCGGCTATTGCCCCGACGTGGGCGGCCTGATCCCGCGGGCGACCCCGTGGGAGCACCTCGCGCTCGCCGCCCGGCTGCGGGACCTGCCCGACGGCTGGCAGGGGCGCGGGCGGGACCTGCTCGAGCGATTCGACCTCGGTACGGTCGCCGACCGCCTCACCGCATCCTTCTCGCACGGGATGGGCCGGCGGCTCTCGGTGGTGCTGGCGGCCTTCCACACTCCCGACGTGCTCCTGCTCGACGAGCCGTTCGACGGCGTCGACCCCCTCGGGGTCGAGGCGACGATGCTGGTCATCGCCGAGGCCCGGCTGGCCGGCGCCGCCGTACTGGTGTCCACCCACCTGCTCCCCCTCGCCGTC
Organism: Pseudonocardiales bacterium; assembly: GCA_003244095.1. GTDB lineage: Bacteria > Actinomycetota > Actinomycetes > Mycobacteriales > QHCA01 > QHCA01. Next base: position 4,590 of record QHCA01000168.1, on the reverse strand, counting down.
GAGGCGTGCGACGAGGCGGTCGTGCTACGCGGGGGCTCGGTCGTCGCGGCCGCACCGGCCACCGAGCTGGCCGGGGAGCTCGGGGCCACCCGTTACCGCTCGCTGCTGGCATGACCGCCGGACGGCAACTGCGGGCACTGGTGGCGCTGCGCTGGCAGATGGTCAGATCGACCCGCACCCGGCGTGGCCTGATCGTCCTCGCCGCCACGATGCTGCTGCTGATCACCGCGGTCGCCCTGATCGGCCGGCTGCTGCCGAGCGGGCTGGCCGTCAACGCGGCCCTGCTGACACCCACCGCGTATGCCGGGTTCGCCGTGCTGGCGCTCGTCTCGCCGCTGGCAGCCGGTGGCGGCAACGAGCTGTTTCCCGCCGACCAGGTCAGCGCCTACCCGATCCGCCCGGCGACCATGTTCCTGGCCTCGCTGGCACTGGCCCCGCTGAACCTCGCCTGGCTGTCCCAGGTGCTGCTGCTGACCGCGCTGACCGGTGGTATCACCACGAGCGCGGCGGGCATGCCGGTCGCCCTGCTCACGACATATGCCTACGTCACGCTGGTCACCGTGACGGGGCAGGCGCTGGCGTGGCTGGTCGTCGGCATTCGCCAGTCCCGCACCGGCCGTATCGGGATGTGGGCGCTCGCTGCCGCGATCGGCCTCACCGTCGGACTGGTCGTCCAGCTCGGCTACACCATCACCGTCCTCGACCGGCTTCCCACGGCGGCCGTCGCCGTCACGGTGCTCCGCGGCGGCAGCGGTGCCTACCTGCAGTGGGCAGCCGGCTTCGTCCCGTTGCTCCTCGGTACCGTGCTTGCCGCGCTTCTCGGGACCCGGGCGTGCGACTGGGCGCTGCGCCGGCCGGGAAGCGGCACGCGCCGCCTGGACCGGACGATGCGCCGCCGGAGCCCGGCCCGGTCGGCGTTCCTGGCCTTGCTGGCCACCGACCGCAGGAGCGTGTGGCGCAGCACCTCGCTGCGCCGCGGCGCCCTGGTCCTCATACTGCTGCCGGCCGCCGCGGCGTTCGGACTACAGGTCTCCTGGGACTCACTCGTCCTGCTGCCCGGGCTCGTCGCCGCCGGCAGCGCCCTGCTGTTCGGGGTCAACGCGTTCTGCCTCGACGCCTCGGGCGCCGTCTGGCTCGCGTCCCTGCCGCACCGCCCGGATCTCGCGGCGTTGGCCAAGGCGTGGATCATCGGCGAGACCTGCCTTCTGGCGATCACGGCCGTGATCCTCGGTGGGGTCCTGCGGGTCCAGGACGCCCCGACCGTCGCTCAGATCACCGCCGTGGCGGCCACGACCGTCTGCTGCACGCTGTGGGTCTGTGCGACCTGTCTGAAGCTCTCCGTCGACCGCCCGCACCGCGCCGATCTGCGTGGGGCCCGCGACGCACCGGCTCCGCCCGGGTCCATGGCCGTCTACAGCGCGCGGCTGGCGCTGAGCACCACGCTCATCGGCCTGACGATGAGCCTGGCTGCCGCCGCGCGGGTATGGACGTTGCCGATCCTCGTGGGTTTGCCCATCCTGCTCTTGGCCGTGAGATCGCTCCTACGCAACGTGAGGAGGTACAAGAACCTTGAAATCCGTACCAGGGTCATCCAAACGGTGGCCGCCGGATAGCACTAAACGCAACGGGTCGACGACGCGGTGCCATTACCACCCCAGGGCTACCCGTCTCGTTTACCGCGTGTCATCGTTTACCCCTCTGCGGCATCGCCCCTCCAGCGGCGTTGTCGAGATGGTGCTGTCCGGAGACACTTGACCGGACGGCCCAGGGGGGCGCTTCGCAGGCGGCATCATCAGGGGATCGTCAGTCGATAGGGGACATGCGCACATGGGACGTCGAGCCTTGCTCCTGCTCGTCGCGATCGTCATCGCCGCGACCGGGTCCTTCCTCGTCTACCTGTACGCGAGTAAGGCCGACGCCCGGGCTGTCCAGGGCCAGCACCCGGTCGCGGTGCTTGTCGCCCGGGGGAACATCCCGGCCGGGATGACGGGCACTGCCGCCCAGACCGGCGGGCTCATCGTCAAGAAGACCATCGCCCGGGCCGATGCGGTGTCCACGGCGCTGGCCCCTGACAACCTCACCTCCATCAACGGCAAGGTCGCCCTGTCGAACATCTATCCCGGAGAGCAGATCCTGACCGTGCAGTTCGGCGCGGTCGGTCAGACCACCGGCGGCCTGACCCTTCCGCACGGCCTGCTTGCCGTCAGCGTGCAGCTGACCGATCCGGCGCGTGTCGCGGGCTTTGTCCGGCCGCAGAGCACCGTCGCCGTCTTCGTCACCACGACCCAGCGGAGCGGGACCGGCGCGGGCGCGTCCTCCACCAAGCTCCTGATCGATAGGGCGCTGGTCGTGGCCGTCGGCACCTCGGTGGGTGACTCGCCCAACGGCACGGCGAGCAAGGCGGTCGCCGCAGGCGACCAGGCGCAGATGGCGATGACCCTTGCGCTGAGTCAGACGGATGTCCAGAGGCTGATTTTCGCCATGCAACAGGGCAGCCTCTACTTTGCCCTCCTGTCGCCCGATTCGACGGTCACGCCGACCGACCCCGGTGTCAGCGCCGGAAACCTGTTCCCACCGAGAGGCACAGGATGAGCTACATCTTGGAGGCCGATCCGGCCGCGGCGGACATGCTGCGGGCGACCCTGGGGATGGGCTGGCGGATCGTCGGCACGATGGAGTTGCTCCGCCGGCATCTCACCTCTGACACCGAGGCGCACACCGTCGTCATCGGCGCGAACGTCGAGCAGGACGACGTCTTCGCCCTCGCCCAGTCCCTGCGGCTCACCCGGCCGGACCTCGGCGTGATCCTTCTCCGGCGGAGCATCGAGACGGCCCTGCTGACGCAGGCGCTGCGCGCCGGGATCCGTGAGGTGATCGGCGAGCGTGACCTCAGCGGCATCCGCGACGCGGCGCACCGCAGCGCCACCATCGCCCATGCCCTCCACGAGCAGGCCCACCTGGCCGCCGACGGCAACGCAACGCCGCTGGGCCGGCTGGTCACCGTCTTCGCGGCCAAGGGGGGTTGCGGCAAGACGACGCTGGCCACCAACCTGGCGGCGGCGCTCGCCGACGGCGGCCGGCGGGAGGTGTGCCTGGTCGACCTCGACCTGGCGTTCGGCGATGTCGCCATCGCCCTGCAACTGTTCCCGACACACACGATCGCCGACGCCGTCCCCCTGTCGGACAATCTCGACGAGACCGGGATGGTCGGGCTCATCACCCCGCACTCGCCGGGGCTGTTCACCCTGGTGGCGCCGCTGGAGCCCGGGATGGCGGAGACCATCCCGGTCAAGACCATCGTGGCGGTCCTGCACCTGCTCAAGCGGATGTTCCCGTACGTCATCGTGGACACGCCGCCGGCGTTCACCGACCACGTCCTCGCAGCCTTCGACGCCAGCGACGTGCTTGCCCTCATCGCGACTCTCGACGTTCCTGCCCTGAAGAACCTCAAGCTGACGCTGGAGACGCTCGACCTGCTGAACTACCCACGGGAGAAATGGCGGGTGCTGCTCAACCGGGCCGACTCCAAGGTCGGGCTGTCGCTGGCCGACGTCGAGAACACGCTGCGCGTCCCGATCTCCGCGCAGATCCCGTCCTCCCGCGACGTGCCCGCATCGGTCAATCGCGGCGTCCCCCTCGTCCTCGACGCACCGGGACACGCGGTCAGCTCGGCGATCCGGGACTTCGGGCTGCGGCATGTCGTGGGCACGGCCGAGCGTTCGCCGGCCATCCATCGCCACCCCCGCACCGATGGGCGCGGCATGTTCCGCAGGAAGGCCAAGACATGACGCTCGCCGACCGCCTTGCCGAGGCCCGCCGTAGCAAGATCAGCTCGTCTTCCTCGGGTGCGGCCCTGTCGACGACGTCACGGCAGCGACCGCGGCGCATGGTCGACCCCTTCGCCGATGTGAAGCGCACGGTGCACCAGGAGCTCCTGGAGACCCTCGGACCGAAGCTGTACGACGCCGACATGACGCAGAGCGAGCTTGAGCAGAAGGTACGGCAGACCCTGCAGCAGGTCCTCGCCGCCGAGGAGACCCCGCTCACCAACGCCGACCGGGGCCGGATCGCGGCCGAGGTCGCCGACGACATCCTCGGGTACGGCCCCCTCGAGCCCTTCCTGCGCGACCCTGAGATCACCGAGGTGATGGTCAACGGGTTCGACACGATCTACGCCGAGCGGTACGGCCGGCTGGAGATCGTCGATGCCGGATTCGCCGACGAGGCACACCTGCGCCGGACGATCGACAAGATCGTGGCCCGGGTCGGCCGACGCGTCGATGAGTCGAGCCCGATGGTCGACGCCCGGCTGCCCGACGGCAGCCGGATCAACGCAGTGGTGCCGCCGCTGGCCCTGGACGGCTCGCTGCTGACGATCCGCAAGTTCTCCGCCGACCCGTACCAGATCGCCGACCTCGTCGCCTTCGGCACCCTGACCCGCTCGGTCGCCGACTTCCTCGAAGCGTGCGTCCGCGGCCGGCTCAACGTCCTGATCAGCGGCGGCGCGGGAGCGGGCAAGACGACGACGCTGAACGTGATGTCGTCGTTCATCCCCGCCGACGAGCGCATCGTCACCATCGAGGACGCCGC
>QHCA01000167.1:2139-10125 GCA_003244095.1 Pseudonocardiales bacterium | reverse complement strand
GACGCGGAGGGCCGGCGGCTGACGGTCTCGGTGGTCAACCGGGACCCCCGGCAGGCCCTGGACACGCGGATCCAGCTGGCCGGGGCCCGTGCCGCCGGGCCGGTGATGGTGCACGAGGTCACCGGGGACAGCCCGGAGGCGGCCAGCAGCGCCGCCGAGCCGGACGACTCGGCTCGCAGCAGCAGGACGTCGCGGGTATGGCAGTAGGGCGCCCGCGGCTCGGCCAGCACGTCGTCGCCGTCGTCCCAGAGCGCCACGAGGCCCAGGTCGCGGACCGGCGCGAACGCGGCGGCCCGGGTGCCGACCACCGCCCGCACGGCCCCGCGCCGGACGGCCAGCCAGCGGCGGTAGCGCCCTGCCGGGCCGAGGTCGGCTGAGAGCGTGACGTGCCGCCCGGCACCCAGCGCCCGGTCGAGCGCGGCGGAGACCCGCGTGACGTCCCGGCCGTCGGGCACGACGACCACGGCCCCCCGGCCACCGGCCAGGGTGGCCTGCACCGCTTCGGCGACCCGGTCGGGCCAGGACGCCCCGGGCAGTGCGGCCCACGCCGCCCGCGGAGACCGGCCGTCACCCAGCGCGGTGAGGAAGGCGGCACCGGCGTCGTAGGCCGACCAGCCGGCCGGATCCGGGGCGGCCGGCGACGGAATCGGCGACGGGCCGGCCTCCGCCTCGACCCGGGCATGTCGTGGCGGCACCGCCAGCCGGAGGACGTCGGCGAGCGTGCCCGCGGACCGGTCGGCGACCCGGCGCGCGAGCGCGGCGATCTCGGGGCCGAGCACCGGCTCCGCGGACACCGCCCGCTCGATGAGGGCCAGCCGGCCCGGGTGTTCCGACCCGGCGACCCGGTCGAGGACGATGCCGTCGACCAGGCGGCCGGCGAAGCGCACGCGTACCCGCGAGCCCGGGACCACCGCGTCGTCCAGCGTGGCCGGCACCAGGTAGTCGAACAGCCGGTCGAGGTGCGCGAGCCCGGTGTCGACCGACACCCGAGCGACCGGCAGGTGCTCAGCCGGCTCGCGCGGGGCCGCCGGGCGAGCGGGCCGGCGGCGGGCACTCGTGGCCACTGGCCACGGCTCGTCGGTCACCACCACGGTCTACCAGAGCGGGCCGACACGCTCGGGCCGATAGCAGCGTCGGCGCCCCGGCGTAGCGTGACCGCGATGGACGGCGTGAACGGGCAGGTGGGCGAAGCACTGCACGGCGTGCGCGAGGCCGACCTTGTCGCCGGCCTGCAGGAGCTACTGAAGATCCCGTCGGTCACCGGTACGGCGGCCGAGAGCGAGGCCCAGCACCGCGTCGAGGGGCTCCTGCGCACGGCGGGCATGGACACCGACCTGTGGCGCATCGACCTCGCGGCCATCACGGCCGATCCGCAGTTCCCCGGCATGGAGGCGCCACGCGACGAGGCGTGGGGCCTGACCGGCGCCTGGGGCGGGGACTCCGGGCCGACGATCGTGCTCAACGGCCACATCGACGTGGTCCCGCCGGGCCAGGTCGGCTGGACGGTCGACCCGTGGGCCGGGCAGGTGCGCGCCGGCCGGGTCTACGGCCGGGGTGCCTGCGACATGAAGGCCGGCCTGGTCTGCCAGCTAGCCGCGGTCAGGGCGTTGCGCGAGGCCGGGGTGCGGCTGCGCGGCCGCGTGCTGCTGGAGAGCGTCGCGGGCGAGGAGGACGGCGGCCTCGGTACCTTCGCGACCCTGCGTCGTGGCTACCGCGGCGACCTCGCCGTGATCTGCGAGCCCACCGGGGGCCGGATCGTGACCGCGTCGGCGGGCGCGTTGACGTTCCGGCTGGTGGTGGCCGGGCGATCGGTCCATGCGAGTACGCGGCTCGACGGGGTCGACGCCTTCGAGAAGTACCTGATCGTGCACGCGGCGCTGCGCCGGCTGGAGGAACGCCGCAACCGCGACCTTCACCCCCTGATGGCCGGCTACCGGCTGCCCTACGCCCTGTCCGTCGGCATGCTGTCGGCCGGCGACTGGGCGAGCACGGTCCCCGACCGGCTGGTGGCCGAGGGCCGGCTCGGCGTCGCTCTCGGCGAGAGCGTCACCGACGCCAGAGCGGATCTCGCGGCCGCGGTCGCCGAGGCCTGCGCCACCGACCCGTGGCTGGCGGAGCACCCCGTCGAGGTCGAGTGGTGGGGCGGGCAGTTCGCCCCCGGTGCGGTCCCGGAGGCGGCGGCTGTGACCCGTCACCTCTCCGACGCGCACGCGAGCGTGCACGGTGCCCGACCAGCGGTGCACGGTGCGCCGTACGGCTCGGACCAGCGCCTGCTGACCGGTCTCGGCGGCGTCCCCGCCGTGATCTACGGGCCGGGCGACGTCCGCGCGGCGCACGCACCCGACGAGTCCGTGCCGGTGACCGAGATGCTGCAGGTGACGCGCACCCTCATCCAGCTGATCGCGGCGACCTGCGGGACCCGGTAGGAGCCGCCCGGTCCTCCGGAGACGAGGCTGCCGCCGTCCACGCGGCGCTGATCCGCTGGCCCGGAACATCCTGCCGGAGCCGCTGGAGCAGGACGGCCGGCGCGCCGGGGCGATCGGCCAGCTCGATCGCCGGGTCCTTCACGAGCGCACGGTGCCGGCGGGGATGTGCGCGGCGTGCTCGATCGCGGGCTCGATCACCACCTCGGCGTTGAGGGTGTTGGCGACGTAGCAGGTATCGTGCGCCTGCGAGACCAGCTGCCGCACCTGGTCGATGTCCACCCCCGCGGCGACGACGATCTGCGGTCGCAGGACGATCCGGGTGATGCGCACCGGGGTCTGGTCCTCGGGCATGACCGCCTCCGCGTCGTCCTCGTACGCCACCACGTCGACGCCGGCCAGCGCCGCCAGGGCCAGGAACGACAGCAGCTGGCACGAGCTGGCGGCGGCGAGCAGGAGCTGTTCGGGGTTCGGCAGGGCGGGGTCACCGCGGAAGGCCGGGTCGGCGCTGAGCCGCAGCTCGGTGCCGGACGGCGGGGTGAGCACCCGGTGCTCCCTCGGATAGCCGGCATAGCCGACGCCGGTCGACCCCTGCCACACCAGGTGCGACTCGTACCGGTGCATCCGTGCCATGACTGGACCCCGCCCTCGCCTCGACTACGGCCGGTCGCCGGTGTGCGCCGCCCGTTACTTGTCAACGGTAGCTGGGCCGGGGCCCGCGGTAGCCGAACCGCACGGGGTTGGCGCCTACGCGGCGCGGCGTGCCATCGTGGCAACATGCAGACGGTATACGAGGCCGCCGGTGGTGCCGACGGCGTGCTGCGCCTGGCCGGCGCATGGCACGCCAGGGTGCTGGCCGACGAGGTCGTCGCCCACGCGTTCAGCCACGGATTCCGTCCCGACCACAGCCAGCGGCTCGCCGCCTATTGGGCGGAGGCACTCGGTGGCCCGACGACTTATACGGACTCCTACGGCGACGAGACGTCATTGGTACGGATGCACAGCGGCAACGGCCCGCACGAGGAGATGGACCGTCGAGCGATCGCCTGCTTCGACCAGGCGCTGGCCGATGTCGGCCTCGTCGGAGGCGACCGGCTCGGACAGGTGTTGCACGACTATTTCGCGTGGGCGACCACCACCACGATGTCCCGATACCACCGGTCCGCAGATGATGTTCCGGGCGGATTGCGCATCCCGCAATGGTCATGGGACGGACTCGTCAGCGAGACGGGTCCGGACGACATCTGACCGTACGACGGGCGTCGAATCGCGGTTCATGCTCCCACGGCGTGGCTTTCTCCGTTGCGGTTGCTGGGGAGAGCGACGGTCAGTACGGCGAGGACGATGAGCAGGGTGGCGAGCGCCGCCACGCTCAGCTCGAACGCGCGGTCGTACCCGCTGCTGAGCGCGGGGAAGAAGATCAGGCCGATGACGGCGACGCCGACCGCGTTGCCGACCTGCTGCACCGTCGTGAGCGCACCGGACACGGCGCCGGACTGCTGCGGATCGGCGTTGCCGAGCACGATGCCGGTCAGGGCCGGGATGCACAGGCCCATCCCGGCTCCGGTGAGTGCCAGACCCGGCGCCAGTGCGAACACTGATCCACCGACCCCGTCCGTGATCGTGGCGAGCAGCAGTGCGAGATGCCCGGCGGCGAGTATCAGGGCACCGCCGGTGACGGTGAGCCGGCCGAACCGCGCGGCGAGTGTTGGGGACTTTGCTGACGCGATCAGGTACGCGCCGGCCAGGATCGTGAAAACCAGCCCGGCGCGAAGTGGGCTCAAGCCGCGGCCCTGTTGCAGGTACAGCGCCAGCACGACGAAGTACGACGCCTGCCCGCACCACAGGGCCAGTTGCGCGGCGAGCCCGGCGCTGAAACTGCGGGACCGAAACAGCCGTGGGTCGAGCAGGGGCTGCTGTCCACGACCGGCGAGCGACCGCTGCCGCAGCAGGAATCCGCCGAGCAGCGCCGGCACGGCGGCGAGGGCCAGCCAGGTCCAGGGCGGCCAGCCCTGTTGCCTTCCTTCCAGGAGTGGCAGGACGAGCGCGGTCAGTCCCACGCTGACCAGCAGCAACCCGACTACGTCCGTGCGGCCCGGACGGTCAGCGCGTGATTCGGGGATCAGCCGAGGGGTCAGCAGCAGGGCCGACAGCCCGATCGGCACGTTGATCAGGAACACCGACCGCCAACCGAGACCGGCGACGTCGGCGCTGACGAGGACACCGCCGATCAGCTGAGCACTGGCCGCTGCCACACCCATGGTCGTCGCGTAGAGGCTGATCGCTCGGGCCTGCGCCGCGCCGGTGTAGATCACGCCGATGAGCGCCAGTACGGTGGCGCTGACCAGTGCCGCGGCGGCGCCCTGGACCAGCCGGGCGGCGACGAGCATCGTCGCGTTCGTCGCGAATCCGCAGACTGCCGAGGACAGCGTGAACGCGCCGATGCCCACCGTGAAGACGCGTCGGCGCCCAAAGCGGTCCCCGAGCCGGCCGGCGCCGAGCAACGGCACCGCGAACGTCAGGCCGTAACCGGCGACGATCCATTCGACCGCGGTGTCGCTCGCCCGCAGGTCGGCCTGAATCGAAGCCAGCGCGACGTTGACGACGAAGAAGTCGAGGACGATCAGAAAGATCCCGGCCAGCAGCACCGGCAGGGGCGATCGCCGGGTCCGGGACAGCGTGGCTGTAGCGGTTGGAGATGTGGTCGCAGTGTTCATGCACCTGTTGTGCCGCCTCCTGTTACCGGAGAGTCAAGCCGGTTGAGTCTCCGGTAACAGGAGGGTGCAAGGTGGGGAGATGGCCGCGTCATTGTCTATCGGCGACTTCTCCCGCATGACTTACCTCAGCATCAAAGCGCTTCGGCACTACCACGATGTCGGCCTGCTCGAGCCGGCCAGCGTCGACCCGTCCACCGGCTACCGGTCGTACGAGACGAACCAGGTCGGTACCGCGCAGGCGATCCGCCGGTTCCGCGATCTGGGAATGCCGATCGAAGACGTCCGCACGATCTTGCGTGCCCCCGACCTCGACAGCCGCAACCAGGCGATCACCGCACATCTGCAGCGGATGGAGAAGCAGCTGGGTGATACCCAGCAGACCGTCGCGTCGCTCCGGGGATTGCTGCAGGGCAGCGGTACTGCCCTGCAGGTGCGGCAACGCAGCGAGCCGGCAACACCGTCGCTGGCCATCGTCGAACGGGTCGCGACCACCGACGCCGTCGCCTGGTGGATGACCGCGTTCACCGAGTTGCACGCCGCGGTGCGATCCACCGGCGCACAGCGGACCGGACCGGACGGGACATTGTTCCCCAACGAGTACTTCGAACTCGACGACGCCGAGCTCGTCGCGTTCGTCCCCGTAACCGGCCCGCCGGCTCGTCGCGGACGGGTCGTCGACTACGACGTGCCGGCGGCAGAACTCGCCGTCACGCTGCACACCGGACCATTCGGCGACCTCGACCGTACCTACGGCGCGCTCGGCTCGTGGGTGGCCCAGCGCGCGGTCGGCGCCGACGGCCCGATCCGCGAGCGTTACCTTCCGCTCGGCGACGAGGACGACCTGCTGACCCACCACACGGAGGTGTGCTGGCCGATCGGCGACCAATTCGCCGGGTGATGGCGCGGCGGGCAAACCCGTCGGGTCAGATGGGTTCCAGGTCACGAGCGGCGCGTTCGGCGTAGCGTCCCTGGGCTGTTTGGATGTCGTCGATGTGCTCCTCGGACCAGATCCGGATCGCGTCCATCAATCCTGCGATGCTCTGGCCGAGTTCGGTGAGGCTGTATTCCACCCGCGGTGGGACGCTGGGGTAGACCGCGCGGTCGACCAGCCCGTTGCGTTCGAGGTCGCGCAGGGTCTGGGTGAGCATTTTCTGGGTGATGCCGTCGAGGCGTCGGCGCAGCTCGGCAAAGCGCAGGGTGCCGGGCCGCAGCGCGCCGGTGACCAGGCAGACCCACTTGTTGGCGATGACGCCGAGCACGGCGCGAGAGGCGCAGTCGCGCAGGTAGGCGTCGGCGCCGCCGTAGGGCCGCAGATCGTTTGGGGTATGCATCAGGTACCTGAGTACCATACGGGTGCCTTCTTCACAACGGATACCGGCGGTGGGACGTTGTGCACATGACAACAACCATGCGTGCGGTCACGCAGGACATCCTCGGCGGGCCGGAAGTCTTGCATCTGATCGAGGCCGATCGACCCACACCGACAACCAACGGGATACTCGTCGAAGTACGTGCCGCAGGCGTCAACGCGATCGACTGGAAGATCCGCCAGCACGGATTGTGGCTCACTCCACCCTTCACCCTCGGCTGGGACGTCTCCGGAGTGGTGGTCGCGGCCGCACCCGGGGAGAACAGGTTCGCCGTCGGCGACGAGGTCTACGGACTGCCGGGCTTCCCCGCCCTCGCCGGCGGCTACGCCGAGTACGTCGCCGGGCCCGCACGCCACTTCGCGTCGAAGCCCAAGACCCTGGATCACGTATCGGCGGCGGCCCTGCCGATGGCCACACTTCTCGCCTGGCAGGCGCTGGTAGAGACCGCAAAGGTCCGCCCCGGCCAGCGGGTACTCATCCATGCTTCCGCCGGTGGTGTCGGGCACCTGGCCGTCCAGATCGCCAAGGCCCACGGTGCATACGTCATCGGGACCGCCAGCGCCGCAAAGCACGAGACTTTGAGAGGACTCGGCGCAGACGAACTCATCGACTACAGGGTGCAGGACTTCGCCGACGTCGCCCATGACGTGGACGTCGTACTGGACCTCGTCGGCGGTGACTACGAGGACCGTTCCCTGTCCACGCTGCGTCCGGGAGGTCTCCTCATCGGGGTGACGAACCCCCTCGACGTCGAACGGATCGCGGCCAAGGCCGCCGCGGTCGGGGCACGCGGGGTCACCGTCGACGTGGCGCCCGACCACGCCGTGCTGGAACACGTCGCTGCGCTGGTCGACGGCGGCAGGCTACGGCCCCTGATCGCCGAAACGTTCCCGCTGGCGAAGGCGGCGAAGGCACACGAACTGGCAGAGGGCAACCACACGACCGGCAAGATCGTCCTCACCATGTGAACCAGGACAGGACCCTGACCGGCGTGCGGGGAGCTGTTTGGCACGCAACGGTCGCGCTGCAGCGGGCCTGCGCCGCGTTACGAGGTGACAATCAGGCGACGGCGCTCTTGAGGGCCTCGGCCCGGTCGGTGCGCTCCCAGGTGAAGTCGGGCAGTTCCCGGCCGAAGTGACCGTAGGCAGACGTCTGGGAGTAGATCGGCCGGAGCAGGTCGAGATCGCGGATGATGGCGGCCGGGCGCATGTCGAACACTTTGATGACCGCGTCCTGGATGGCCATCACGTCGACCGTCTCGGTGCCGAAGGTCTCGACGAACAGCCCGACCGGGTGCGCCTTGCCGATCGCGTAGGCGATCTGCACCTCGCACCGGCTGGCCAGGCCGGCCGCCACGACGTTCTTGGCGACCCAGCGCATCGCATAGGCACCGGAGCGGTCGACCTTGGACGGATCCTTGCCGGAGAACGCTCCCCCGCCGTGCCGGGCCATTCCGCCGTAGGTGTCGACGATGAT
>QHCA01000167.1:571-2124 GCA_003244095.1 Pseudonocardiales bacterium | reverse complement strand
CCCATCGGGCCGCCGATCTCGAACCGCCCGGTCGGGTTGACCAGCACGCGGTAGTCGGCGGTGTCCAGGCCGATGCTCGCCAACTCGGGGGCGACCACGTGCTCGCGGATGTCGGGGGCCAGCAGTGTCTCGAGGTCGATGTCGGAGGCGTGCTGGGTGGAGACCACGACCGTGTCGAGCCGGATCGGCTTGTCGCCGTCGTACTCGATCGTGACCTGCGTCTTGCCGTCGGGCCGCAGGTAGGGCACGGTGCCCTGCTTGCGCACCTCGGTGAGCCGCCGGGCGAGCCGGTGCGCCAGCGCGATCGGCAGCGGCATCAGCTCGGGGGTGTCACTGCAGGCGTAGCCGAACATCAGCCCCTGGTCACCGGCACCCTGCCGGTCGAGTGAGTCCTCGACGCTCTGGCCGGTACGCGCCTCGTAGGCGGCGTCGACACCCTGGGCGATGTCGGAGGACTGCGACCCGATCGAGACGTTGACCCCGCAGGAGCGCCCGTCGAAGCCCTTGGCCGAGGAGTCGTAGCCGATCTCCAGGATCTTGCGGCGGACGATCTCGGGGATGTCGGNNACCTCGCCGGCCACGTGCACCTGTCCCGTCGTGATCAGGGTCTCGACGGCCACCCGGCTCTGTGGGTCGTCGGTGAGGAGCGCGTCCAGGATCGAGTCGCTGATGGCGTCGGCGATCTTGTCCGGGTGCCCCTCGGTGACGGATTCGGAGGTGAACAGGCGTCGGGACACGGGTCTCCCTGGGTGATGAGCGATGTCGGTCAGGTCTGGTTGGTCGCGGCAGTCTACCGGTGACCGGGCGGTTCGGGAGCAAGTCGCGGGACGACGAGGTCCCAGACGACATCGGCGAGGGCTTCCTTGGCGCCGTGCGGCACCTCCGTCATGGCACCGTCGGCACCCAGGACGACGGCCGCGTTCTCGGCGGACTCGAACCCGAGGGCCGAGCCCACCTCGTTGACCACGAGCAGGTCGCAGCCCTTGGCGGCCAGCTTGGCCCGCCCGTGCTCGAGGACGTCGCCTGTTGCGTCACCGGTCTCGGCGGCGAAGCCGACGACGACCTGACCGGGGGTACGGCGGCCGACGAGGTCGAGGAGCACGTCGGCGGTGCGGACCAGGTCGATCGGGGCCGGGCCGGCCGTGGCGGCCTTCTTGATCTTGGCCGGTGTGTAGTGCTCTGGCCGGAAGTCGGCGACGGCCGCAGCCATCACGACGGCGTCGGCGCCGACCGCGGCGGCCAGCATGGCCTCGTGCAGGTCGGCGGCGGAGGTCACCGGCACGACCTTGGCGCCGGCCGGGTCGGCCAGGGCCACGTTGGCGGCCACAAGGGTGACCTCCGTCCCGCGGGCGACCGCCGTGGCGGCCAACGCGTAACCCTGGCGGCCGGAGGACCGGTTGCCGATGAAGCGCACCGGGTCGAGCGCCTCACGCGTGCCGCCTGCGCTGATCACGACCCGCCGGCCGGCTAGGTCGAGGCCCCGGGCGCCGCCGCTGAGCACCTGCCGGCAAACGGCGAAGATCTCGGCCGGCTCGGGCAGCCGGCCCTTGCCG
>QHCA01000167.1:0-517 GCA_003244095.1 Pseudonocardiales bacterium | reverse complement strand
CCCACATCTCGGTGTGCATGGCCGGCACGAAGACGACCGGGCAGCGCGCCGTGAGCAGGGTCGCCGTGAGCAGGTCGTCGGCCAGCCCGTGGGCGGCCCGGGCCAGCAGGTCGGCGGTGGCCGGGGCGACGACGAGCAGGTCGGCCTCGCGACCGATTGCCACGTGCGGGACCTGGTGTGCGTCGTCCCACAGGCCGGCGCGCACCGGCTGACCCGACAGGGCGGCCCAGGTCGCCGTACCCACGAACTGCAGCGCGGCAGCCGTCGGCACGACCCGGACGTCATGGCCGGATTCGGTCAGCAGGCGAAGCAACTCGACGGACTTGTAAGCGGCGATGCCACCGGCGACGCCGAGGACGACCCGGGGCCGGGTCACGGGAGCGCTGGTCAGCCCTCGACCTGCTCGTGGGTCAGCAGGTCCTCGTTGATCTCGCGCAGCGCGATCGACAGCGGCTTCTCCTTGGGCAGCGGCTCGACCAACGGGCCGACGTACTCCAGCAGGCCCTCGCCGAGCTGG
>QHCA01000166.1 GCA_003244095.1 Pseudonocardiales bacterium | reverse complement strand
TCCCGGGTCGGCGGCAACGCCCAGATCAGGGCCATGAAGTCCGTCGCCGGCCGGCTGCGCCTCGACCTGGCGCAATTCCGCGAGCTGGAGGCGTTCTCGGCCTTCGGCTCCGACCTCGACCCGGCGTCCAAGGCCCAGCTGGCCCGCGGTGAGCGGCTGGTCGAGCTGCTCAAGCAGCCGCAGTACACCCCGTACTCCGTCGAGCGCGAGGTGGTCTCGCTTTGGGCGGGCACGACCGGCGAGGTCGACGTGGTGCCGGTCAGCGACGTGCGGCGCTTCGAGCAGGAGTTCCTCGACTACGTCGGCCACGAGTACGAGGGCATCTACGAGGCCATCCGCGAGAGCGGCAAGCTCGACGACGACACCGTCGAGCAGCTCAAGGCGGCCGTCGAGAAGTTCAAGAAGCAGTTCGAGACCGGTGACGGCGACAGCCTGAAGCTGAACGAGCCCGACGCCAAGGCGATGGACGCCGACGAGGTGGACAAGGAAAAGGTCAAGAAGTTCACCAAGAAGCCGGCGAAGAAGTCGGACAACTAGCCGATGGGCGCTCAGCTTCGCATCTACCGCCGCCGGATCCGCACCGTCTCGTCGACGAAGAAGATCACCCGGGCGATGGAGCTCATCGCGGCGTCCCGGATCGTCAAGGCGCAACAGCGGGTGACCGCTTCCAAGCCGTACGCCGACGAGATCACCCGCGTGCTGTCGACGCTGGCGTCGCGCAGCTCGCTGGACCACCCGATGCTCAACGAGCGCCCGGACCCGGAGCGCGCCGCCGTGCTGGTGGTGACCAGCGACCGCGGGCTGGCCGGTGGATACAACTCCAACGTCCTGCGGACGGCCGAGGAGCTGATGGCGCTCATCCGGTCGGAGGGCAAGGAGCCGGTGCTCTACGTGATCGGCCGCAAGGGTGTGGCCTACTACCGGTTCCGCAAGCGGACGATGGTCGGTGAGTGGACCGGATTCTCCGAGCAGCCGCGCTACGTCAACGCCGACGAGGTCGGCGACACCCTGGTCAACGCCTTCCGGCTGGGCAGCCTCGACGACGACGAGGCCGGCGCCGATGACGACAAGGTCGTCGACGGCGTCCAGGAGATCCACCTGGTCTATACCGAGTTCGTCTCGGCCCTGACCCAACGGGCCGTCGCCAAGAGGGTCGCGCCGCTCGTCGTCGAGGAGGTCGACGAGGACGAGGCCCCCGCGGGCTACCTGCCGGAGTACGAGTTCGAGCCGGAGCCCGAGGCGCTGCTCGACGCCCTGCTGCCGAAGTACATCAACACCCGCATCTTCGCGGCCCTGCTCGAGTCGGCCGCCTCGGAGTCCGCCGCGCGCCGGCGGGCGATGAAGGCCGCCACCGACAACGCCGACGACATCATCAAGGCGCTGACCCGCGCCGCAAACTCCGCCCGCCAGGGCGAGATCACCCAAGAGATCAGCGAAATCGTCGGCGGCGCCAACGCGCTGGCCGCGGCAGGGAGTGACGCGAGATGACCGCAGATACCAAGGCCAAGACCGATGACAGCACGGCCGGTGACGACGGCGCTGAGGGTGGTGTCGGCCGGGTCGTCCGGGTCATCGGCCCGGTGGTCGACGTGGAGTTCACCCGCGATGCGATGCCCGAGGTGTTCAACGCCCTGCACGTCGACCTCGTCCTGGGCGACGACGAGATGACGCTGACCCTGGAGGTCGCCCAGCACCTCGGCGACAACATGGTGCGGGCGATCTCGATGCAGCCGACGGACGGCCTGGTCCGTGGCGCCGAGGTCACCGACACGGGCTCGGCGATCACCGTGCCGGTCGGCGACGTCACCAAGGGACACGTCTTCAACGTCCTCGGCAAGCCGCTGGACGTGAAGGAGAGCGACCTCGACATCAAGGAGCGCTGGTCGATCCACCGCCCGCCGCCGCCCTTCGACCAGCTCGAGTCCAAGACCGAGATCTTCGAGACCGGCATCAAGGTCATCGACCTGCTGGCCCCCTACGTGGTCGGCGGCAAGGTCGGCCTGTTCGGTGGTGCGGGCGTCGGCAAGACCGTACTCATCCAGGAGATGATCCGTCGCGTCGCGCAGAACTTCGGCGGGGTGTCGGTGTTCGCCGGGGTGGGGGAGCGGACCCGTGAGGGCAACGACCTGTTCGGCGAGATGACCGAGTCCGGCGTCATCAACGACACCGCCCTGGTGTTCGGCCAGATGGACGAGCCGCCGGGCACTCGCCTGCGGGTCGCGCTGTCCGCCCTGACCATGGCCGAGTACTTCCGCGACGTGCAGAAGCAGGACGTGCTGCTGTT
>QHCA01000165.1 GCA_003244095.1 Pseudonocardiales bacterium | reverse complement strand
ACCCGGTCGGCGATCTCCACCGTGGACAACCGGTGCGCGATGATCAGCGCCGTCCGGTCGGCCAGGATCGTGCGCAGTGCCCGCTGCACCAACCGCTCGCTCGGCACGTCGAGCGACGAGGTGGCCTCGTCGAGAACGAGGACGGCGGGGTCGGCCAGGAAGGCCCGGGCGAAGGACACCAGTTGCCGCTGTCCGGCCGACAGCCGGCCGCCGCGCTTGCGTACATCGGTGTCGTAGCCGGCGGGCAGCGCGCTGATGAACTCGTGCGCCCCGATGGCCTCGGCAGCCTCCTCGATGCGCGACCGGTCCACCCCCGGCCGGCCGAAGGCGATGTTGCCCGCGACGCTGCCGGAGAACAGGAAGCTCTCCTGGGTCACCGTGACGATGGCCCGGTGCAGGGTCTCGTCGTCGAGCTCGCGCAGGTTCACGCCGTCGAGGGAGACCGCGCCGGCGTCGGGGTCGTAGAAGCGTCCGACCAGCCGGGCGATGGTCGTCTTGCCCGCCCCGGTGGGGCCGACGAGGGCGACGGTTTGCCCGGCCGGGATGACCAGGTCGAGCCGCGGCAGCACGAGGCGGTCGCGGTAGCCGAACGTGACGCCGGCGAAGGCCACCGCGCCGCGGATCGACGACCCCAGCGGGTGGGGGCGGGCGGGTTCGGGCACCGACGGCGGCTCCTCCAGTACGCCGGCCAGCTTCTCCAGCGCGGCGCTGGCGGACTGGAAGGCGTTGTAGAACTGCGAGAGGTCCTGCAGCGGGTCGAAGAATCGCCGCAGGTACAGCAGGAACGTCGTCAGGACGCCCACCCGGATGTCGCCGTCGAGCGCCCGGAAGCCGCCGTACAGCAGCACGAGGCCGATCGTGGCGTTGCCGATCAGCTTCATGCCGGGTGCGTAGATCGCGATCAGCCGGAACGACCGGCGGGTGGCATCGCGGTAGCGGGTGTTCAGGTCGTCGAAGATGGCGAAGTTGCGCGGCTCGCGGCGGAAGGCCTGCACGGCGCGGATCCCGGCCAGCGTCTCGACGAAGTGCACGATGACGAGGGCGACCGCCTCGCGGGTCCGCCGGTAGGCCACCGCCGACCGCTTGCGGAACCACGCCGACAGCCACAGCAGCAGCGGGAAGCTGCTCAGCGCCACCAGGGCCAGCGGCACGTCCAGCAGCAGCATCGCGACCCCGATGGTGAGCACCGAGAGCACGGCGATGACCAACTCGTCGATGCCCTCCTCGACCAACTCGGAGATGGCGTCCATGTCGGAGGTCTGCCGGGAGATGACCCGGCCCGAGGTGTAGTCCTCGTGGAACGCCGTGGACAGCCGCTGGAAGTGGGCGAAGACGCGGCGGCGCAGTTCGAGCACGAAGTCCTGCCCGATCCGCCCGGTGAGTACGAGGAACGCCCGCTGGGCGAGCGTCTGCACCACCGTGGCCACGGCGAAGCCGGCGACGATCAGCCACAGGGTGCCCGCGCCCTGGTGGTGCAGGATCGGCGGGATGCCCCGGTCGATGCCCAGGCCGATCAGCCAGGGCCCGGCCAGCGCGGCGAGGTTCTGGAGCACGATCAGGGCGACCAGGAGCCACATCGAGCGCCGGTGGGGACGCAACAGAGAGCTCAGCAGGGTACGGGTCCGGCGGCGCAGCAGCGCCGAGACCCCGGTGGAGACGTCGTCGCGGCGCTCGGCCGCCACGCCGCGCCACGACTCGACTGGCGGGGCGCTCATCGCGACTGCACCTCCTCCGACTCCTGGCTCAGGATGGCCCGATAGGCGGGCACGTCGGCCATCAGCTCGCTGTGCGTCCCGATGGCCGCCAGGGTGCCGCCCTGCAGCAGCGCGACCCGGTCGGCCAGCGCGATGGTCGAGGGCCGGTGCACGACCAGCAGGGCGGTGCTGTCTGCCAGCACCCGGGCGAGCGCCTTCTCGACCAGCGACTCGGTGGTGACGTCGAGGGCCGACAGCGGATCGTCGAGGATGAGCACCCTGGGCCGCCCGATGACCGCGCGCGCGAGAGCGAGCCGCTGCCGCTGGCCACCCGACAGGGACAGGCCCTGCTCACCGATCCGCGTGTCGAGGCCCCACGGCAGCTCGTCGACGAACGCGGCCTGGGCGAGGGAGAGCGCGGCTGCGATGTCGGCGTCGGTGGCGTCGGGGGTGCCGAGCGTGACGTTCTCGCGCACGCTGGCGGAGAACAGGATCGGCTCCTCGAAGGCGGTTGCCACCAGCCGGCGCAGCGACGTCAGCCGGAGGTCGCGGATGTCGACACCGTCGAGGGTGATCCGGCCGGCCGTCACGTCGGTCAGCCGCGGGACCAGGCCGGCCATCGTCGTCTTGCCCGACCCCGTGGCACCGACCAGCGCCACGGTCTCGCCGGGTGCGATCGTGAGATTGATGTCCTGCAGGACGGGCCGGCGGCCGCCGGGATAGGTGAACCCGGCCGCCTCGAAGCGCAGGCACCCCGGGCTGTCGTCGACCACCCGGGCGTCCGGCCGGTCGACGATCTCGGGCCTGCTGTCGAGCACTTCGTAGATGCGCTGCGCGGCGGTCGCCGCCTCCTGGCCCGAGGCCAGGATGAAGCCGAGTGCCTCCACCGGCCAGATCAGCTGCAGGACAAGGGTGATGAACGCGACCAGCCCGCCAAGGGTCAGCCGATGCTGGCCGACCGCGAGCGCCCCGAGCAGCAGCACGATGCCCAGCGTGGCGTTGGGCACCAGGTCGAGCAGGGCCCAGAACGTCGCCCGCAGCCGTACCTTGGCCAGCTGGGTGTCGTAGACCTCGCGCGCGCCGGTCTCGAAGGCCTCGGCCATGAGGCGCCGCCGGCCGAAGGCCTTGATGACCCGGATGCCGGTCGCGGACTCCTCGATCGAGGTCGCGAGGTCACCGGTCTGGTCCTGCACCCGGCGGGAGACCACCGAGTAGCCCCTCTCGAACCTCGCGCACACGACGATCACCGGGATCAGCGACAGCGCGACGATGCCACCCAGCAGCGGGTCGAGCCGGACCAGGAGCGCGATGACCGTGGCGAACGTGGCGACGTTGACCACGAGAAAAACGAGACCGAAGCCGACGAATCGCCGGACCGCCGACAGGTCCGCCGTCGCGCGAGAGAGCAGCTGGCCGCTCTGCCACCGGTCGTGGAAGGCGGGCGGGAGCGACTGCAGGTGCGCGTAGATGTCGTCCCGCATCCGCTTCTCCATGCCGAGCGTCGCCGTCGTCTGGATCCAGCGGCGGATGAAGATCAGCACGCCCTCGGTCATGCCGAGAGCGAGGGCGAGCAGGGCGAGGGGTACGAGCCGGTCGCGCTGGCCGTGCGCCACCGGTCCGTCGACCACGGTCTTGGTGACCAGCGGTACGACGATGCTGGCGCCGACCCCCAGCAGGGCGGCCACGAGCATGGTGACGAGCTGTCCCGCGTAGGGCCGGACATAGGATCGGAGCCGCCACAGGCTGGCCAGCGGGCTGTGGGCCGACCGGTCAGCGGGGAGGGTAGTCACTGTGTCCAAGGTAGCCGTACCTGCCGTCGACGTCGCCCGACTTTTGGGCGGGTCGTGACCGGGAGGCTGGCGCACCGCGCGCTCGGCGCGGTGCCGCGGGCCGTCGTCCCGGCGGACCTGACCCGGCCGCACCAGGTGCCGGTCCAGACCAGCGCCGTGGTCGTGGGGGGAGGCATCGCCGGGTGTGCCGCGGCCGTGGTGCTGGCCGAGCGCGGCGTGCGCGTGACCCTGCTGGAGGCCGAGCCGCACCTCGGCGGGCGGGCGGGGGCCTGGGCGCACGCCCTGCCCGATGGCACCGAGGTGCCGGTCGAGCACGGGTTCCACGCGTTCTTCCGGCAGTACTACAACCTGCGGGCGCTGCTGCGGCGGATCGACCCGGAGTTGTCCTTCCTCCGGCCGGTGCCCGACTACCCGATCGTGTCCCGCCGCTGGCCCGACGAGAGCTTCGC
>QHCA01000164.1 GCA_003244095.1 Pseudonocardiales bacterium | reverse complement strand
ACCCCGAACCCGCTGATTAAGAGGAAGCGCCCCCTCATATCGGGTGGTGACTCCTAATGCCGCGAGCGTGCGCTTTTACGAGTCACACGCGTAATCCGGTGTCGGCCGGTATTGCCTCCCACCCCGTTTGTCTCGCGGTTCCGCGCCCACGGCGCGCCCACGAAGCCGCTCGCAGCCCTCCCTAGACGAGAGCGGCCCCGCCCGGTGCAGCAAACACCAGAGCGGGGCCTAGGCCGGCACACCCACCAACCACGAAGGAAGTGCACCGACTATGGATCTCAACGCTACCGAAGCGGCGGCCCCGTCCGCCTGCACGAAGCCCGACAACCTCCCCCGCCTGCGCGTCGTCGCAGGTGACATCCCCGAACCGGGCGCCTTGGTCAGCCGTACTGGCGGCGCTGTGCTGGTGCTGCGCCGGGGCCTGTTGCAGCCGTCGACCGTCCGGCTGTTGGACGGCCTGCTGTCCGGTGCGGCTGGGGACGCGGCGTGACCCGCCGGCTGGAGGTCACTACCCGGCGGATGCCCGGTGACACCGACCTGGACGTGACCGACGACACGGTGACCCTGATACTGCGGGACGGGATGCTGCCGCGGGGCACCGTCGCCCAGCTGGACAACCTGCTGTCCGGGATTCGGGTCGCCGAGGTCGGCCCGCCGGACCTGCCGGCCGTCCCCGGCGAGCTGCGGGTCATCGACGCCGACGTGCCCACCGCCGTGTACGACGAATGGCGGCGCCTGGTGATCCTGCCCAAGGATCTGTCGCTTGTGGACCAGGGCAGGGTCATGCGGCGGCTGTTCGCCGAGCGCCGGGGCGAGGTGCTCGCGTGAACGCCCGCCGGGTGGTGACCGCTGACCCTGCCTGCCCGGGATGCGCCAAGCTGCTCGACGAGCTGGACTATGCGACCCGGGCGATGGCCGCGTTGAACCGGCGGGCGGCCGCCGTCGAGGCGGCCGCCCCGGCGCTGTGCCTGCTGTGTGAGGACGTGTGGCGGGCGCTCGTCGACCGCGGCGAGGACCCGTGCGGGTCGGTGGCGCTGCACTGCGCGACCGTCGAGTGCGGCTGCCCCTGCCATGACCGGGAGGTGCGGCCGGCGGCCGCGTCGCTGTCCTGGCGTGTGGCGTGACCGCCCGCCAGCTCGCCGTGCGCCTGGTCGCCGTCCTGATGCTCGCGGCGGTGGCCGGCTGCGCGAATCTGCCGACGATCGGCACGGCAGGTGCCGGGGCGCCCCCGGCGGCCGACGCGGGCAGCGTGGCCGCCCCGGGTGGCATCGCCGCGCACATCCGGGCGTGCGAGTCCGGTGGGAACTACCGGGCCCAGAACGCGCACTCGACCGCCTCGGGTGCATACCAGTTCATCAACGCGACGTGGACCGGGGTGACCGGCCTTCGCCCCCCGGCGAGCGCGTACCCGCCGGCCGTCCAGGACCGGGCGTTCGTCCGGCTGTGGGCCGGCGGCCGGGGTGCGCACAACTGGGACGCCTCCCGGCACTGCTGGGGCCGCTTCTGGTCCGGCCGATGACCTGCCGGCACTCACTCATCAAGAGCAAGGAGTCAGACCATGATCAAGAAGATCCTGCTGTGGGCGCTCGTCGCCTACCTGGTGTTTTACGTCATCTCGGCGCCGACCGCCGCTGCTGCTGCCCTGCACAACCTGGGCGGCCTCGTCGCTCAGGCCGCGAACGCGCTGTCCGCGTTCGGGACGGCGGTGTCGTCGTGAGCGCGCCGTGGGGTCCGTACCAGACCGAGCGGGCCGCGCTCGTCGACATCGGGCAGCTCGCCGACCTGTCGACCGGGACCGGCCGGGAGACGGCGGCCCGCGACCGCCTGCGTTCTGCCTGCGAGGTCGCCGGGGTGGAGCTCGGCGCCTACGACCGGCAAGTGATCGCCTGGCTCGCCGGCTTCGAGCTGCAGACCGTCCAGGTGGTCGTCGGGCTGATCGCCCGGGCCGCCGCATGCCGAGAGGAGACCCGCCGATGAGATCGGGTACGTGGACGGAGACCGGCGGCGGGTCAGGGACCGGGCTGGCCGTGCTGCTCGCGGTCGCCGCCGGCCTGTGGCTGGCCGTCAGCTCGAAGGGGGCGGCCAGGCACGCCGCGCCCGCGGTGAAGGCGCCGGCCGTTCCGGTGAAGCACGCGGTGACCGCGCACGCCGCCGGCACGGTCCAGGCTGTCCAGCACGGCCACGGCGTCGGGTTCTGGTCGCTGGCCGTCGCCGCTGTGGTCCTGGCCATCGCGGTCCTGGTCGTGGCCGGACTCGCGGTCACCGAGCGGACAGCGCGGCGTCGTGTCCTGTCCGGACAGGTGGACAGTCCAGCGGCGGTGTCCAGTCCTCTGTCCGCCGAAGTGTCCACCCCGCCGGCTGTCCAGGACATGCCTGCTGTCCTGGACGGTGACCTGTCCAGTGACAGCTCGGTTGTCCACCTGGCCGAGTACCTCGACCGGCGTCGGGCCGCGGGCGGTGATGCAGCGTGAGGTCACCATTCGCCAAGAGCACCGGCGGTGAGCTGGTGCCGTTCCCGACGCGGCCACCGGCCGAGGTCGAGGACTCCGACAACCTGCCGGCGGTGATCGACGCCGAGGTCATGCCCGCCGCGATCCCGGCCCCGGTGGCCACGGTCGAGCCGATCGACCTGGTTGTGCGGCGGGCGGCCGACTACCGGCCGGTCCTGCCGGGCTGGGCGAAGGACGTCGCCGAGCTGCGGCGGGCGTTGCGCTGGCTGGGCCGGTTCGCCGGCCACCGGGCGGCCTTCCACGGCGTCAGGGTGCCGCTGTACCTCGGGCGCACGCTGGCCTACGCGCCGCGTGGCGCCCTGCGCCTGATGGTGGTCCTCAACCGCTGGGCCTTCGACGTGGAGGCCGCCGAGCTGCGCTGGGCCGCCGTCGCCGCGAAGGACCACAAGTCGTACATGAACCTGTCGCGGCAGCGCAACGAACGGGTGAAGCGCCGGCTGACCGTGGCCATGGTGGTCGCTGTCCTGGCCCTGGTCGTCCTCGCGGTGGCCAGCGTGGTCCTGTCCGGTGCCCTGCTGGTCGCAACCTTGCTGTCCACCGTCGCCGGCCTCGGCTACGCCGGACGGCCGCGGGGCCGGGGCTTCCTGTCCAGTGCCGCGGACCGCCGCGGCCCGGTCCGCCTGACCCAGGACATCGTCCTGCGGGCGTTCGCCGCGGCCGGCCTGTGCAAGGCCGACGACCCGATCGCGTTCGCCACGCCCTGTCACCGCGACGGCGACGGATGGCGGGTCATCCTCGACCTGCCGTATGGGACGCCGGCTAAGAAGGCGGTGTTGAAACGCGCCGAGATCGCCTCCGGCCTCGACGTCCTCGCCGGCCAGGTGTTCATCGCCGCGGAGTCCGGCGCCACCGGCTCGGCCCGCCGTATCGAGCTGTGGGTCGCCGAGCAGGACCCGACGACGGTCCCCGCCGGCCCGTCGCCGCTGCTCACCGCATCGGGTGTCAACTTTTGGCAGGCGTGGCCGTTCGGCGTGGACGAGCGCGGCCGGGAGATCAAGCTGTGCCTGCTGTGGCTGTCGATGGTCGTCGGTGGCCTGCCCCGGATGGGGAAGTCGTTCGTCGCCCGCCTCGCGGTGCTCGCGGCCGCGCTCGACCCCGACGTGCGCCTGCTCATCTTCGACCTGAAAGGCAGCCCGGACTGGCGGCCGTTCCGCCACGTCGCGCACGAGCTGCACCAGGGTGAGGACGTCGACCCTGATACCGGGGTCGACCCGGTAGGCCGGCTCCTCGAGGTCGCCCGGGAGCTGCGCGCGGAGGTGAACCGCCGTAACCGGGTGCTGCGGACCCTGCCCGCCTCCGACGTCCCCGAAGGGAAGCTGACCGAACGGCTGTGCCGGGCCCGGCACATGGGGATGCCGCTGGTCCTGCTGTTCCTCGACGAGGTGCACCGGGCGTTCACCCACCGGGAGTTCGGCGCCGAGCTGGCCGAGGAGCTGTCCGACCTGGTCCGGGTCGGCCCCTCGGTCGGGGTGATGGTGATCTCGGCGACGCAGAAACCCGGCTCGATCGGCGCCGGGAAGGTCAACGACGCGTGGAACACCTACCGGGACAACCATTCGTGCCGGTTCGGGCTGCGGGTCGGCTCCTACACGGTGTCGGAGATGATCTTGGGTCAGGGCGCCTACGGGGAGGGCCTGGACTGCTCGACGCTGCCGGAGGCGGCCAAGGGGGTCGGGATCGTCCGGGGCACCGGCGACGTGGCCGTGCCCGCCGGCACCGTCCGCACCTACCTGGTCGACGGCAAAGGCGCGGAGGTCATCTGCCAGCGCGGCCGCCAGCTCCGCGAACAGGCCGGGACGCTGTCCGGGATGGCCGCCGGTGAGCAGCCCGCCGAGGTCGAGTCCGGACCGCGGCGTTCACTGCTCGCCGACCTGATCGAGGTCATCGGCGCCGACGAGCAGGCGCACTCCGATGTGCTGTGCTCGCGGCTCGCCGAGTCATCGCCGGAGGTCTACGGCGGGTGGCGGCCCGAGCAGCTCGCCGCCGCGCTCAAACCGCACTCGGTGGCCACCCGGCAGGTGTGGGCCAAGGGCACGGACGGCGCGCCGGCCAACCGCCGGGGTGTCGCCCGGGCCGACCTGTACGCCGCCGGACGTCCTAGCGGCGGTGCCGACTCCTAGCGGGGGGGCCGCTAGGTCTAGCGCCCCCGCTAGCGCCTGCACACCCGCTCTGACCTGCGCTCTAGCGGCCTAGCGGCCACCGGCCGCGCACCCTCAGACAGTCCAGAAAGGACACTTCCGATGCTCACCCTCACCGCCGCTAGAGGTGCGAGCGCATGGGCCGGCGGCCTCCAACTCGCCGCCCTCGCGTTCATCACCGTCGCCGGCTACCTGCTCGTCTGCCTGGTCTGGCCCTACGCCGCCTGCCGGCGTTGCAAAGGGGACGGCAAGCGCCGCTCGACGTCCCGCCGGACCTGGCGGACCTGCCGCCGCTGTGCGGGCACCGGGCAGCGCCGCCGGGTCGGCACCGTCCTCCTCCTCGCCGCCCGATCGAAAGGAAAGCACCGATGACCTGGACCCGCCCGGCCCGCTACGCCGGCACGGCCGCGGTCGCCGGCATCGCCGCCCTGGCCAGCTACGGCCATCAGCGCGGCGTCGCCCTGGCCCACGGCGAAAGCCACCTGATCGCCGCCCTGCTGCCCTTGAGTGTCGACGGGATGATGGCCGTCGCCGCCGTCGTCATGCTCGACGACCGCCGCGCCGGACGGCCTACCACCGGCTGGGCCTGGGCAGGTTTCCTCGCCGGAATCCTGGCCTCCCTCGCCGCGAACATCAGCCACGCCGACCCGGACCTGATCGCCCGCGCCGTCGCCGCCTGGCCGCCGCTGGCCCTCGTCGTGACCGTCGAAATGCTCGCCCGCGGCAAGGCACACCCGCCGACCGACGAAGCGCCCACGGTGCCCGCAGAGGCCACGCCAGCCGAAAGCCAACCGGCTGAGACGGCCGCACAGCCGCCAGAACCGGCCCGCCCTGCCCACCGGACCGGGCTCCGGCCGGTAGCACCCCGACGACGCGGCAGCATCCCCGGACGGGTCCTCGCCGAGCTCGCGGCGCTCGACCGCATGCCCGGCGCCCGGGTCGACGAGATCGCACGCCGGTACGACCTCACCGAGCGGACTGTCCGGCGTGCGGTGCAACGACACCGGGAGGCCGGACCCCAAGCTGGAAGGCAGTTGCATGTCGGCGTAAGTGTTGAGGCCGCCGCTGCCACAATCCAGGGTCAACACTTACAGGAGGTACAGACGTGAGCCGAGGCCACGGCGCCATACAGCGCTACGTCCTTGACGCGCTCGACAGGCATGCAGCCTTGTGCCGGACGAGAGGCACGCTTGACGGGGAGAACGACTACCTAGCCGTGGTCCTTCTCGCCGGTGAGGAGGCCAGCCGGGCTCGCGTCGAGGCGGTACGGCGAGCCTGCCGCACCCTCCGGGATGAGGGACTCCTCGAACTGACGCACCTCACCTGGAACGGCCAGACGGCGCTAGGCGCCCGCCGGGCCGTCGCCCGGCCCGGACAGAAGGCCGGGGAGACAGTCGCATGACCGAGTCCGAGTGGTACCCCGCCGACGGCGGCAACATCACCCGCCAACAGTCCGTCGTGCACACCCAGCTAGAGCGCTGGGAGCCGGCAACCGTCCCGGTGTACGCCGCCCCGGCCCGCCACCGGGGCAGTACGACCGCTGCCCTCGTCGAGCACGCCTCGCCGCGGGTCCGGGTCGCCGTCGCGAACCTGCTGCTCGCCCTCCTGGCCGTGATCGTCACCGTGTTCACCGTCGCCCTGGTCATCCTCGGCGTGCGCATGTGGGGGTGGCTGGCGTGAACGACCACATCCGCCTACCCGGCGCCCGGCAGCCCATCAACCGCGCCGACGCCAAGCGGGTGTGGGCCGGGCGCCCGGTGCGCCCAGGTCGACCCCGAGATGTTCTTCCCCGAGAAAGGACAGGCGGCCAAGGCCGACGCCGCCTGCCGGGTGTGTGCCCGCTGCGACGTGCAGATGCTCTGCGCGATCACGTTCGGCCCGGTCGTCGACTACGGCGTCATCGCCGGGCGCACCGCGAACCAGCGGCGCCGCCACGGACGCCCGGCACCGGACAAGGCCGCCTGACGGGCGAGCGCACGGCCTGTTGCACTCTGTCGAATAGATAGCGTATGTTTGGGAGAACATTCAGACTACCCAAGGAGCATCATGATGGCTGGGCCCAAGACGATCTATGTCGGCGACGACGATGAGCCGCTATGGGACGAGGCAAGCAAGATCGCAGCCGACGGCGGCTCAAGCCTCGCCGCCGTCGTCCGTGGCCTGGTCCGTCGATACGTCGAACAACGTCGAAAGACAGTCGGGCGCCTCGTCGTCGACATGCACGACGAGGCGGCCTCGCAGTGGCGCGAGGTGTTCGACGGCCGCTGGCTGGTCGAGCCCGACCGCGACGACACCCGCTCCCGAGAATCCGACGCCGACGCGGGCACCTACTACGGTGTCGCCGTCACAGCGCGCGGCCGGATCGTCGTGCACTCAGCCCACTGCAACGACCGGTGGCCCCCGACCCTGGAAGATTTCGACTCACTTGAGCACGCCGAAGAAGCCGGGCAGCTCCCCTTGGACATCGCCACGAAGGCCAGCAGCGAGTTGGGGGAGCCACGGACCATCGTGCGGGACTGGTAAGGCCGGATCTGAGCGGTACCGTGGGACAGGGGGCGCCGGTCGCTCGGCGCCCCCAACCACCCGAGCGACCGGGGGCACTCATGGCCAGCAGCAGCATCGGACAGCGGCTCGCCGCGCTGCGGAAACCCCGCCGCATGTCGCAAGCCGACCTCGCCGCCGCCGCGCGGAAGTGTCGGTCGACACGATCCGCAAGCTGGAGCAAGGACAGCGGCACTCCGCCCGGCTCGACACCCTCGTACGGATCGCGCACGCCCTGGACGTGCCAGTCGCCGAAGTCATGGGCAAGCCCCGCGGCCTGGCAGCCGCCGGCCGCGAGTCAGAGATCCTCGAACTACGCCGCCTGGTCCTAGCCGGACCGGCCGCCGAAGACGAACCACCCAGCATCGACGTACTGCGAGGCCGCATCGCCGACCTGTGGCGGCTCTACTGGACCGGCAGGTACGCCGAGTTGGCCCGCGATCTCCCCGGCGCCCTGCGCGCGGGAGCCGGCCTCACCCGCGATGCGACAACCGAAAGCGGCCGCCGCGCCGGTTGGGCCGCGGTCGCCGAACTGCACCAGCTCACCGCCAGTCTGCTCGCGCACCTCGCCTACGAAGACCTCGCGCACGTCGCATTGGTGCGAGCCGTCACAGCAGCCGAACACGCCGAGGACCGGCTACTGCGTGCCGCGCAGCACGCCACGAAGACGTGGATCCTGACCCGCCAAGGGCTGTGGTCCGAAGCTGAGACCGTCGCCGTGGACACCGCTGCCGAAATCGAGCCCGCCCTGTCCAAGGCCACCGCGGAGCAACTGGCCGTATGGGGGGAGCTACTGCGCTACGCCGCCACCGGCCTCGCCCGGGCCGGCCGGAAAGCCGAAGCCGAGGACATGCTCAGGCTCGTGCAAGCCGCAGCCTCGGCAATCGGAGACCGCCGGCCCGCCTTGACGGGGGTGATCCCCTTCGGCCCGACGATCGCCGGCATGGCCGCCGTGGGTATCGCCGTCGCGACTGACGAACCCCGCAAGGCCCTCGCGCTCGCCGGCCAGGTCCCCACCATCACCGACGCCCCGCGGGCCATCCAGTCCCGGTACCTGCTCAACATCGCCTACGCCCAGGCGATGGACTGGCAGTCACAGGCAGCCGTTGACACGATCCGGCGGGCCGAAGCGCTCGCCCCGGAGACCGTCGCACAGCAGACCATCGCCCGGGCCGTCGTCGCCGAGCTGTGGTCCCGCCGACACAAGCAGCGCATCGTCGGCCTGGTTGGCGTCGCCGAGCGCCTAGGGGTGAGCACCGGGTAGGACGTGGCGTCCTACCCGAGGCCGGATTCCCGCGCGGAAGGTCGCCCGCTGCGCCACCGCGCATAGGGGTCAGCCACTCCTACATTCGGGCGCATGCCTGAAGAACCCGACACGACCGAGCGTGACTCCCTGATCGTCAAGCTGGAGCGCCTGGCGGGCCGCGGCTACCGGCCGCCCCGGGGGATCCGGTCGGCGGCCAGGGTGGTCGCCTACGACCTGCTCAACGCCGCGACTCCGGCCGTCCCGGAGCGCAAGGTCTATGCCCTGGTCGACGGGGCGAGCCTGCTGGTCCGCGACGGCAGTGAGGAATCGGCCCGGCTGTGCCTGGAGGCCGTGACCACACCGCGTGTCGCGGGCGACGTGGTCCGGGTGCTGACCGACGATCAGGGCACCGGGTGAGCGGCACCCCGACCCCGGCGACGCCCGCGCAGACGTTACGGACCGCGCTGCGGGCATACCTGATGCGGACGCATGGCTGCCGCGACCGGGATGCCTGCGAGGACTGCTCGGAGATGGTCTCCGAAGCCGCCGACGAATGGCTGGCCGTCATCCGGCGGTGGGGCACGTCAGGCCCCGACCTGAGCACTGGGCGTACGAAGTGACGTGAGGCACCTCGTTCCTCATTCTGCTGAATCGCGGGCAGCGGGTCGTGCTCTGGATCGGTGCTCTACGTCGCTCCTGCGGACTCACTGCGGACTGAGACAGCCACTCAACGGTAGAACTGCAGGTCAGACGGGGTGGAGCGGATGAGTCGGCCTGTACGCCGGGTTCTGTGACCGGGGCGCCTTGCGGCGCTGCCCCGGCCGGCGATCATCCATCTAGGCCTGCCGTCGCCGGCAGGCTCGTGCGGTCTACCCGCAGGCTCGGGCGGGCCGCCCTCGAACGCCTGCGCAGGCCCGATGCCCGAAGGCACCGGACCCTTCTTGACCTTGCTCCGGGTGGGGTTTGCCGAGCCGCCCGGGTCACCCCGGGCGCTGGTGGTCTCTTACACCACCGTTTCACCCTTACCCGGTGCCTCTCGGCACCGGGCGGTCTGCTTTCTGTGGCACTTTCCCGCGGGTCACCCCGGGTTGCCGTTAGCAACCACCCTGCCCTGTGGAGCCCGGACGTTCCTCGTCGGCTCCCTCACGGGAGCCGACGCGATCGCCCGGCCGACTCATCCGCCGTACAGGATTCTACGCAGCAGCACAGCAGCCGCGGCGCAATCCGTGGCCGCCAACCGTCCCGGCCGTGATCCAGGCCTCACTAGACCTGTCCCCACCGGCCCCACCAGGCCTGGATCACCGGAAATGCGGCGGGGCCGGGCGCGGCGGCCCGGGCCGGCCGTGTCAGGCGGAGTGCAGGTGGGCGGTGTCGTTCATCCGCTTGACGACGGCCGGGCCGTCGGCGTACCAGTCGATCTCCGAAACTCCGGCCAGGTCGAGGTGCATGCGATACAGCGCGTGCGGCGGGGCGTCGAGAGCCAGCCGCAGCAGGGTCTTGATCGGGGTGACGTGCGACACGACCACGACCGTGCCGGCCGGATACCGGCGCAGCAGCCCGTCGCGAGCGCGGCGCACCCGGATCGCGGTCGCCGCGAACGACTCACCGCCGGGCGGCGCCATATCGGTCGAGCCGAGCCACTCCTCGATCTCCGCCGGCCACTTGGCCCGTACCTCACTGAACGTCAGGCCCTCCCACTGCCCGAAGTCGGTCTCGGCGAAGCCGGGATCCTCGGTGACCGGCAGGCCGATGGCAGCGGCGACGATGTCGGCCGTCTGCCGCGCCCGCCGCAGGGGCGAGCTGACGACGGCGTCCGCGGTGGCGAGGCGAGCGACATATGCCGCCAGGGAGCGCGCCTGGCACATCCCCGACTCGGTCAGCGCAGCGTCTCCGCTACCGCTGAACCGCTTCTCGGCAGACAACGGCGTCTCGCCGTGCCGCAGCAGGATGGTGACCGTCGGCGGCGCCTGCTCGTCCATCCAGCCGGACAGGCGGTTGGGAGCAGCAGACGCCTCCGCCCGGCGGGTCACCCCGGCGGCGGCGTCCATGGCCTGGTTGGCCAGCCGGTCGGCGTACGCATTGCGCGCCCGGGGAACCCATACGAAGCGCACCCTGCCGAGCTGCCGGACCAGCTCGGTCGCCGCGCGGGCGAGGATCTTCATGTCCGGGTGCTTGACCTGCCACCTGCCCGACATCTGCTCGACGAGGAGCTTGGAGTCCAGGCGGACCTCGACGTCCTCACCGCCGGACTCGACAGCGGCCTGCAGCCCGGCGATGAGCCCTTGATACTCCGCGACGTTGTTGGTGGCGCGCCCGATCGCGCCGGACCGCTCCGCCAGGACCTCGTCGGTACGGGCGTCGCGGACCACCGCGCCGAACCCCGCCGGGCCCGGGTTGCCACGGGAGCCGCCGTCGGCCTCGACGATCAGCCGGCGACCGGTCATGGCGCCGCCGTCACAGGTCGGACTCGGCGGTGCGCACGAGGATGCGCGCGCACTCCTCACAACGCAGCACCTCGTCGGGTGGAGCTGCCCGCACCGCTGCGAGGTCGCCGCCGGACAGCTCCAGGTGGCAGCCCTCGCACCGGTGCCGGAAGAGCCGGGCGGCCCCCGTACCTCCGGAGGACTGCCGGATCCGCTCGTAGACGGCCAGTAGATCGGCCGGGATCTCGGCGGCGACCGTCGTACGCAGGGCCTGCCGCTCGGCCACCTCGGCGTCGATCTCGGCGAAGGCCTTGTCGCGGCCCTGTACGGCGATGTCGTGGTCGGCCACTGCGCGTTCGAGGCCCTCCACGACGGATGCGCGGCGGCCATCGGCGTCCTCGTGGCGCTCCATCAGCTCGAGCAACTGATCCTCGAGGTTGCCCTGGCGGCGGGCCAGCGAGGTGATCTCGTGCTGCAGGCCTTCGGCCACCTTGGGCGAGGTGCTGACGAGCATGCGTTGCTGGTCGCGCTCGGCCCGCGCACGCACCTGGTCGACGTCGGCTTCGAGCTTGCGTTGCTCACGGTCGATGTCGCCGACCTCGCTGTCGGCGCGCATCCGGTCGCTGGTCAGGCTCTGCTGTTCGGCGCTGAGCCGTGCGATGTCGGCCAGCTCGGGCAGCGTCTGACGCCGGTGGGCCATTTGGTCGAGGCTGGTGTCCGCGGCCTGCAGGTCGAGCAGGCGAAGTTGAGCGTCCGGGGCTGCTTTCACTGTGCGGTCGACCGCTCCTTCGCAAAAGTCACGTGCATGGACCACGGGTCGGTGACCAGGTCGGACACGACCGTCTCCACCGTATCGTCCAACGCCATCCTCAGCCGGGCGGCGGTCTCGGCGAGCCATGGGTGCTCGGAGGACCAGTGCGGTACGTCGATCAGCGCCGGGCCGGCGGCCTCGGCATGCTCGGACGCCGGATGGTGCCGCAGGTCGGCGGTNNTCGCATCGCCGAGCAGGCCGTCGCCAGCACCGCCGGACACGGCGACGGTACGAATTGGCCCGCTGGGGTCACCGCTCACCCGGATGCATCCCGCGGTCGCGGGCAGGGCCGCCGCGACCCGCTCGGCGAAGGCCCGCAGGCTGACCTCTCCTGCCAGCTCACCGACCCGGCCGAGCCCGCGGACACCGGCGTCCTCCTGCAACACGCGGGTGTCGTGCAGGCCCAGCGCGGTGGCCAGCGCGTCG
>QHCA01000163.1 GCA_003244095.1 Pseudonocardiales bacterium | reverse complement strand
ACATCGGCGGGATCAGCTTCGTGGCCGCCGGCGAGCCGGGTGAGGGTAGCTACGGCGTCCTGGAGTTCGGCGCCGACAACAAGATCGACGACGCCAAGACGACGTACAAGATCGTCAAGGGTTCCTAGTACGACGCAGTGAGTGAGGAGGAGGGGCCTGGCCGGTAGGCCGGGCCCCCTCCTACTTCTCCGGACAGGGCCCGAACAGCCCGCGCAGCGCCTGCTGCAGTGGCACGGGCGGCGGGATCTGGAGGAACTGCTCGGGATCGCTGCCGATGCGCAGCCCGATGCTGAAGAAGAAGACCTTCTTCGCTTCGATCAGTACGTGCGGATCGCAGCGCGGGATGCTCATCAGCACCGGGACCGTGAGCACGTCGGCGGCGGGGGAGAGTACGGCGACCGGTGAGCGGGGGGCGACGGCGGCGTCGGTCGTGCCCGACAGCAGGTCGAACAGCACGCTGCCACGCGTCTCGACCACCGTCAGCGACCCCTTCGCCGCCTTCCGCCGCACGATCAGCGACCCGTGCAGCACCGGATGCCCGGGCAGGCCGGGTCGGCGGATGACCGGCCCGTAGTCGACGCTCACGGCCTTGAGCAGGCTCTGCTGCTGGCAGTCACTCCGCCGCAGCCGGTCGAGCAACCCGTCGGGGTCGGTGACGGGGACCGTGCTGACCCTGCTCCGGTGATCGATCGTGCGGACCCGGACCCGAACAACCGGGTGCCCGGCCGGCGGGGCACCGCAGCGCGCCGTACCGAAGTTGATCGGGAAGTTCAGCCGCAGGCCGGGCGTCAGGTCGTCCTGGGCACGCGACCCGGGCACCGTGGTGAACTGCGGGGCGACAAGCTGGACGTTCTCCACGGTCACCGTGGAGTTGCCCTGGTTGATCAGGGGGATGGAGATCTGCCGGTTGGTGGCGTCGACCCGATCCTGCTGCACACCGGCGGTGAGCTTCGGCGGAGGAACACCGGTGGCCGAACTGCTGCAGGCCGCCAGCAGGACCGCCGGCAGCAGGCCGGTCGCGACACGTCCGCCACGACGTCGGGCGGGACCCATCCCCACGGCCTCAGACGACCTTGGCCAGGGTGCCGAGATAGAGCTCGATCACCTTCGGATCCTCAAGCAGGTCCCGACCGGTGCCGGTGTAGGCGTTGCGGCCCTGGTCGAGGACGTAGGCACGGTCGCAGATCTGCAGGCAGCGACGGGCGTTCTGCTCCACCATGATAATCGAGACCCCGGTCGCGTTGATGCGGCGGCAGCGGATGAAGACCTCGTCCTGATAGGCGGGCGACAGCCCGGCCGACGGCTCGTCGAGCAGGAGCACCGAAGGCTCCATCATCAGCGCCCGGCCCATCGCCACCATCTGCCGCTCACCACCTGAGAGCGCCCCGGCCTTCTGCTTGCGGCGCTCGGCCAGCAGCGGGAACAGCTCGGCGACGAACTGGAAGCGCTTGGCGAAGGACCTGGGACGCAGGTAGACCCCCATCTGGAGATTCTCCTCGAGCGTCAGCGAGGGGAAGACGTTGTTGTTCTGCGGGACGTATCCCAGGCCCTGCGATACCAGTACGTGGGCCGCTGCCGAGGTGATGTCCTGGCCGCGCAAGGTGATGGTCCCCGAGCGGACCGGAATCAGTCCGAACATCGCCTTGAGCAGCGTCGACTTGCCGGCGCCGTTGGGGCCGATGATGCCGATCAGCTCGCTGTCCTGCAGGTACAGGTCGGCGCCGTTGAGGATGTTCACGCCGGGGACATAGCCGGCGACGAGACTGTCGGCCCGCAGCAGGGCACCCTCGGCGCCCTCCTCGTGCTGGGCGCGGACATCTTCGACCGCCGTCTCGTCGACGCGCAGTGCGGTGTCGTCGGCGAGCTCCTCCGCGCTGGCGATCTCGTCGGGCACCGGCACGAGCCGTGGCTCGCCGGGCTGCTGCGCGCCGGTCATGAGGCGGTCCCCTTGTCGTCGGCGAGCTGGCGATCCTCGTCCTCGATCGTCAGCGCCGCGTCGTGGTGCGCGCCGAGATAGGCGTCGATGACCTGACGATTTGCCATGATCTGGTCCGGCGGGCCCTCCGCGATGATCTTGCCGGCGGCCATCACCACGACCCAGTCACTGATGTCGCGGACGACATCCATGTCGTGCTCCACGAACACGACGGTCATGCCCTCGGCGCGCAGGTCTTTCACATGGCCTAGCAGGCTCTGCGTGAGCGCGGGATTGACCCCTGCCATGGGCTCGTCGAGCATGACCACCTCGGGCTGGGACATCAGCGCACGGGCCATCTCCAGCAGCTTGCGCTGCCCACCGGAGAGCTCCCCGGCGTAGTCGTCGCGCTTCGTGTCGAGCTTGAAGCGGACCAGCAGGTCGTCGGCCCGGGCCTCGATGTCGATCTCCTGCGGTCGCCAGGTCGGCGGCACGAGCGCCCGCAGAAACTTCTCGCCACGCTGCTTGGTCGCCCCCAGCTTCATATTCTCGATGACCGACAGCTTGGCCAGCGCCTTGGTCAGCTGGAAGGTACGGACGACGCCGCGGCGTGCGACCAGATGTGCCGGCA
Source organism: Pseudonocardiales bacterium (assembly GCA_003244095.1). GTDB lineage: Bacteria > Actinomycetota > Actinomycetes > Mycobacteriales > QHCA01 > QHCA01. The sequence continues at coordinate 9,764 of QHCA01000163.1, read as the reverse complement.
CGCCCGACAGCGAGCCGCCGTTGTAGGACCAGCTTCCGGTGTCGGGCCGGTCGAACCCGGTCATGAGGTTGAACAGGGTCGTCTTCCCGGCACCGTTGGGGCCGATCAGGCCGGTGATGCCGCCGCGCTGGATCTCCAGGTGGTCGACATCGACCGCGGCCAGGCCGCCGAAGGTCCGGGTGACCTTGTCGACGACGAGCACCGAGTCGCGCTTCGGTACGCCGGGCTCCTGGGCCAGCCCCTCGAAGGAGGCGGCCGCGGAGCTCAGCGGCAGATCACCGGGCATCGAGGGCGATCTCCCGTCTGTTGCCGAAGATTCCCTGTGGCCGGAAGACCATCAGCAGGATCAGGCCCAGCCCCACCAGCATGAACCGCACCTTGCCCGCCTGGCTCGAGGTGATGAACGTGATGTAGCCGTTGCTGACGAGCTGGCCGAGGACCGTCTCGGTGATCGACAGCAGGAACCAGAAGATCATCGCTCCCAAGACCGGGCCCAGCACCCGGGCCGCACCACCCAGGATGAGCACGGCGTAGGCGAAGAACGTGATCGTCGTGCCGTAGTTGTCCGGCTGGACCGATTGCGTCTGCGCCGCGTCGAACATGCCGCCGAGCGAGCCGATGACCCCGCCCAGGATCAGTGCCTGCATCTTGTACCAGTAGACATTCTTGCCCAGGGACCGGGCGGCGTCCTCGTCCTCCCGGATGGCTTTCAGGACGCGTCCCCACGGGCTGCGCATGAGCAGAAAGACCAGCAGGACACACAGGCCCACCAGGGTCCACCCGACGAGCAGGCTCCAGGTGTCGGGGGCAGAGAAGACGAACGGCCCGAACCCGTACTTGGCGCCCGGGGTGAAGGGATTGAGATTGGCGAACGTGTTGGCGAACTGGTTGAGTCCGTCCGAGCCGCCGGTCCACTTCGACAGGGCAACGGACCGGAAGCACAGACGCAGGATCTCCGACGCGGCGATCGTCGCGATGGCGAGGTAGTCGGCCCGCAGGCGCAGCGTGGGCAGGCCGAGCAAGAGGGCGAGGGCGACACCCGCGAGCAGGCCGATCGCGACGCCGACCGCGAACGGCAGGTGGAAGGTCGTCACCGACATGGCGACGCCGTAGGCGCCGACGGCCGCGAACCCGACCTGGCCGAAGTTGAGCAGCCCCGCGTAGCCGAAGTGGATGTTCAGGCCGATGGCCAGCAGCGCGAAGTAGACCGCGTCGAGCCCGACGAATGCCTGCAGGCCATTGGTGACGATCGAGTTGAAATCCATGTCAACCCACCCGGGTCCGCGAACCGAGGATGCCCGACGGTCGCACGATGAGGATGATGATCAGGATCAGCAAACCTCCGACGTTCTTGAGCTCCGGTGCGATCACCAGCGTGGACATCTGCACGATGACGCCGACGAGCAGGCTGCCCACCAGCGCTCCGTAGGCCGTGCCCAGCCCGCCCAGCGTGATGCCGGCGAACATCAGCAGCAGCAGCCGGAATCCCATCTCCCAGTTGACCTGGTCGGACAGGCCGTAGAGCACCCCACCGAAGGCGGCCAGCGCGCCACCCATGATCCACACCACGAGCACCACCCGGTCGACGTTGATGCCCGACGCCGAGGCCAGGTCACGGTTGTCCGCGACCGCCCGCATGGCCTTGCCGATCCGGCTGCGCTGCAGCAGCAGCGCGACACCGACGAGCACCAGCAGGCTGAGGACGATGCTCGACAGGTCCTTGTCGGTGAGGTTGACCGGGCCGTAGTCACGGGCGGTCTGGTTGCCGTAGTCGGTGTAGGCATGGCTGCGGTCGCTGTAGAACACCTGGATCAGGTACCGCGCCAGGATGGACAACCCGATCGAGATCACGAGCATCGCGATCAGGCCGGTGCCTCGTTTGCGCAATGGGCGCCACAGCAGCCGTTCGTTGAGGCCACCGGCCACTCCACCGATGATGACGGCCAGGATCGTGGCGACGATCAGCTGTAAGCCGAACCGCGAGTTGAGTTCCCACGCGACTACCGCGCCGAAGGTGACGAGCTCGCCGTGGGCGAAGTTGGTCAGCCCGGTGGTGCCGTAGATGAGGCTCAGGCCGATGGCCGTGATCGCGATGATCAGCCCGAAGCGGATGCCTTCGAGCAGCAGTTGCAGTGCTCGTACCGGCTGATGCTTGTTCGACTGGCCACCCCCGCCGCCGGCGGTGCCCAGCTGTTTGCCGGCGGTCAACGGGAAGATCACGAAGCGCGTGCCATCGGAGGACACCGGCACGGTGTGCGAGCCCCCCTTGGGATCGAGCAGCTTGACCCCGGACGGGAAGGACCTGGGGTCGACCGTGGCGGTGTAGTCGCCGGAACCCGGCAGGCCGATCGTGAACCGGCCGTCCGGCCCGGTCTTGGCCGTGCCGACCTGGCCGCCGCCCTTCTTCGTCACGGTGATCGATACGTTGGCCACGGGCTGGCTGTCGACGGTCACCCGCCCGAGCAGGCCCTCACCGGCGGCGTGTGCTGCAGGTGCCGTGGCGACCAGAACGAAGCCCGCCGTCGCGACCAGGGCAGCTGCGATGAGGTGCCGAATCAGGCGCGGGCGAGGCAGTGAGCGCAGCAACGTCAGGGCTCCTCCCTGTGGTGTCGCGCCACACTAGTGCACCCGCAGCCGTCTGCGATCGGGAAGGCCGGAACGTCCCGGCTCCCGGCTTTTGTCGCTTGCGCCAGGCGCGCTACGGTACGGCTCACGCCTCGGGGACGGCGGTTCAGCACGAGCCAGGTGCCCAGCGGAGGGGAGTGCTACCGGTGCGGCGCAGCGGGATCCGGGTTCGGACCGCGGTCCTGGGTGATCTGGACGCCCTGACCGGCTTCGCCGAACTGGTCCGCCGCCTGCCCGCGAACCGCCGGCACGGCAGCCGGGTGGCGGCCTGCCTGGACGCGCGTGACCGCTATCTCGCCCTGCTGATCAACCCGGGCCGGCGCGTCATCCTGGCCGTCGACGATGCCGACGACGTGCTGGGCATGGCCGTCCTCAGCATCGACGTGGCCGGCGAGCTGCTCGACGTGCCGGTCGTGCGGGTGAGCCATCTGGTCGTCGACCGCAGCCAACGGCGGCGAGGCGCGGGCCGGTCACTCGTCGCCGCGGCCGGCTCCTATGCCGATGAGGTCGGGGTGGAGCACGTGAGCGTCGGGGTCACCACGACAGACCGGGATACCAACCGCTTCCTTGCCCGGCTCGGCTTCGCGCCCGTCGCCGTGCAACGGATCGCTCCGCTGTCAGCGTTGCGCCGCCACCTCGCCGTACCCGAGTCCGACGACGTCGCGGCCCATGTGGTGCGGCGCAGCAGTCCCCGCGTGCGGCGGGCGCTGGGCCGGCTGCCGGTCGAGGGCGAGCGCGACCTCGCGTAGCCGGTGGGTCAAAGACCCGACCGGTTCCGTGGGCACCTAGCCTGGGCACGTGCCGTCGAGCGGGGTCTGTCGAGAGCTGGGCGAGGCGGCCTGGACCTGGGTTCTGGGCTGCGTCCGGGGCGACGACGGCCCGTGGCTGCCCGATGTGGTGCCCGACGGCGCCCTGCCGGCGGCACCGGCAGCCGATCGCGACTCGCTGTACGCGGGGATCGGCGGCTTGGCCCCGGTGCTGGCCGAGATCGGCCAGGCTCACGCGCTCGGCGCCGTGGATCGGGCCCTCGCGACCGGGATCGTCGACCGGCTCTCGGCCACCGCGCGCGTCCGGACCGAACCGTCCTTGTATGACGGCCTGGCCGGGGACGTCACCGCGCTGCGGCTGCTTGCCCCGGGCAGTGAGCAGGTCGCGTTGCAGCGGCTGGTCGATCTGATGACCCCCTCCGGGTGGAACAGCACGCTGAAGATCGAGCCGGGGCCCGCGTCACCGGTCACGGATCTGGTCCTGGGCACTGCCGGCGTCGTGCTGGCCGCCGTGTGGGCAGGCGGCGGGCACGCCCGGGCGCTCGCGGCGACCGGTGGCGAGGCTCTGCTCCGGGTCGCTGAGCCGACCGAGGGCGGCCTGGACTGGCGGCTGAAGCTGGGATATCCGGGCAGCAGTCCGAACTACTCGCACGGCACCGCCGGGGTCGCCACGGCGCTGGCGATAGCTGGGCTGGCTCTGGATCGTGAGGACTTCGTCGCCGCCGCGCGGCGGGGTGCGCAGCACCTGCTCGCCGTGGGCTCACTGGATGACGACGGGTTCGTCGTCCCGCACACCCTCCCGTACTCCAAGCGCGATGTGGAACCGGTGACCTATTCGTGGTGCCACGGACCAGCCGGCACGTCGCACCTGTTCGCGGCACTGGCTCACGCCGGCGTGGAGGAGGTCGCTGGGTTCGACGTCGCCTGGCTGCGCCAGCGATGCCTGGACGCGATCCTGCTCTCCGGCGTCCCGCGACGGCTTCGCCCCGGCTTCTGGGACAACGACGGGCGCTGCTGCGGCACCGCGGGGGTCGGGGATGTGTTGCTCGACGCCGCGCAGGACTGCCCCGACGAGGCGCGAGCCGACACGCTGCTGCAGGGGGCGGGTGCGATGGCAGACGCCCTCGTCGAGCGCGCCGTCCGCGACGACGACGGGGCGCGCTGGCGGTTCCTGGAGCATCGCCAAGTCCCACCGCTGCTGCCTCCGGGCACCTCCTGGATGCAAGGTGCCGCCGGGATCGCCGCATTCCTGCTACGCATGGCACGCGTCATCGATGACGGACGTCTCGCCCCCGTCGTCGATCGTCCCGACCAGTGGTGGGCCGTCCCGAGCCGCCTGCGCACCACCCACCCTGGCCGCTGACGGTCTCTCACGTTCCAGGGGGACGCTGGAGTACGGCACAGGTCAGCCGGGCCGTGCACACCCGGCGGTCCGCCTCGTCGGTGATCACGATCTCGTAGCTGGCGATCCGCGAGCCCTCGTGCAGCGGGGTGCACACCCCCGTCACGAGACCCTCACGGGCGGCGCGGTGGTGTGTGGCGCTGACGTCGACGCCGACCGCGACGCGGTCGGGTCCGGCATGGAGGGCCGCTGCGATGGAGCCCAGCGTCTCGGCGAGTACGACGGACCCGCCGCCGTGCAGCATGCCGTACGGCTGGCGGTTGCCGCTGACGGGCAGGGTGCCGACGAGCCGCCCCGGGCTGACCTCCGTGAACTCGATGCCGATGCGGTCGGCCAGCTGCTCAGGGCGATTGAGCAGCCCGGCAAGGGGGTGGTCGCTGAGGTCCACGCCGGCTCCCGTCGGCTCGGGGAATTGTCAGACCCCGAGACTAGAGTCGCGGTGATGACCACCGCTCCCCGCACCCGGACGGACGGCACCCGGGTAACCGCCGTCGCCGCGCCAGGCCGCCTCCTCCTGCTCGACGGGCATTCCCTGGCCTACCGGGCCTTCTTCGCGCTGCCGGTGGAGAATTTCTCGACCACCACCGGCCAGCCGACCAACGCGGTCTATGGCTTCACCTCGATGTTGATCAACGTCCTGCGCGACGAGGCGCCGTCGCACGTGGCCGTGGCGTTCGACCTGTCCCGCAAGTCCTTTCGCAACGAGACGTTCGCGGCGTACAAGGCCAACCGGAGCGAGACCCCGACGGACTTCAAGGGTCAGGTGAGCCTGATCCAGGAGGTGCTCGAAGCACTGCGGATCCCTTCGGTCACCGCCGTGGGGTTCGAGGCCGACGACGTCATCGCGACGCTGGCGACGCAGGCCGAGGCGCTGGGCATCGACACCCTGATCTGCAGCGGTGACCGCGACACCTTCCAGCTGGTCAGTGACCACGTGACCGTGCTGTATCCCAAGCGCGGCGTGTCGGAGATGTCCCGGATGACCCCCGACGCCGTCCAGGAGCGCTACGGGCTGAGCCCGACGCAGTACCCCGACTTCGCCGCCCTGCGCGGGGACCCCAGTGACAACCTGCCGAGCGTCCCCGGCGTGGGGGAGAAGACCGCCGCCAAGTGGATCAGGGAGTACGGCTCGCTGCAGGGGCTGGTCGAGCACGTCGACGAGCTGCGCGGCAAGACCGGCGACGCCCTGCGCGAGCACCTGGCCGCCGTGCTGCAGAACCGCCAGCTCACCGAGCTGGTCCGCGACGTGCCCCTGCACGTCCACCCCGGCGAGCTCACCGTCGCGCAGTGGGACCGCGACGAGGTGCACAAGCTGTTCGACACGCTGCAGTTCCGGGTGCTGCGCGACCGGCTGTGGGAGACGCTGACCGCGGCCGAGCCCGAGGCCGAGTCCGGGTTCGACGTGACCGGCGGCCTGCTCGAGGCCGGCGACGTGGCGCAGTGGCTGGCCGAGTTCGCGCGCACGGGCGAGCGGGTCGGCGTCGCGGTGCGCGGCTCCTGGGGGCGCGGCACGGGCACCGTGCAGGGCGTCGCCCTGGGAGTCGAGGGCGGTGAGGGCGCCTACATCGACGCCGAGCAGGTCACCGAGGACGACGAGAAGGCGCTGCTCAGCTGGCTGGCCGACGCCGGCGTCCCCAAGGCGGTGCACGACCTCAAGGGCCCGCTGCTGGCCCTGCGGGCGCGCGGCTGGGACCTGGCCGGCGTCACCAGCGACACCGCGCTCGCGGCCTATCTGGCCCTGCCGGGCCAGCGGACCTTCGACCTCGGCGACCTGGCTCTGCGCTACCTGCGGCAGGAGCTGCGGGCCGACGTCAGCGCCGACGGGCAGCTCACCCTCGACGGCGGCGAGGAGGAGGCCGACGAGGCCGTGGCCGGCATCGAGGTGGTCCGGGCCAGGGCCACCGCCGACCTGGCCCGGGCACTCGACGACGACCTCGACACCCGCAGTGCAAGGGCACTGCTGCGCGACATGGAGCTGCCGCTGGCCGCGGTGCTGGCCGACATGGAGGCCACCGGCATCGCCGTCGACCTCGACGTGCTGCACGAGCTAGAGGCCGACTTCGCCGCGGGGGTGCGCGATGCGGCCACCGAGGCCTATGCGGTGGTCGGCCGGGAGTTCAACCTCGGCTCGCCCAAGCAGCTGCAGGCCATCCTGTTCGACGAGCTCGAGCTGCCCAAGACCAAGCGGATCAAGACCGGCTACACCACCGACGCCGAGGCGCTGCAGCACCTTTTCGAACAGACCGGGCACCCGTTGCTCGAGCACCTGCTCCGCCACCGCGACGTCGCCCGGCTCAAGACGGTCGTCGACGGCCTGCTGCCGATGATCGACGATTTCGAGCGGATCCACACCACCTTCAACCAGACCATCGCCGCCACCGGGCGGCTGTCCTCGACCGATCCCAACCTGCAGAACATCCCGATCCGCACCGCCGAGGGCCGGCAGATCCGGCGGGCGTTCATCGTCGGCCGCGGCTACGAGTCGCTGATGACCGCCGACTACAGCCAGATCGAGATGCGGATCATGGCGCACCTGTCGGCCGACGAGGGGCTGATCGAGGCGTTCTCCTCCGGCGAGGACCTCCACACCTTCGTCGCCTCCCGCGCCTTCGACCTGCCGCCGGACCAGGTCGACCCCGAGATGCGCCGCCGGATCAAGGCGATGGCCTACGGCCTGGCCTACGGCCTGTCCGCCTACGGCCTGGCCCAGCAGCTGAGGATCACCCCCGAGGAGGCGCGGGTGCAGATGGAGGCCTACTTCGAGCGGTTCGGCGGCGTGCGGGCCTATCTACGCGACATCGTCGCCCAGGCCAGCACCTCGGGATACACCGAGACGATCCTGGGCCGGCGGCGCTACCTGCCCGACCTCACCAGCGACAACCGGCAGCGCCGCGAGATGGCCGAGCGCATGGCGCTCAACGCACCGATCCAGGGGTCGGCGGCCGACATCATCAAGGTGGCCATGCTCGGCGTGGATCGAGCTCTCCGTGCCACGGGCATGCGGTCCCGCATGCTCCTGCAGGTGCACGACGAGTTGGTCCTCGAGGTCGCTTCGGGCGAGCAGGAGGCGCTGGCGGAGCTGGTCCGGCACGAGATGGGCAGTGCCTACCAGCTGTCCGTCCCGCTGGACGTGTCGATCGGTGTCGGCCGTACGTGGGACGACGCCGCGCACTAGGGTTTCTCGCAGACGAAGATGGCCGTCCCGGGGAACAGCCCGCCGCGCAGCGGGCTCCACTGGCCCCAGACCTGCTCGTGTCCGGCCGGCCATTCCGGCTCGACGACATCGAGCAGGCGCAAGCCCGCCCCCACGACCTCGCGTACCCGGTCGCCAAGAGTGCGGTGATGCTCGACGTACGTCGTGCTGCCGTTGCCGTCGATCTCCACGTACGGCGTCCGGTCGAAGTAGGACATCTGCGCCACCAGGCCCGCCGGGCCCGGGTCGTCGGGGAAGATCCAGCGCATCGGATGGGTCACCGCGAACACCCAGCGCCCGCCGGGCCGCAGGACCCGGGCGACCTCGCGCATCACCTGCGCCGAGTCAGAGACGAACGGCACCGCGCCGAACGCCGAGCAGGCCAGGTCGAACGAGCCGGCGGCGAACGGGAGAGCGGTGGCGTCGGTCTGGACCAGCGGCACGGCGATGCCGGTGCGGGCCGCCGCCGCCGCAGCGTGGCCCAGCATCCCGGCCGACAGGTCGACGGCCACCGGGTGCGCCCCCACGCTGGTCAGCCAGCGGGCGCACGGTGCCGAGCCGCAGCCGACCTCCAGCACCCGCCGTCCCGCCACCGGCCCGAGCAGACCGGCCGCCCCCTCGCGGAGCCCCTCTGGGCACCACACGAAGTCGGCCGCACCGAGAAAGGCTCCGTGCTCGGCGTGATAGGCATCGGCCTCGGCGTCCCACCACCGGCGGCTGGCGCGGGCCGAATCGGTAGCGTCGGACGGCCGCCGGGCGGCGCCGACGGCATCATCTGCCGGGTTCATCCGGACACCTTCCGCTTCACCATCGATCGACGTGATTGACCCTCGTCACAGTGCGCCCGTACGATGTCAGATGCGCTGTGAGCCTGCGCAGTCTCACCGGAGCAGGCCGCGCTCGTCATGCACGTTCACTTCTCCCGTGTTCCGCTCGGGTGTCGGTGTCCGAGCACCCAGGCGATCACGGGCTCATCGCGTGCCGCCTGATGACGCCCACCTCTCGGAGCCCCCACCCACATGACCACAGCCACCCAGCCGCCCAGCCTCAGCACTACTCCCGCCCCGTCGACGACTCCGCAGGTCGCGGTCAACGACATCGGGTCCGCGGAGGACTTCCTCGCCGCCATCGACGAGACGATCAAGTACTTCAACGATGGTGACATCGTCAAGGGCACCATCGTCAAGGTCGATCGCGACGAGGTCCTGCTCGACATCGGCTACAAGACCGAGGGGGTCATCCCCTCCCGCGAGCTGTCGATCAAGCACGACGTCGACCCCAATGACGTCGTCAAGATCGGTGACGAGGTCGAGGCCCTGGTCCTGCAGAAGGAGGACAAGGAAGGCCGGCTGATCCTGTCCAAGAAGCGCGCGCAGTACGAACGCGCGTGGGGTACGATCGAGAAGATCAAGGAAGAGGACGGCATCGTCACCGGCACGGTGATCGAAGTGGTCAAGGGTGGCCTGATCCTCGACATCGGCCTGCGCGGCTTCCTGCCCGCGTCGCTCGTCGAGATGCGCCGGGTGCGCGATCTGCAGCCGTACGTCGGCAAGGAGCTCGAAGCCAAGATCATCGAGCTGGACAAGAACCGCAACAACGTCGTGCTCTCCCGCCGGCAGTGGCTGGAGCAGACCCAGTCCGAGGTGCGCAGCGAGTTCCTCAACAAGCTGGCCAAGGGCCAGGTGCGCAAGGGCGTCGTCTCCTCGATCGTCAACTTCGGGGCGTTCGTCGACCTCGGCGGGGTCGACGGCCTCGTGCACGTCTCCGAGCTGTCCTG
>QHCA01000162.1 GCA_003244095.1 Pseudonocardiales bacterium | reverse complement strand
TCGCTGGCGCTGCTCTCCGACGCCGGGCACATGCTCACCGACGTCGCCGGGCTGAGCTTGGCCCTGGTGGCCGCGGTGCTGGCCGGCCGGCCCGCCACCGACGCTCGGACGTGGGGGTACCGGCGTGCTGAGGTCCTGGCCGCCGCCGTGCAGGCGGCGGTGCTGCTCGCCGTCGGCGGGTTCGTCCTGGTCGAAGGGGTCCGCCGGCTGATCGAACCCCCGGCGGTGGGCTCAGGGGTGATGGCCGTCTTCGGCGTGGTCGGTCTACTGGGCAATGCCGTGTCGATCCTGCTGCTGTCCCGCATCCAGGGGGGCAACCTCAACACCCGCGCGGCGCTGTTGGAGGTCGTCAACGACGCCCTCGGCGCCGCCGCGGTCCTCATCGCCGCGGGGGTGATCGCGTTCACCGGGTTCCTGCGCGCGGACGCGATCGCGTCTTTGCTGATCGGCGTGCTGATCCTGCCCCGCACCTGGAAGCTGCTTCGCGAGACCGTCGACGTGCTGATGGAGGCGACCCCGAAAGGGGTGGACCTGGCCGCCGTCCGCGCCCACATCGTCGAAGTCGCCCACGTGCACCAGGTCCACGACCTGCACGCGTCCTCGGTCGCCTCCGACCTGCCGGTCCTGACCGCGCACGTCGTGGTCGACGACTCCTGCTTCCTTGACGGGCACCTACCGGCACTGCTCGACGAGCTCCAGCAGTGCCTGGCCGGGCACTTCGACGTCGCCCACTCCACCTTCCAGTTCGAGCCGCTCGGGCACGCCGCCCACGAACACGGCGCCCGGCCCTGCATCACGCCATGAGCGGAGGGCCACCGGCAGCCGCGCTGGTACGCGGCGATCCGCGCTGGCAGGCCGCCGCCCGGACCGCCCGCACCCTGTCGTGGGTGTCGCTGCTGTGGATGGCCGGTGAAGGCGCCCTGGGCCTCTACGCCGGCGCCACCTCCAGTTCGATCTCGCTGACCGGCTGGGCACTGGGCTCGGCATCGAGGGCCTCGCCTCGATCATCGTCATCTGGCGGTTCACCGGCACCCGTACCCTGTCAGAAACGGCCGAGGCCCGCGCGCAGAAGGCCGTCGCCGCCTCCTTCTTCCTCCTCGCCCCCTATATCGCCGTACAAGGCGTCCGGGACCTGATCACCCGCCACCGGAGCACCACCAGCATGCTCGGCATCGTGGTCACTGCCACCAGCCTGATCGTCATGCCGGCCTGGCCGGGCTGGCCCTCACCGCAACCCTCGGCTGGCGATGGACCGATCCAGTGATCGGCCTGGCCCTCGCCGCGATCGCCGTACGCGAAGGCAGCGAGCCTGGCGAGGCGCAGATTGCTGCTAGCGCCCGGGGGTGTTTCCTCTGAGGTCTCGCGAAGTGGCGGTTAGCTACACCACTCGAACGTCGGGAGGCGGCTCCGGCGTCGGCTGCCGTGCATGTGGGCCGGCTGACACGTCGGAATGGTCAGGCGACATCGCGGCGGTTGGTGGCCATCCATCCGGTGGTGGCGGCGGCGGCCGCGTAAACCGCGAGCAGGATGGCGGCGACTGCAGGTGCGAGCACCGGGGTGTCGGGCTTCTGGCCCGGGCTGACCAGCATGGACGGCCGGATCGTCCCGTGTCGGATCTCGGCGGTGATCGACATGGCGCCGAGAAGGGCGGCGAGCAGCGTGCCGATGATCACTCCGGGGTCGAGGAGCTGCAGTTGCCGGGCGGCTGTGTTGAGGTCTCTGGCGGGCAGGCCGAAGCTGTGCAGGAGCTCAGCGAGCAGGACCAAGCCGAGCATGGTGGCGAACAGGCCGAGATTTGTCCGGGTCGAGCGCTGCTTGAGGAGCTCGGCGCGCAGTACCGCGATCACGGCGCCTGCCTTGCGGTCAGGTCGAGGTACATGCCCTCGAGGGTTTCCCCGCGACTGGTCAGTTCATCGAGCCGGGCGGTTGCGAAGAGTCGCCCGTGGTCGATGATCAAGACGTGGTCGACGGTCAGGGCGACTTCGGCAAGCACGTGGCTGGAGATCACTACTGTCCCGCCACGGTCGGCGAAGCTGCGGATGAACCCGCGTAGCCAGTGCACGCCGGCGGGGTCGAGCCCGTTGGCTGGCTCGTCGAGGATGAGGAGTTCGGGGTCGCCCAGTAGGGCGCCGGCCAGCCCGAGTCGTTGCCGCATGCCCAGTGAATAGCCTTTGACCCGGCGGCCGGCCGCACCGGTGAGTTCGACGAGATCCAGCAGCTCCTCCACGCGGGCGTAGGGAATCCGCGCCGCGAGGGCGAGCGCGCGGAGGTGATTGCGTCCGGAGCGCGCCGGGTGGAAGTCGTTGGACTCGAGCACCGCGCCGCACCGCACCGACCCGGCGGGCCGGGTCGTCGAGGTCGCGGTAGGACCGCCCGAACACCCGCACCTCGCCCGCTGTGGGCTCGGCCAGGCCCAGCAGCATTCGCAGCGTGGTCGACCTGCCGGCGCCGTTGGGACCTAGGAAACCGGTGACCGTGCCCCGGCCGAGGGAAAAGCTCAGATCATGGACGGCGACGAAGTTGCCGTAACGCTTGCTCAATGACCGCACGATCACCACCGGGTCGGCGGGGCCAGACTTCGTGGCCTTCGTCGCGGCGTCTGTTGCACGTGTCCCGGCCTCGGCGCTTTCGCGTTCGCCGCTGTCGGCTGCCTCGATCATCGGTGGACGCCGGCCCCGAGAGTTCGGGTGAGGTGCAGGACCACCAGCAGCACGATCAGGGCGATCGTGGCGACGATCCCCAGCACCTTCACCCACCCGGGGATGACTCCGCGACCGCATCCAAGCCGTGATCTATGCCTATGAGAACGGCCTGACCCAACCAGGCAGCCACCCGAACGGTGAGCCGCCCCGTCGTGTTAACCAGCTCCCACCCGGATCCACAGCAGGCCCGTCATTCGAAGGAACGCAGTGATGGTCAGATCCGACGCCCGCATCCCCACCTCGACCGCGGATCACTACGCAAAGCAGCTGTGCAAGCACGCGACACACATGGGAGCTAACGCCGAGTGGACACCCACTCAGGGCATGGTCGAGTTTCCCCAGGGCGGCAGGTGCCGCATCACCGCCGGCGCTGAGGAGCTGGTCCTCACCGCCGAAGCCACAACACCCGACCAGCTGGCCACGATCCAGGCCATCCTCACTGCCAACCTGCAACGATTCGGCCAGCGGCACGGACTCAGCGTGAACTGGTGCCCGTAGCCAGCAGCGGCCCGCCGACCGTGGCGGTCACCGCCCGTGAAGACCTGCAGCGGTCCGGTTGGCTCAGATGCCGTCCGCTGTTGCGCCGGTAGCGGTCCGCCTCGTCGATCCGGGCTACCGTCCTCTTGTCGGCGCGGATCAGGCACCGTGCCGGCGTCCCGGGCCCACCCGGCCGCATCGGGGCAGCCGCATCACGTTGTGATCTGTCCGTACTGCAACCGCCGCTTCACACGGAAGCCGCCGGACATGGCGCTTCGCGCACAAGAGGACGGCTACGGCAACAGCTTGTTACGGGCGGCGCGGACACCGAGCTTGGTGACTCGCACCGGCCGCTCACGCTGGGTCGGCCATTCTCGTCGCAGGCCAGCCTGTGATCCGGAGAACGTCAGCCGGATGGCCGGCATTCGCCGGTGGCGCTTGTGTGAGAACCGGCATTGCATGCTCGGTGTCGCGTAGTCCGCTAACCCCGGGGGCGGCCCTCGGTCGGCGTTCTCACGGGTGCCACTTGCACGCCGCGCAGCCCTTGAGCAACGAGCAGCGATGGATGACATGGAGCTTCAGCCAGGCTCAGCCGTGCCTGTGCTCCCCGCCGCGCAGGTGCCGCAGGATGTGCTGTCGCTTGGGGACGTGCTTGCCGTGCGCGCTCCCATGGTCGCGGGCGTGCTCCTCGACCTGACGGACGAGGTCATCCTCGTCGACGGCGACGATCATCTCCTTGCAGCGCTTGCACGGCATCCTGATCGTCATCGGTCATTCCTCGATGGCGAGCGGTCGGCGGGTGATCTCGACGAGCTGGTGCAGGCAGTGGTCGCGTAGCGGCTCGGGGAAGTCGGCGGCGAGGCGGTTGTAGACGACACGGCCGTCCTTGCGTCCCACGACGAGACCTGCGGTGCGCAGCAGCCGAAGTCCGTACGTGACCTGGTCCTCATTGGCGCCGAGCGCGAGAGCGAGGTCGCCGACGCAGAGCTCCTCGCTGACGTCGAGCGCGTACAGGATCCGCAGCCGGACCGGGTCGGCGATCAGCGAGAGCAGGCCGGTGAGCCTGCTCGCCTCGTCCAGGCTCGGCATGCGGCTGCGGGCGCGGGCGACGCGGATGGGGTCGATCGGGTGGGCGTGCGGCTCGACCGTCAGCTCCGCGGTCATCGCGACGCGCCGGCGGACTGGGACAGGTAGCCGCCAGGGTTCGCGGCGAACGAATCGGCGCAGCCCTGCATGCAGAACACGTACCCGGTGCCGTCGACCGTCGCGGTCGCGCCGGGTGCGGCGACGGAGACGTCCATCCCGCAGACCGGATCGCGTGCGGTGCTCAGATGGGCTAGTGGATCGGCGAGGAACGTGCTGCGGCAGCCGTCGGAGCACAAGAAGTAGGTCCTGCCGGCATGATCCGCGGAAACGGCGGCCGCCGGGTCGACTGTCATGCCGCAGACCGGGTCGGTCGCGGACGGCGCTGCGTCGTTGTCCGGGTGGTCGCCCGTCATCGTCTGGACGGCCGTCCCGGTCGCGTACTTCGCCGGTGCGCCCTCGAACTTGTGGTGGCACTTGTCGGAGCAGAAGTAGAACGTCTGTCCCTGGTGCTCGGCGCGGGCGGGGGCGTCGTCGGTCCGGACCTGCATGCCGCACACGACGTCCTTGGCGTAGCCCTGGCCGCCGCCGTACCGGGCGGCGTTCTTGTAGAGCCAGTAGAGGTATCCGAACGCGAACACGGCGATGACGTTGAGAACGGTCGTGTAGTTCAGCCCGAAGTGGGTGGTTGCGATGTCGCCGCGGAGCTTGGTGGGAACCAGACCGAGACCGGTGAAGATGCCTTCGGTGACAAGGCCGGCGAAGCTCATGACGGCCCAGAACACGAGGCTGAGCTTGACCGCGAGGCGAGTGCCGTAGAACTTGCGGTAGATCAGGACCAGGGGCAGTGCGAGCAGGTCGGCGAAGATGAAAGCGATCACCCCGCCGAAGCTGATCCCGCCCTTCCACAGCGCGGCGGCCAGCGGCACGTTGCCGATCGAGCAGACGAAGCTGATGAACGCCAGGACCGGTCCGATGATCACGTTCTCCAGTGCCGACCAGAAGCCGTGGCCGGTCAGGAACAGGGCCCGCCAGACTGAGGTCGGGACGGCCATCGAGGCGAACCCGGCAACGACGTAGCCGATGACGAGTTCCTTGCGCAGCATCGTCACGTCGCTGATGGTGTAGCCCGACGCGTCGGCCCAACCGGCGCGCGAGCGCAGCCGTGCGCGCCACGGCTTGGCGTTGCGGGCGTCCTCGTCCTGCTCGGCCATCGCAGCGTGCGCCTCATGCCCGGACGCGCCTGCCTTGCCCGCGCGCAGCCGGGCCCTGGCGGCGTCGAGGTCGGCGACGTTCACGACGCGGGGCAGTACGACGGCCAGTACCACGATCATGACGAAGCCACCGACGAACTCTGCGACGGCGAACTGCCAGCCGATCAACAGCCACAACACGATGCCGAGCTCCACCACCAGGTTCGTGCTCGCAAACATGAAGATCATCGAGCTGGTGAAGTCCGCGCCCCGGGAGAACAGGCTCTTGGCCAGGGCGCTCGCGGCGTATGAGCACGACGAGCTGACCATGCCGAAAAAGCTGCTCTTGGCGATGGTCGCGGGCCGGTGGTCGCCGAGCACGCGCTGCATCTCGCCCTTGGAGACGAATGCCTGCACCGCACCCGACAGACCGAAGCCGACGACGAGCGCCCACAGGGTGTCGTAGAACATCCACCAGCCCTCGGCCAGGCTGTCGCCGATCGTTGCCAAAACGCCCACGTCGCATCCCGTCCGTCGGTTCCCTGCCGAGGACAACGCTGCCACCATTCCTGCATTCCCGCAAGGACGTACGGATGTGCCTTTCGTCCGAACACATCGGGACCTTGTGCCCTGACCGTCCCCGGTGAAGCTGCCTACGTTGGACGTGAGCCCGACGACCGGATGGCACCGCCGCCCGACGCCCGGCCCGCACCACGATCCCCGTTTTTGGAGATGGTCCGTATGAGGGGCATGAAGCACTCGTATGTGATGGTGGCGCTGGTCGTCGTAGGAGGAGCCCTGTTCTTCTCCGGTGTCGGCGGGGGCGCCGTGTTCCTGCTCTGGCCGCTCGCCTTCGTCGGGATGATGGTCGCAATGATGTGGGGCATGCGCGGCATGGGCAAGCCGGCGCAGCACACCCACCCGGACGGCGTCACGCACTCCCACGATGAGGATCTCACGCGGTCCGGTCGATAGCAGCCCGACAGCGGCGCGGGTCTCCGTGTCGCTGGGAGCGCGGCAGGGCCTGGGCGGCCCTCCGGAGGAGCGGGCGATGCGGCGCAAGGGCAGACGAGCCGGCAAACCGGGTCGAGAGGCGCCGGCGCGAATGCGCGGCGCCGCCCTGCTGGGCGGCCTGGCGCTGCTCGGGCTGTGGGCGGCGAAGGCCGCTCGCGTCGGGTGCAGCGTCGGGCGCTACGCCGACTACTGGGCGGTTCCCCGCGGCGAGGCCGGTGGCCTGCTGTATGTGGCGCTGGGCGACAGCGCGGCGCAGGGCGTCGGCGCGAGCCGTCCCGAGCGCGGCTACGTCGGTCTGCTCGCGCAGCGGATGCGCGAGCGGACCGGGCGGCCCGTGCAGGTGGTGAACCTCAGCTGCTCCGGGGCCAGGCTCGCCGACCTCGTCCGGGAGCAGCTCCCGAGGCTGGCCGAGTTCAGCCCGGACGTGGTGACGGTCGACATCGGCGGGAACGACGTCGTCGTCTACGACCCGGAACGCTTCTCCGCCCTGGTCTGCGAGCTCACCGCGGGTCTCCCGGCCGGCGCGTTCGTCGCGGACGTGCCGTACTTCATGCACGGTCAGTGGGAGCGGCGCGCGGCCGAGACCGGACGGCTCCTCGCCGGCTGCGCCGAGGAGAACGGGCTGTGCGTCGTCCGGTTGCACGACGCCGAGCAGGCGCGTGGGCCGGCAGCGATGCTGACCGACTTCGCCGCGGACTGGTTCCACCCGGACGACCGCGGCCACCGCGTCTGGGCCGACTCGTTCTGGGACCGGATCACGAACGACCCGGCGCTGGCGGCCGCACCACGCCTCCCAGGCCGACCTGCAAGCGCGAGGAGATCCGCATGACCGTCGCATCGCCGATCGACCAGGCGCAGTGCTCTACCGGCAGCCCCCGGCCCTGCCCGCCGCCGTTGCGCTGGTGGACCCCGGCCGTCGCGTTCGCCGTCTCCGCGGTCGTCCTGTCCGTCTTGGTGATCGCCTTCGGGACGAACAACGGGCCGCTGGACGACCCGAACCAGGCGTTCCAGCGCGACGGCGCCCTGCACAACGGGCCCCAGCTGCCAGACCGGATCGGGGGCATCGCGTTGGGCGGGAGCAGCGTCGTCGTTCTGTTCGAGAGGCGGCAGCCACCGGGCCAGACCCTCGCGCAGTGGAGGGCCGGCGCCACCCGCAGCGGCTCGCGTCTGGTCGTCGCCGTGGCCGGAAAGCCCGGCACGTCAGCCCTGCGCGACGCCTTAGGGATGCGGACCCCGAACGACGGCGGCCCGCCCGTCGGCTACGCGATCGTCGACCGGTCCCGGCGGGTCCGCTACGCCACCCTGGACCCGGCCTACTTAGACCACGCGTCCGAGGTCGAGCTGCTCACCGCCGGGTTGACAGGCCACGCGTCATGACCGCCGACCAGGGCGGCTGGAACCGCGACTACCGCGCGCTGCGTCCACGCACCCTCGCCTGGCAGCTCGTGCTCCTGCTCGCCATTGAGGCGGTGCTGTTCCAGCGCTACGACGCCGAACAGGCCAGGTTCCACTGGTCGACGCACTTCCTCGACGCCCTTGCGTTCACCTCCTTGGTCCTCCTCGCCTGGCTGTCGATCGCGGGCCGGCCGGGGCCTCGCTACCCCCTGCTGACACTGCTCGCCTTCCACGTCTACGCGATCGTCCCCGACCTGATGTTCAGCGAGGGCTCGGCGCACAGCCAGTGGCAGAACGTCTTCCTCGGGCACATCGCCGAGCACTACCTCCCCGGCGGTGCCGTCGCCTGGCTGGCGATCGCGCTCGTCCTGAGCGGAACCTACGTTGCGGCGCTGACAGTGTGGCTTCGAGGCAGATGGGCCGACACGCCCAACGACCTTCGCGGGCCGTTGCGGTCGGGATCTGACCCCGCGACGGCAGGGAACAGGCGTAGGTGGTCGTTCGTTCCGGTCCCGTGACCCTGCCCCGTCGCCGGAACCGGACGCCCGCCGTCCTGGTCCTCGCGCTGCTGGCCGGGCTCGTCGCGATGCACGGCCTGTCCGGCACCGCCCTGGCCGGCCCGACACACCAGGTCATGCCCGTCGCGGTCATGAGCATGGACATGGCCGGCGGCCACGGCGCCCTGCCGGCCGCTCCCGCGCCGGACCGCCCCCACCACGGGCCGGCCGCGAGCGGGCCCCACCCGTGCGAGGCCGCACGTGTTCGCCGGGTGCAGCGGGACCGTATTCGGCGGCGGTGAGTTTCGGGGTTGCGGAAGCCGCAGGCGCGCCGGCGGCATCCAACACCGCGCCCACGCCTCGACATGGAAGCGGGACACTCCGACAGTCTCCAGGGCCCGACTGCTGCACGAGCAGCAGGTCGACGGCCGCAGCCGACACGCTTGATGGTCTTGACGACCCGGCTCAGGCCCTCGGTGCGGGCGTTGGTGACGCGCAGCTTACGGAGTTGAGGACCTCGGGCCATTGGGTCTCGATCGTAGTGGCGAGCCGGGTCAGCTCGGCGCGGTTGGCCGGCGGCGCATTGGTAGATCCGCTCGAGCCGTGCGCGGATCTCATACGGCCGTGGGCCGCCCTCCACTGGGTCGAACAGTTGCCGCAGGCGTCCCTTACCGGCCCAGGCGGCGAGGATCTTCCGGGTGGGGTCGTCATTGGCGAACAGCGACTTCAGTCGGGCCCATTGCCGGTCGGAGAGGTTCCGGTCGTCGCGCAGCTCGGGCGCATTCGGGGCTCCTCGCGCACGTCCGTCGCTCGGGACGGCCGCGCAGCGCTCATGACCCTGGTCGCCGCCGCCGCCACGCGGGACCGACTTGTGGTGTCGCACGATGCCACTGCGTTTCGCCGACCTCCCCGGCGTCTCGGTTCGCACTAGCAGCTACTCGGGACGTACGAGCTCTCCGAGCTGGCCTGGCCTTCCCTCGACGGAACGCCGCTACGGTGTCTGGAAGGGACCGTTCCAGGTGAAAGCTGGGCCGGAGTCCCGCCAGAAGAACTGCAACGCGTCTCCCACTCGGGCGATCAACTCGAGGTTGCCCGGGTCGCCGTAGTTGCTCTGGATCATCGTGACCGCGTCGACATGACCGAGGCCCTGCCCGAACACCCACGGGCCACTCCACGGCATCGCCGGATCGTCATTGTTGCGCCACATGAACGCGACGCCCCCGCCGACGGCGGGATAGACCAA